>NZ_JACAGF010000019.1:0-58968 GCF_030324345.1 Empedobacter sp. R750 | reverse complement strand
AGGATTGACTTCGTTTTATTCGGCTATTTTTTCTTCTGTATATTTTATAATTTCAAATGAACTTCTCATTTAGCAAAACCTCTCGGTATTTGCGGTTGCAAAGGTAATACTTATTTTTTAACTAACAAATTTTATTTGATAAATTTTTAAAGTTTTTATTTCAACAAGTCAATTTTACTTTCGCTCTCAAACTCCTCTCGGAATTGGTTTGCAAAGGTAATACTTATTTCTAAACTCGCAAATTTATTTTTAAATAAATTTTGTCGCTATATAAGTCCTTATGTCAATTTCAATACTACTCGTCTTTCGTATTGCGGTTGCAAATATACGCACCATTTTTCCGCTTTTCCAAACATACTTTACATTTATTTTACATTCTTCTCTTAAGTGACTGGTACGATGGGAAATATTTTTTGAAATGTTTGACGGATTACGCTAAACGGTAGACGAAATAGAGAGATTTATGTAAAAAAATAATATTAACTTTCATTTTTTTCTTGATAAAAAAACATTTGAGATTAAGAGGAAAAATCATGAGATGATTTTGGGTATTAAAATCAAGACCTCAACAAAAAGGCTAAAATGAATCATTCTGCGCGAAAAGATTTAAAAACCTATCGGCTAAATCTTTTTCTTCGCTTCGAACTTCTTCATTTATGAACGCCTTTTTATTGAAAGGTCGTTCTTAAATTCGATTATACAAGAGAATTTGTTTTTTGATTATTTGGATGCGATGCTGAAACGAGTTCAGCAGGACTGGATGGAGATAGTTTTGTGAAGAAGTTTTATAATAGTTCAAAAAGGAAATCATCTATTTATAGATAGCATACTTTTTTTGTTTCTCGAAAATTAGCGCTCATTACTTACTACTCATAACTAAAAAACACCCCTATAATCCCCTCAAGGGGATATTTTTTTGTTAGTTTTTACTACAAGGGAATGATTAGACGGTGATGGTTTGCTGAATTAAGCAAAGCAACAGCGGATACTTTGTGGTTATCGACTCATAAGAATTGTCGCGAAGCGAGAATGATTTATTTAATATAGTTAATAATAAAATGGATGTGAGACTGAAACGAATTTTGCAAGACATCATAATTAAGTTTTCATAAAAAACTCTTTGATAAAGTAAAAGCTTATCATTTATAATTCTGCATGAGATGCTGAAACGAGTTCAGCAGGACAAACTGTGTGTAATATATAGATTCTTCATTGCGCTAAAGCTACATTCAGAATGACAGGTTTTTATTACAATTAATATAGAAAAGCTCGAATGATAGTTACAATAAATACAAAAGGAGAACATTTAGTTCTCCTTTTTTATCTTATTAATGTGGACCGTTACCGTTTTTGTCTTTTTCTAAATCGGTATTCCAAATTTTGATTTTATCTGTTTTTTTCAAGCCAGATTTTACTTGAACATTCACACCGTCTGTAATTCCAAGGGTGATGTATTTCTTTTCGTACTTCGCATCTTGTCCTTTACCAGAAGTGAGAATCTCAACATATGGTTTTTGGTTTTCATCGTAACGAACATGCGCTGATTTTACCAACAATACATTTTTCGCTTCTTGAGTTACAACCTCAGCGTTTGCAGAATATCCCGCACGGATAAAATTATCAGAATCTAATTGAACCGGCGCTTTAATTTCGAACTGCACCACTCCATTCGTTGCAACTCCTTGAGGCGAAATAAAATCAAGAATCGCTGTAAAAGTTTTGTTCGGAATTGCACCAATCGATACATTAATTTTCATTCCTTCCTTCAATTTACCTACCTCAGCTTCATCAACTTTCCCTTGGAAAATCATTTTCTTAACATCAGCCATCGTAGCAATCGTCGTTCCTGTAGAGAAATTATTAATCTCTTGCACCATATTCCCAACCTCAACAGGAATATCTAAAATCATTCCCGAAGTAGTTGCTGTAATACGCGTTGTTGCATAAGCTTCCAAACCAGGAGCAATGCCTGTTTGCGCAACTTTGTAATCGTTTTCGGCAGCTTTTAACTGTTGTTGAGCTGATTTATATGTTGCATTTGCATTATCATAATCTGCACGAGGCAAAACACCTTGATTGTATAAAGTAGATGTTCGATTGAAATTACGACGTTCTTGATCGACTGTAATTTGTGCCGCTTGAATTGACTGACGAGCTGCATTTAACGATTGAACATTAGGAACAACTTTCAGTTCGCAAATCAACTGACCGCGCTCTACATATTGTCCTTCTGCAACATTAATCGATTTTATAACACCTGAAATATTTGGCTTAATTTCAATTGTTTCCAACGGTTTTACTTCACCAGTTGCAACAGCTTTCACCTCGATATTTCCCATAAAAGGTGTTGTCGTTTCATAAACTTCATTGTCTTGGCTATTCTTTTTACCGAAATATGCAATCACACCGATTACAGCACCGATAAAAACGACAATCATCAAAATCTTTAGAAATTTTTTCATTCTTTTATATCTGTTAAGTTTTAGTTATTCATCTCTCAAAGCATCAATAGGTTTGATTTGAATTGCGCGTTGAGCAGGAATCAATCCTGCTAAAGTTGCCATAACCACCATCACCGCTAAAGCTGTAAAAAGTGTAAACAAATCGATTGACGCATTATATAAAGGTATGTTTTTATTTGATGGAATGATGACTTCGTTGAGAACCATTAGCAAGAGTGCTGCAAAAATAATTCCGCCTAAACCTGCAATTAATGTTAAAACTACTGATTCTAACAAAATCTGTCCTCGAATTTGAGCAGGAATAGCACCTAATGCTCTTCGAATTCCAAATTCTTTTGTGCGTTCTGAAACAGTAATCAATAAAATACTTGCAATCGCAATAACGCCAGAAAACAATGTCATCCCTCCTACAACAATTGCTAAAAATTGCATTCCTTTTACGAATTTCATAATCTTCCCAAGCATTTCACCCAAGTTAAAACCTCCAATTCCTTGGTCGTCATCAGGCGAAATATTTTTAATCTGTTTCAGATATGTTTTTAATTCTTTTTCGAATGCAACAATATCATAATTATTAGGCAAACTCAAACTTAAATATTGAATCGTTTCCCCTTGATTGTATATTTTTTGAAATGTTGTAAACGGAATAAACACTTGATCTTTGCTCTCTACAGGCGAAGAAGGTGTGTCGTAAACGCCAACAATTGTATAATAACTATCACTAATTCTGATTTCTTTACCCAACGGTTTTGGTTTATCACCAAAAAATTGTTCCGCAACTTCAATTCCAATCACACAAACTTTCGATTCAGTTTTGATATCATCTTCATTGATAAAACGACCTTGAATAATATCTTTCCCAAACATTCGGTTTTGGTCTGGATAATCTCCATTGACCGTATAAAAATTATATTTTGTTCCGTAAGTTAAAATAGAATTTGGTTTCGAGTTTCGAGGTGCTAACAACGAAATTTGAGGAAAACGAGCCTGAATTTGACGAACATCACTCATTTTCAATTCAATTGTGCGATCTTTTTGAAATCCTTGATACGGCATCGATGTTGTTCCTCCCCAAACAAATAATGAATTGGTTGCGGCATCTGCTAAATTTCGGTCAAAACCATTTTGCAAACCACGTGTTACGCCTAACAATAATACAAATAAGAACATTCCCCATGCGACACCAATCATCGTCAAAATAGTGCGCAATTTATTTTTACGAATCGCCGCGTAGACTTCGCTCCAAGCATCTGGATCAAAAACAAATTTTATAAAGTTCATTATTCGTCTCTTAAAGCATCAATAGGTTTAATACGTGCTGCATTCAAAGCTGGAATTAATCCAGAAACTGTTCCTGCAACAAATAAAATAATACAAGCCATGACCAACGAATTGGTTTCTACACCTGGATTATAAATAAAATATTCTTCTAAACTATCACCAATATTTTCTACAACAAGTGCCGCTAAAGCAATTCCTATTGCTCCGAAAATAATTGTAATCATAATTGCTTCTTGTAAAATCAATCCCAAAACATTGGCTGGTGTTGCGCCTAAAGCTTTTCGAATACCAATTTCTTTGGTACGTTCTTTTACACTAAACACCATAATATTTCCAATACTTACGATTCCTGCAATCAAACTTCCTCCACCAATTACAAATACAATAATTGTCAGAATCAAGAAAAATTGATTGGTATCTTCCATTGCATCGGCTGCATTTCGCACCCAAACTCCACCATAATCAGAAGGCGCAACATTGTGTCGACCTTTTATATTATATTCGATTGCATTTGCTAGTTTAGAAATATCGGCCAAAGCCATTCCATCTTTTGGTGTTACAATAATCGATGATACTTTGTCCGTCGCATAAATCGTTCTAAACGTTGTAAAAGGCGCATACAAAGCACGTTCAGCATTATCACCACCATCTTTACTTTCGAAAACACCAACCACTTGATACATACTTGAACCTAATTGCAAATATTTACCAATTGCAATTTGATTTGGAAAAAAATCTTGCGCAACCAATCGTCCAATAACAATTGATTTAGACTGATTTTCCATATCTTTTTTATTGATAAATCGACCAAGAGTTACGTTTTCATTAATCATTGATTCATATTCTGGATAAACTCCAGTAATCGAATAACTTCCTGAATTAGCTTCATTTCGAATCGTATCACTTTTCGAAATTGTACTTACAATCGATTTTATTTCATCTGGAAAAGAATGTTTAATAAAATCAAAATCTTTTACGTCCAATTCTATTGTACGCCCTTGTTTGAAACCATTGTAAGGCTCAGTTGTCGTTCCGCCATTAACGGTAATATTTAGTGAATTTGCTTTAAAGAATTCTTGTTGAAATCCGTTCTGCAAACCATTTCCCAATCCATACAATGTAATAAACACAAAAAGCGCCAAAGCGATTGTCAAACCCGACAATGCCGTACGCAATTTATTACTTGCAATGGACGACCATATTTCGCTCCAACGGTCTGTATCAAACATATTTTATATTTACGATTCTTTGATTTATGATTGACGAAGTTTAAATTTCGAAAATCATTAAACTCTTACTTGTTCTACTTTTTCGTCACTTACAATTACACCATCTTTCAGGCGAACAATACGTTTGCACATATTAGCAATATCGTCTTCGTGCGTCACCATGACAATTGTTTTACCTTCGTCATTAATTTCTTGAATCAAGTGCATCACTTCTTGCGAAGTCTTCGTATCCAACGCTCCTGTAGGTTCATCGGCTAATAACAATTTTGGTTTTGCAGCCAACGCGCGCGCAATTGCAACACGCTGTTTTTGTCCTCCCGAAAGTTCGTTTGGCATATGAGTAGCCCAAGGCTCCAACCCTACTCTTTCCAGATAACTAAGCGCGATTTTATTTCGATCCGAACGTTTTACTTTTTGATAATACAACGGCAAGGCAACATTTTCTAAGACATTTTTGAAACCAATCAAATTATACGATTGAAAAATAAATCCTAAAAATTTGTTTCGATAATTAGCGGCTTTAGTTTCGTTTAATTTCTCGATTCTAACGCCATCCAATTCATAAATACCTGTATCATGCTCGTCCAACATCCCAATGATATTCAATAAAGTTGATTTCCCCGAACCCGAAGATCCCATAATCGCAACAAATTCACCTTCTGCAATCTCAAGGTTAATTCCTTTGAGTACGTGAAGTTTATTTTTTCCCATTATGTAGGATTTATTTAAATCTCGAATAGATATCATAGATTGTTGTAAATTTCAATAAAGATAACAGATAAGTCGAAATTATCAGAAAAATGTTACAAGCAAGTTTAAGATTTATCTTATAAATAGCGCTAAAATATTTTTCAAAATTAATTTTCAATAATTTTTGAAAGTATAGAAATTTATATATATTTGTGTAAATAATAATTGCAATGAAATTAGAAGAATCAAAAGAAAAATTTGTTCAAACTTGGGGAACTTTCGCTGTTAACTGGGGAATAAATCGTACTATGGCACAAGTTCATGCATTATTATTAACGTATAATGAACCTATTTCTACAGATCAAATTATGGAGGAATTACAAATTTCTCGCGGAAATGCAAATATGAATTTGCGTGCTTTGATGGATTGGGGAATTGTAAGAAAAGAATTGATAAAAGGAGAACGTAAAGAATATTTTGTTGCCGATAAAGATGTTTGGTATTTATTCAAACAAATTACAAAAGAACGCAGAAAGCGTGAAATAGAGCCGGTAATTGATTTTTTAGAATCATTAAAAAACATCGACGATCAATCTGATGATGCAAAAGAATTTGCAAAATTATTACAAGATTTATCTTCTGTTTCGACAAAAATCAATAATATAATGGACCTTGCTATCAAATCTGATGAGCATTGGTTGGTAGGAAAAATCACGAATTTGATAAAATAATCAATTCGTATTTTTTTGAATCACAAATTTCAAAAATTATTGAAAATTCAATATGTATAATATTATTTCGTATATCATTTATCTGATTATTACTTTCTACATCACCATTTTTATTGGTTGGAAAGTGTATAAAATTGGTTTTGTGTACTTGACAAACTTAATCGATAATCATTCTGTTTGTCAATCGATTAATAATCTTTTATTGATTGGATACTATTTGGTCAATTTAGGTTTTTCGGCAATAAGTTTACAAAACTGGGAACAAGTTGACTCCATTACCATCATGTTTTCTTCATTGTCCTACAAAATTGGATTTATATTATTAATCCTCGGAATATTACATTTTATTAATTTATCAATTATTTATATCGCAAGAAAAAGCAAAAAAATAAACACTTAAACACAGCAAATTATGACAAATTACAATCTAATTGCATATTTGGTTTACTTACCAGTGGCAATATTAATGACAATCGCAGTTTCTAACGTTTTATTCAAAAATGGAAAAATATTTATGTACGATATTTTCCATCAAAAAGAAGATATTGCAAGCGCAACAAATTCATTGTTCAAAATTGGTTTTTATCTTTTGAATATCGGTTTCGCCATGCTAATTGTTTACATGACTTCTATCGCTACAACCGAAGATTTAATTGTAAAATTAAGTACAAAAATTGGTGGTTTCGCCATTTATTTAGGAATAATGTTGATGCTAAACCTTTTCTTATTTATGAAAGGCAGACGACGATCTTTACAACAACAATATTTAAGAAGTTTAGAATCTTAACAAGAAAACCTCCCAAAAGTTAACTTTTGGGAGGTTTTTATTTTAAACTGGATCAACATCAACATCAATTCGTACCGAACGAAAAGCTGCAATTGTATGCAATTGATCTATTTTTGCTTGAATTAAATCTTTTACTTTTTGAGGTGATTGATTTGGTCTAATTTTAATCATCACATCTGTAATATACAAATTATTGATTCTTCCAATCGAAGGCGTTTCTGGACCAAGTAAACATTTTGCATCAAAACTTGGTTTAAGCAAAACGACTAATTGAGCCGCCGTTTTATCCAAACGCTCTTTATTTTTATGCTTGAAACGCAACTTGATTAACCGTGAATAAGGAGGATACAAGAATTCTTTTCGCTCATACAAAATATCTTTCATCGTTGGTGCATAACTGTAGGTTGTGACATTTTGCAAAATCTGATGTTCTGGCTGAAAAGATTGAATCAATACTTTTCCTTGTTCTTGACGACGACCTGCACGACCAGAAACTTGCGTTAACAATTGAAACGCTTTTTCGTGCGCTCTAAAATCAGGAAAATTTAACAAAGAATCTGCTCGAATAACACCAACAAAATTAACATTTCCAAAATCAAAACCTTTTGTAATCATTTGTGTTCCAATTAAAATATCAATTTCTTTGTTCTCGAAATCTTCAATCAATTTTTCGTAAGCAAATTTCCCGCGCATCGAATCGACATCCATTCTTCGAACTTTTGCATCAGGAAAAATCGTTTGAACTTGCTGTTCTATCTGCTCCGTTCCCAAACCTTTTGTATTCAATTCGTGCGAACCACAACTTGGACAACGCAAAGGTTTCGCTTGCGCATAACCACAATAATGACATTTGAGTTGATTAGAGAATTTATGATACGTTAAACTGACATCGCAATTTGGACATTCAGGCGTATGTCCACACGTATTACATTCCATAATCGGTGCATATCCACGGCGATTCTGAAACAAAATGACTTGCTTTTTTTGATGCAATTGATTGAAAATTTCATCACGAAGTGTATGCGAAATATCTTCTGTAATTTCTTTTTCCTTTTGCGCTTTTTTGAGGTCAATCAAATTAATTTCGGGCAGCTTTATATTTCCAAAACGCTCCGTTAATTCGACATAACCATATTTTTTATTTTTCGCATTATAATAACTTTCAGCCGAAGGCGTCGCCGAACCTAACAAAACTTTCGCATTCATCATTCCTCCAAGCAACATCGCCATATCGCGTGCATGAAAAAATGGTTTTACATCCATTTGTTTATAAGACGATTCGTGCTCTTCATCGACGATAATCATTCCCAAATTATCAAAAGGCAAATACAACGCTGTTCGAGGACCAATGATAATATCGAAATCCCCATTCAAGGTTTTTTGCCACAACTCGACACGTTCATTTTGATTGAATTTCGAATGATAAACTCCTACTCTTTCTCCAAAATGCTTTTTTATACGATGAACAATTTGCGTAGTCACAGAAATTTCTGGCAATAAATACAACACTTTATTTCCTTTCGCAATTATTTGCTCCATCAATTTCAGATAAATTTCTGTCTTTCCACTTGATGTTACACCATGCAACAAAACAGTCGATTTATCTTTAAAATCTTCTTTAATTTGATTTAGAGCAGCAGTTTGTTTCAAGGTTAATTCTGAAATTTCAGTTACATCTTTCTCCTGTTCTTCTACACGAGAAGTTTGATGCTGATAAATTTCGACCGCTCCTTTTTCTGCTAACGATTTAAGTACTGCATTTGTCGCACCTTGTTTTACAAAATCTGCCACTTTTAGCGGTTTTTCTTGTAATTGTGTTTCTAATGTAATCAATTGCAACAAAGTTTCGCGCTGTTTTGGTGCTTTATTTAATTGATTTAAAATTTCGATAAAAGCAACTTCATTTCCTTTTAAATCGGGATGTAACCTGACATAATTATCAATTTTTGGCGTATATTTTTCGTTGAGTTTTTCATCTAATCGAATAATTCCTTTATCAATTAATAATTTAAGTGTTGGAATTGCTGATTTTTCATCCACAATTAAAGCTGCTTCTTCAACCGAAATGATTTCTCTTAATTTCAATGCTTCAAAAACTAAAAATTCATAATCATTTAGTTCTTCAATTGTTTCATAATTTGGATTAATTAATCGAACAAAAGTTTGAGATTCTAATTTTAATGCAGAAGGAAAAGCATTTCTGAAAACATCGCCCAACGAACACATATAATAATTCGCCATCCATTCCCAAAAATTAATTTGCGTTTGCGTTACCAAAGGTTCGTCATCCAAAAAAGCATGAATCGCCTTTGTTTTGTATAATTCTGGTGCATTTTGATGAATAGAATGTACAATTCCTGTATATAATTTTTGCGTTCCGAAAGGCACGGAAACACGCTGACCGACTTTAATTTGCTGTAAATCAATTTCAGAAAGATGATACATAAACGTTCCATTTAATGAAAGTGGTAAAATAATTTCGGCAAAATAATTCGTTGTCATTCTGTAATTTTAAAACAGCAAGTTAGGAAGATTTTTAGAAGAAATAAAAAGCAAGTTTTGAAAATATTTTTGCATTTATTAGCTATAATTGGGGATTTTATATTATTAATAAAAATCTTTAATTTAATTAAAAATTAAATCATGAACTCTTCTACTATATATAGTATCGAAAATAAATCGAAAACAAGAAGGAATGAAACTATAACACAGTTAATCATTATAGCATTGATTATTTCTCTGATACTCATTATTTTTTCTACTTTCAGTCTTAAAATTTCAGGAATCATTGTTTTGTTTGTATGTTTATTATTTTGTGTTGCTATTTGTTTAATTGGAATCCCTTTTTATTTTTTACGTAAGAAATATGCAACTTTTATGATGGTAAATGAACTTGGGATTTTTACTTACAATAATAAAAATGAACCTGTTGAAACAATTTTGTACGAAAATATTCTAATAATACAATTATATGATGCGAGCGGAAGAGATAATCCTAACCCAAATCTTCGTATAAAAGTAAATAATAATGGAACTGCAATATGGAAAACTTTTCCAAAACTATACTACGTTGGATTAACAAATAAAAATGAGTTACACTTGCATTTCTTATTACAAGCGAAATCATCTCAAAAGAAAATAGAAATTGATCCAACTGCAATTATCCATTATCAATCATTATTTAAAAAATAAAATTTCACAAATTATTAATATTTCATTTTCAGATAGTTTGAAGAATTAATACTAATTTTAAGAGAATTCAAAAACTATCATTATGTTACATGCCATTTTAGATCAGATTTCGGAATCGGAAAAACCAATTATAAAAATCATTTTCAGAAATGATGATACACGTGTTGTTGCTTTTGGACTGAAAAAAGGTTTGAAATTAATCGATCATCAATTACCTGTAAATGCAAAAATTTTGATGTTGAAAGGTGAAATAGAAATTGACTCGAAAATTGAGATTGTCAATCTAAAAGAATTTGACGAATATATTCTTCCTCCAAAAGTTATTCATCAAGTGACTTCTTTACAAGATTCGATGATGTTGGTTATTCTAAATTTTAATGAAAAAAGTTTTTAAAATAGTTAAGCTCTGTTTATTTACTCTATAAAAAACTTTATATTTATGATTATTAATTTATTAAAATATGAAACTACTTTTCACATTAACTACTCTCTTTACCTTAGCCCTATCTTCTTGTAGTACAAATATCAAACACGATCGATTATTTACAGGAACAATTGTGAGAGATTGTACAGGAACTTACATTCGTGTTGATGATAAAGAGGATTATTTGGTTTGTAATAATGAAATGCTTTCGGACAAAAAAGAAGGTGAAACAGTAAGTGTTATTTATGATTTCGAAAAAACATGCAAAGAGTTAGAAAATAAAGCAACTTGTATGATGTATCACGAACATAAAGGCAAGATTAAAATCAAGAAAAATAATAATTAATTAAAAAATCCACTCAAATTGAGTGGATTTTTGCTAGATATAAAAATACGATTATTTCGATTTTTTACGACGCTCTAATTCTTTTTCGATCAGCATCAATTCACGTCCAGTTTGTCCTGCAACAGACGTATTTTCTTGTGCACGACGAACCAAATAAGGCATTACTTCTTTGATTGGTCCATAAGGTAAATATTTTGCAATATTGTATCCTAAATGCGCCAAGTTGAACGAAATATTATCACTCATTCCGAATAATTGTCCAAACCAGAAATTTGGATTATTTTTCTCGATTCCGTTTTCGTTCATCAATTTGATTAACAATTCACAACTTTCTTCGTTGTGCGAACCTGCGAATAAACCAAAACGCTCGTGATGAGAAGCAATAAATTCTAACGCTAAGTTATAATCTCTATCCGAAGCTTCTTTGTTTGGTTGAATTGGAGATGGATAACCTTCAGCTTGCGCACGTGCACGCTCTTTCTCCATATATGCTCCACGCACAATTTTGAATCCTAAGAAATATCCTTCGCGTTCTGCTTTTGCATGCATTTCTTTCAAATAAGCCAAACGATCATGACGATACATTTGCAACGTATTCCAAACTAATGCACGTTTTGTGTTATATTTCACCATCATTTCGTCAGTCAAATCATCTGCAGAACCTTGCATCCAAGTTTCTTCTGCATCTACCATGATATTAACATCCAAATCATATCCTTTTTGACATACAGCCTCGAAACGTTGACGAATATTTGCCCAAGATTTTTCTTCTTCTGCAGTTAACGTTTGTTTCTTTCCTACTTTTTCAAATAATTCGATTCGACCAAATGCAGTTGGTTTAAAAACTACAAATGGAATTGATTGATTAGATTTTGCTAAATCAACCAAGTGTAACATAACGTCACGAACTTCGTCAAATTGTTTTTCTTCTGTTAATCCTTCGATAGAATAATCTAAAATAGAACTTACGTGATATTTAAATAATTCATTTGCGACAACCACACCTTGTTCTGCCGTTTCTCCTCCTACAAATTGTTTGTAGATTGTTTCACGAATTACAGGTTTTACGAATGGGATATCTACCGCAAATGGTAAATTAAAAAACTTAGTTCCAAAACTTGTCAATGCGGGGCTTCCGATTAACTTGTATAAGTAATACGCTTTCTTTAAATCTTTATCTGATTTCGATTCGAAAGCAAACTGTGTATTGTCGAATAATGACATGTGAGTTAACTATTTTTTGTGTTAATATAACGTTACAAATTTATAATTAAAACCTGATTAAACTAAAAAAACCTACAAGAAATTCTTGTAGGTTTTTGATATATTTTAAAGATTGCAAATAGTTGCCTATTCTTATCCTTTTTTAGCGTATTTGCTTCTGAATTTGTCGATACGTCCTGCAGTATCAACCAATTTAGATTTACCTGTGTAAAATGGGTGAGATGTAGAAGAAATCTCCATTTTGATTAATGGGTACTCTACTCCGTCAACAACTAATGTATCTTTAGTATCAGCACAAGATTTTGTGATGAATACATCTTCGTTAGACATATCTTTGAATGCTACCAAACGGTAATTTGTTGGGTGGATATCTTTTTTCATTTTTTTAATCTTCTTTGTTAACTTTATTGGAGTGCAAAGATAATATTATTTACAGAATGTTACAATCAATTTTATTAAAAAAACATTTAAAACAATACGTTAAGCAAATTTAATTTCGAGTGTAATGGGCTTCTTAAAATTAAACCTGCACTTCTTGTACACATTTTTCGTGGTGCAAATATAAACATTTTAGTAATTCGTACAACTATTTTTTCAGAATCTATTCATAAAAATCTATTTTTTATCTTTGTCCATCTACAATAAAACCTATTATTTGCTGTTTAAACTTATATAATGAATGATAACTTTATGAACGTAAAAACATTAATCGCCGGACTTGGTATTGCTTCTTTGATTGGTTTTCAATCTTGTCGCGATGATTTTGACTATGATCCAATTAGTTCTGAATTGCGTTTTAGCAAAGATACCGTTTCCGTAGATACCGTATATAATTTTTCTAAATCTGAAACTTATCTTCTTAAAATTTATAATCCTGAGAATGATGATCGCGTAATTCCAAAAATATATTTGACACGTGGAAATAATTCATTTTTCAATATAAATGTAGACGGAAAAGCAGGAACAAGTTTCGAAAATGTGCCGATTCGCAAAAAAGATAGTTTATTTATTTTTGTTGAAGTAAATGCACAAGAAGCGCCTCTTAATCCACTTTACGATGACGAAATTAATTTCGAAACAACCAATTCTTCTAAAAAAATTAAGTTACTTTCTTGGATAGAAAAAGCTAAAATTCATGCAAAAGATGCTACAATTTCTTCTGCAAATTGGAATGTAAACGAAGCCCAAGTAATTGATGGAAATTTAACGGTTACAAGTGATTTAACAATTGATAAAGGTGCAAAAGTTTATTTCAAAAAAGGAGCAAGTTTAACGATTGGAAACAATGCAAAACTTACGGTAAATGGAGCTTTGAATGAAGAAGTGAAATTTCGTTCGGCGCGTCATGATAACAAATATGATTCGATTCCTGATCAATGGAACAAAATCGAATTAGCTCCAAATAGTACATCGAAAATCAATTATGCAAAAATTATTGGTGCTGACACTGGTTTACACGTAAATAATGCTAAATTAGATATTAGTAACGCTAAAATTGTCAATAATCAATCGTATGGAATTTTAGCTACAAACGCTACAATTACAGGTTACAATTTGGTGATGAATAATAGTAATTTGGCAACTTTAGCAATAGAATATGGAGGTTTGTACGAATTTTATCATTCTACTTTTGCCAATTATTACCATTTTGCGACAGGTGCTGGACCTGCTTATTCACTTTTCTTGAGTAATGAAAACAATGATAAAAATGTTTCGGCTTTAACTAAAGCAACATTCGGGAATTGTATTTTTTATAATGATAATACGCCAAATGCTATTTTATTGGATAAAAAAGATGGTGCGGCTTTCAATTATTTATTTGATACCAATATTATTCATAATGTAGATACATCAACGTTAAATGTAACAACTGCGCCAAATTTCTTGGCAAGTATTACATTAGATCCAATGTTTGAAAATACAGCGTATTTTGCAAATAAATTAGCGGTGAAAAACGAATCACCTGCAAAAGGAAAAGGAAAAATATCTTTTGCGCAACAATATCCGTTAGATTATAATGGACAACCACGAGGCACAACTCCTACAATTGGAGCATTTCAATAAAAAATAAAAGCGCTAAAAATTAATTTTTAGCGCTTCTTTTTTTTTTATAAATCTTACTCAATTCTATTCAGTAAAATATTAATTTTTCCTCTATAATTTTCTTCAGAATTAAACTTCAAATAATAATCTCCGGCTTTATCAAAATCTATAATTTCTATTCTATTATTATGACGATTCCCATTTGATTTTAAGCTAAAAAATTCTTTTTTATCCTTATCAACAATTGAAGCTTCTATCGCGCTACTACTATTTTTAACACCCAATTCAAAACGAACTTTCATCGGCTCTTTAACTGTTATCACATAATAAAAACCTCCCGAAGAATTCTCTATTTTAATTTTCAATTCATTTCTGCCTACATATTGTTTTTTTGTAGCAATTCTAGAGTTTTTATTCATTCTCATATTCGAAATACTTAACCCAGAAATTGAAGATTTTTCATAACTCTGATTATTATATTTCTGATAATAAGGATCTTTATTCACATCAATTGTCACACAAGATTGTACCAACATCACTGCAAAACACAATAAAATAAATTTTCTCATAACATCATATCTTTACTATTAAGATGCATGTTTTATAAAAAAGTTACAACAAAGGTTTAAATTCTATTCGTTTTTTCTCTCACCAACACACCCACAACACCTAAAATAACCACCTCATCATTTTCGTGTATTTGCACACAATCTTTGTAATTTGGATTTATCGCAATTAATTTATTGTTTATTTTATCAAAGCGTTTCAACGTATAATCCTCATTATTAACGGAAACAATAATATCATCGTGATGCAATGGAATAAGATCAGTCCGAATCACCAAAATATCATTTTTTTGATAAACAGGATACATCGAATCTCCACCAACGACAATCAAAAAAGTAGATTCGGGATGCGTTAAATAACGTTCGTCCAAACTTATTTTATCATCTACAAAATCTTCCGCAGGTGAAGGAAATCCAGCATTTACATGACCAAAATTCGGAATATATTTTTTCTCACCATCTGTATTTATCACAAAAAGATTGAGTTCTTTGTCTAACATTTTTATCTCTCCATTCATTTTTTCTATCATTTAATACACCACCAACAAATCTTTCCACTTCGTCGTATAACAAGGCGATAAATTATTTTGACGCATTTTCCACGTTTTATTCAAATCTTGCGAAGCTAATTTTATTTTTGCCGCACCAAATTTTTTGTTCAACAAATCGATGACTTTCATCAAATCTGGGTGATGTTGATTTTCTTCCTCGAAAAGCGATAATTGTTTTTGATCTGACGAAACAATTCCAGACACCACTACTCCAGCTTTTTTATACTCATAACCTTCCTTATAAATTTGCTCAAACGCTTTGATTGCAAATTTGGACAACGTAATACTTGAATTCGATTCGTAAGGTAAATGGACCGAAATTGTACGGTAATATTGCGGTTTATTTCTATCAAAATTATTGGTCTGAATAAAAACTGTAATCAAATTGCAAGACGAATTCTGTTTCCGAAGTTTCTCTGCACACGAAACCGCAAAAGTAGCAACACGCTCTTTTACATATTCAAAATCGTTGGTATATTCTTCAAAACTACGCGTCGTTGCTATACTTTTCTTTGCCGAAATAGCTTCTAAATCTAACACCGCTTCACCTAACAAATCTTTTTTCAAACGCAAACCTACTATCGAAAATTCTTTCCGAAGAAAATCATCTTTTAATTGTACAAAGTCCAACGCTTTATTGACACCGATCATTCTCAGACGTCGTGACATTCGTCGACCAATCCCCCAAACATCTTCGATATTTAGCCATTTTAACGCTTTATGGATTTGTTCTTGCGTCTGAATAACATAAACTCCTTGATGAACTTCTGGAAATTTTTTCGCAATATGATTCGCTAATTTCGCCAAGGATTTAGTTGGTGCAATTCCGACACAAACTGGCAATTTTGTAAACTGATAAATTTTAGATTTGATTTCTAATCCGTAATTTTTCAAATCAAAACGATCAAATCCATTCAATTTTAAGAAACATTCGTCTATCGAATAAATTTCTTGATCAGGCGAATACAACGATAAAATCGACATTACACGATTGCTCATATCCGCATATAATTGATAATTTGACGAAAAAACTTTGATTTTTTTCTGTTCAAAAATACGTTGAAATTGATGCGCAGGCGCACCCATTGGAATTCCAGCTAACTTCGCTTCCGCAGAACGCGAAATTACACAACCATCATTATTAGACAATACTACAATTGGCTGATGAAGAAGCTTCGGTTGAAAAACACGATGGCAACTGGCGTAAAAATTATTACAATCTATCAATGCGAACATAGTACAAAGTTGAGAAGTTAAAACGCCACATTGTGTCATCGAAAATGTTAATTTATTCCAAAACAAAAAACCACTCAAATGAGTGGTTTGTATCCTTATTTAATTTTATATTTTTTATGCAAATCTTTTATTACAACAGCTGGTTCATAAACCGTTTGAAATTTTATTGGTTTACTGTTTTTGAAATATTGTACTTTCAGCCACGTATCATTACTATCTAATTTTGTGTAGCTGTTACTTTTTTCCAAGACTTTATCGTTCACTGTACTTAAAATTGCAAAATAATCAAAATTATTACGCTGACCTATTTCCGCTGCTCTCAACAAAGCATAGTCAAACGTTTTGTCTTTTTTATTGTATTCGTTTCCATCAAAACTAACAATATAGGTATCATTGTTCACCTTTTCTTCGGTATAACCGCCTGTACCATTATCTTTTTGGTATGCAACAGCCTTGCTGTTATGACAACTTGCTAAAGCAAAAATGAAAGCTCCAGCACATAAAATTTGAGTTAATTTTTTCATATCATTATAATTGGTTATTGTGCTTTAACAAAAGTTGTTCCTTTTAAGATATGTTTTTGATATTTCTAAATATTTTCTTAACAAATTATTTTTGAAGAAAATACTTTTTTATAAAAATTCCTGATTAACAGTGTATTTTTCAAACATTTAAAATCAATTTCGGTACAACATATTTAACATTCTATTAACTCATTGATTCTAATAAAAATCATTTAAGTTTTAATGCTTTATCTGATAAACTCACCTATTTTTGTAAATCAATTATAAGTAATGAGTAAATTAGAAAAATATCTATTTTCTACCAGAACCATGACGGTCTTGCTATTCATCTACGCAATCGCCATGGGTTATGCCACTTTCATTGAAAATGACTACGATACGGCTACTGCAAAAGCTGTTATTTACGAGGCAAAGTGGTTTGAGGTATTAATGATTTGGTTGATCGTTTTGTTCTTAATGAATATCAAACGATACCGATTATGGTCAAAGGAAAAATTGCCTTTATTGGTTTTCCACTTAGCATTTTTGTTTATTTTTATTGGAGGAGGAATTACTCGTTACATCAGTTTCGAGGGTGAAATGCCTATTCCAGAAGGAGGAACAAGTAACGAAATTACATCGTACAAATCTTATTTCAAGATGATGGTTGATGATGGTACACAACGTTTGGCGTACGACAATCATCAATACAACATGACGTATTTTGACAGAAAAGATAGTACAAGTTCTCTGTTCCGTAGACACTTTGAAGGTGAATATCAGTTCAAAGATAAAGTCATTAAATTAAAAACTTTTGATTACGTACCTCACGCTTTAGATACAGTTGTAAGAAAAAAAGAAGGAATTAATGTTTTAGAAATTGTGACAGTTGGACAAACTGGACGTAATTCTGTTTTCATCAGAAATGGTGAAATCAAAAGTGTTAATGGAACTTTAGTTTCGTACAATAGACCGCAAGATGGTGCTGTACAAATTACTGGAGAAGGAGAAAATTTGGTTATCAAATCGCCTTTCGAAGGAGAATATGTGCAAATGGCTGGACAACAAGTTGGACAAATTACAGACATGCAGAAATTGCAAGAAGGTGCTGGAAAAGTTGAATTTAATGTTCCAGCTCCATTAAAATTACGTTCGTTATATACAATCAACGGAGCGCAATTTGTAGTTCCAAATCCGGCTTTCAAAGGTGAAGTTTTATATAGACAAGGTTCTAAATTTAAAGCAGAAGAAAAAAATCTACCTGGTGCAATTAGAGCCGAAGTTATTGTTGGTGATAAACGTGATACAGTGACGATTGTTGGTGGAAAAGGTGTCACAAATTATTCTGCTGATGTACAAATTGACGGAATGAATATTTCGTTAGGTTACGGTTCTAAGTTAGTGAAAGTTCCATTTAGTATTCGTTTAGATGACTTTATTTTAGATCGTTATCCTGGTTCTACAAATCCTTCTTCTTTCGAATCTAACATTACAGTTATCGACGAGGGAAAAGAAACAAAACATCACATTTATATGAACAATGTAATGGATTATAAAGGTTACCGTTTCTTCCAATCGAGTTATTTCCCAACAGAAGACGGAACTATTTTACAAGTTAACCAAGACTGGTGGGGAACTAACATTACCTATTTAGGATACTTCTTATTATTTGGGGGAATGTTTGTTTCATTATTCTGGAAAGGAACTCGTTTTACACAATTAAACTCTTTATTAAAAAGTTTACATACCAAAAAAGTAAATATTTTACTTCCATTATTTTTACTTTCTGGATTAGCATTTGCTCAAAATCCAAGTACTACTGATGGAGGAAAAAATGGACATCAAAAAATTCAGACTGATTCGGAAAAAGGTAATGTTCATTCATCAGAACATATTGGTAGTTTTTCTACAAAAATGGCTGATGGTGATGAATTAGCGAAGAACGTAAAAATTCCGGACGAGCACGCTGATAAATTTGGTCATTTACTTACACAAGATATCGAAGGACGTATAAAACCTGTTAATACGCAAGCTTTAGAAATCCTTAGAAAAGTTTACAAAAAAGATAAATTCCACGGATTATCTGCCAATAAATGGTTTATTTCTTTGCAATTAGATCCTGCTTATTGGGTAAATGCTCCGATGATTGAAGTTGGTGATAAAGGTGGTGATCGTTTAAAGAAAATTACAAGCGCAAATGAAGATGGTTACACATCTTTAATGAATTTGATTGATCCAAAAACAACTCGTTTCAAATTAGACAAAGCCTATAACGAAGCATTCTCAAGAAAACCTTCAGAGCGTTCTAAATTTGATGAGGAAGTAATTAAAGTTACAGAGCGTTTCAATATTTTAGATCAAACTGCAAAAGGTTATCAATTAAAAATAATTCCAGTTCAGAATGATCCTTCAGAGCGTTGGACTTCTTGGATTTATCAAACACAAGAAAATCCTGTAGAAATCGATACAATGGCACTTGGAATGATTAGTGTTTATTTTAACATGGTTTCGAAAGGATTAGAAAATGGTAATTGGACGCCTGCAGATAATGCGGTAGATTATATCGATAAATACCAACAAAAATGGGGTAAAAATGTTGTGCCTTCTCCAACAAAAGTTGAGATTGAGGTTTTATACAACAAATACAACGTTTTCTTTTGGGTGATGATTGCTTATTGTATGGTTGGTGGAGTTTTAATGATTTTATCATTCATTCAGTTATTTTCAGAAAGCAAAGCACTGCATCGAATTATCAATGTTTGTTTGGGATTAATATTTATTGTCTTTATCATACAAGCCGCAGGACTTGGTGTTCGTTGGTATTTAACGGGACACGCACCTTGGTCTAACGGTTACGAAGCCATTGTATTTATTTCATGGATTAGTGTTTTAGCTGGATTGTTATTATACAAAAACCGAAACGCATTTATTCCTACAACAGGAGCTATGGTTGCTGTAATTATGATGGGATTTGCGCATGGAGGTTCTATGTTAGATCCACAAATTACACCATTAGTACCAGTTCTAAAATCATATTGGTTAATTGTACACGTTGCGATTATCGTTTCATCTTATGGTTTCTTTGGATTAAGTGCTATTTTAGGGGTTTTCTCATTAATTATCATGATGATTAAACCAAATAAAAAGATTGAAATTTCTCTAAAAGAAATGACTTACGTTTCAGAAATGTCGTTAACAATCGGTATTTATTTGCTTACTGTCGGTACATTCTTAGGCGGTATGTGGGCAAACGAATCTTGGGGACGTTACTGGTCTTGGGATCCAAAAGAAACTTGGGCATTCGTTTCAGTAATTGTTTATGCAGTTGTTTTACACATGCGTTTAGTTCCAGGTTTAAGAGGAAAATTTGCATTCAACGTTGCTGCAATGTGGGCAGTTTGGACAGTAATTATGACGTATTTTGGCGTTAACTATTACTTATCTGGATTACACTCTTACGCAGCCGGAGATCCAATTCCAATCCCATTCTGGGTTCCTGCAACAGCAGTAGCAATGTTAGCCTTAACATTAGCGGCTTGGTATTTACAAAACAAAGTTTACCATGTAAAATCAAAAGATTAATTTCTTTGAATATTATAAATGTTAAAAGCTCATCGAAAGGTGAGCTTTTTTTATTTTGGTTTTAATAATCATTAAATATAATTTTTAAAACCTAGACGTTAGAGAAATCTATATTATTAATGATACAAAATAGATTCTTAGAAGAAGCTTATATTTTATAAAACTAAAAAAAGGTAATCCAAAAACTCGGATTACCTTTTTAATTTGAAAAATATTTAAAAGAATTGTTTTATTTAAAATCAGCTTCAGTTACATTTTTGTTAATCTCTCCAGAATCGATAACAATTTTGATCGTTTGCGGACCTGTTTCAGTAATTAACTCTGAAGGAAACAATATTCCATCAAAAGCTTTGTAATTTTTAATTTTTGTATTAACAATTACATCCCCTTGAGGTGTTTTCTGAACTTCATCTGTCTTTTTTAATAGACCTGTTTTCACATCATAATAATCTGTACGAGAGATTTCCGGTGCAGAAACTTTATAATACTCAACTCCATCTTCGCTAACAATACCTTCGACTTTTGCCGTTTTATACCCTTCTGATAAAGGAAAGAATAATGGATTTGTTTTCTTTAAAGGCGTTGTCATTTCAACTGGTAAATCCATTTTTTGACCTGCTTGTGACATATAACCATTTTGCCCATCAAAAACTTGTTTAAACGTCATTCCCATAATCGTAAATGAAGTTGCAATTTTATTTGAAGTTGCTTTTACAATATAATCTCCACTCTGTCCCATTGTCTCTATTTTTCCTTTCTGAACAATAGATTTTACAGCTTTTACTTTATCCGCACCACCAATTGCTTTTAAATAATTATCTGTAATTTGAGCAACTGAAACTGTTGTAGTTTTTACACCAGAAGCTGGTTTATCTATTTTATTTCCGAAAGAATCGTAGTAATTAACTGGGTAACCTAACTTTTCTAAAGCTGGAGCAATTTGCTCTAATTTCCCTGTTACATTGATTTTTGCTTGATCTGGACGGAAATATTTTTTCGAAACGCGTAATACATCATCAATTGTTACAGCATTAATATTTTTGATATAATCTGCATAAAAACTATCTGATAATTGATTTGTCTTTTTCGTTAATGCTTGACTCGCAACCGTAGAAGGACTTTCTAAAGTCAAAATAAAGTTTCCTAAGAATTTCGCTTTTACATCATTCAACGTTTGTTGATCGATTTTGTTTAACGTCATTCCTTTGATTTCTTTCATCGTCTCAACGATTGCAGAATCTGTCACTTCATTACGAACTGTCGCATTTGTATTGAAACGCCCAACGTAACGAGAATCAGAAACTCCACCACGTGCTCCATATGTCCAACCATGCGCTTCACGAAGATTCATATTCAATTTTGAATTGAAATCTCCTCCTAAAATAGATGACGCAATTAACGCTGCATAATAATCTGGATCTTTCTTCGTCAACTGAACTGGATACGAAACCGAAACCACAGATTGCACTGCGTTAGGCATATTAATCGCATTTAATTCCGTTTTTGTAACTTCTTCTACTTTTGGAAATGCTGGAATATTTAATTTTCCTGTTTGCCAAGAATTAAAGTTTTTCTCCGCCAATGCTTTTACATCTTTTGTCGAAATATCTCCAACAACAATCAAATAAGCATTATTCGGTTTGTAGTAAGTGTTGTAGTAATCCTTCACATCTTGCAATGTAATTTTCTCAATTTGGGCTGGTGTATCAAATTCTGAGAAAGGATTATTTTTTCCGTAAACTAATATATTCGAAACGCGAGATGCTGCTGCTTCTACAGATTTTTCATCAGCTTTTAAACCTTCGATGTAACGTTTTTTAACATCAGCAAATTCACTTTCAGTAAAGTTTGGATTCATAGCTCCATCTGCCATATAACCAAAAATCTCGTTAAAGTATTTAGTCAAAGAACTTGCAGAAGCTCCTTCTTCCCAAAAATTAACGCGAGCTCCTAAAAACTCAATACGCTTATTGAAATCATCTTTCGATTTTGTTTTTGTTCCTGTTCCCAACATTTCGCTTAACAACGACTCTGCTCCTTTTTTTGCACCTAATGCAAATGGTGGATTATCGATAGTTAATGTCGCAGAAACTCTTGGTAATTTATGATTTTCAACAACGATAACTGTTAAACCATTTTTTAATTTAAATTCGTTCGATTTCCCTAAATTAACTGTTGGTGCTGGACCTGGTTTTGGCATTGGAATCGCCACTTGCGCATTTAAGCTAACTGCCATAAAAGCGATTGCAAGAGATAATATTTTTGTTTTCATAATTCGGTTGTTTTTTATTTTGCAGCTTTTTTAGATTCTGGTAAATAATGAATAATTACACGTTGGTTTTTGTTTAGATACTTTTTAGCAACATTGCGAATATCCTCTCTTGTTACAGATTGATAAATTTTCAATTCTTCGTTGATTTTATTTGTATCTCCGCCCAACATATAAGCATCCGCTAAAGCATGTGCAATGTTTTGAACACCCGATTTTGAAGCCACAAAACTATTTTCAATTCCATTTAAGATTTTTTGGTAATCCTCTTCAGAAATCAAATTTGTTTGAACTTTTTCTATATCTTGTTGTAAATCTCCTTCTAATTTATCCAAAGAAACTTCTCCTTGAGGTAAAATTCCGATTGAATAAATTCCGTAATCTTCCATTTGACGATTGAAAGCAAAAATTTGTAATGCTTCTTTTTTCTCGTCAACATATTTTTTATATAAAACTGATGATTTTCCACCGGTTAAATAGTTTGATAACATTTCTAATGCATAAGCATCTTTTGATTTGTTGTCTGGCGTACGATAATTAATCGCTAATAAAGGAATCTGAATATTTGCATCATATTCTGTTGCACGAATTTCTGATGTAATTGGATCTTCCTTCACAACAGTTTTCACAACATCTTTTCCTCTTGGAATTACACCAAAATATTTCTCAATTAATTTCTTTGCTTCGTCTTTATTAAAATCACCCGCAACAACTAATACAGCATTATTTGGTACATAAAAAGTTTGACTAAAGTGTTTGAAATCGTCTAATTTAGCATTACTCAAATCCTCAAAAGAACCAATTACACTCCAACGGTAAGGATGTTTTTTGAAAACATGAGGATTAACTGCTTCTCCGTACGAAAATTTACCATAAGGTTGATTGTCCAAACGAGAACGTTTTTCTTCTTTTACAACTTCTTTTTGTGTATCGACACCAATTTGATTAATAATTGGCTGACGCAAACGATCAGATTCCATCCATAATCCTAATTCTAAATTATTTGATGGAAAAGTTTCGTAATAATATGTTCTGTCCGTTGTTGTATTCGCATTGTTAGAACCTCCGTGAGAAGAAACAATTTTGAACCATTCTCCTCTCTTAATATTCTCTGTTCCTTCAAATAATAAATGCTCAAAAAAGTGTGCAAAACCTGTTTTACCAACTTGCTCATCTTTCGAACCTACGTGATACATCACACCTGTTGTAATAACTGGAGCAGAATTATCTTGATGAAGGATAACATGCAATCCGTTTGGTAGAGTATACTCATCAAATTTTATTTGCTGACCAAATAACGCTGATCCTGCAAATAAGATAGACATAAAAATTTTCTTCATTTAGTAGTTTTTAAGTTTTTTATCTATTATGCTTATGTAACATTAGTAGCAGTTTTTTTGAAAATGTTACACCAAATTTGCATAATAATTAAAAAAAGTAAAATAATACACGTCTATTGATTTAGTAGGCATTTGTATTAATTTACAACAATATTTCATAATATACCTATAGTAATTGTTATTGTATTTGCTATAGATTTGTAAAAATCGAGAGAAAAAAAATGGATTTTATAGAGTTTTTTGGTTTTGTAGGCGCCTTCTTCATCGGACTAATTATGGGAGTTCTTGGTGGTGGTGGATCTATTTTAGCCGTTCCTATTTTAGCGTATATTTTTCATTTCGACGAAAAAATTGCTACTGCTTATTCATTATGTATCGTTGGATCCACAGGATTGATTGGAGGAATAAAGCAAGCTTCGCAAAAAATGGTTGATTGGAAAGTCGTTTTTCAATTTGGTTTACCAGCTGTTGTTGGAATTACACTGGTTCGTGCATTTTTAATTCCTGCTTTACCAAGTAATTTATTTGCTATAGGCGATTTTATCGTCACACGCCGAATGGCAATGTTTGGTTTATTCGCTATTCTGATGGTTTTCGCAGCTATGTCAATGCTCAAAGGCAAAAAAGATGTAGAAGTTGATCAGAAAAATGATAAGCTAAATCCTGTTTTATTAATTCAAGGATTTTTAATCGGAGGATTAACAGGAATGGTTGGTGCTGGCGGTGGTTTTTTGATTGTTCCGGCATTGATGATGGTTGCAAAATTAGATATGAAAAGAGCTTCGGCAACTTCATTGGTAATTATTGCCATCAATTCACTTATCGGATTTTTTATTGGTGATGCTTTACACATCAAAATTGATTGGAGCTTCTTGAGTGTTTTCATTGGAATTTCTATGGTTGGAATTCTTGTCGGAACCTACATCAACAAATTTTTACCAGTACAATTTCTAAAGCGAACATTTGCTATCTTTATTATTTTAATGGCAATTTTTATGTTCATCGAAGAATTTATAATTCAATAATTTAAAGTATGGAACTGAACGAAAATTTTTGGAACGATAAATACACCACAAATCAAACTGGTTGGGATTTAAAAGCTCCTTCTACTCCGCTAAAAGGGTATATCGATCAATTAGAAGATAAAAATATCCGTATTTTGATTCCTGGTTGTGGAAATGCTTACGAAGCAGAATACCTTTTGGAACAAGGTTTTACAAATATTACATTGATTGACATTTCGGAAATTGTAGTCGAAAAAATTAAAGAAAAATTTAAACATATTCCCAATATCAAAGTTCTTCATCAAGACTTTTTTGAGTTAGATGGTGAATTTGATTTGATTTTAGAACAAACTTTTTTCTGTGCATTAGATCCAAAATTACGTCAAAGTTATAGTATCAAAATGAACGAACTATTAGCCGAAAACGGAAAATTAGTTGGTGTATTATTCAACAGAGAATTCGGAAATGACACGCCGCCTTTTGGAGGTGATAAAACTGAATATCAGACGTATTTCAACGATTATTTTGATTTCAAAGTCATGGAAAATTGTTACAATTCTATTCCGCCAAGAGCAAAAACTGAATTATTTATTAATCTAAAAAAGATTGCCAAATAACCTATGATTTCATTCATAAATTTTAGGCTAACTATCAATCTTATTTGAGTTTAAATAGAAGAAAAGTATCAGAATTCATCCATCAGAGGAAAATTCTAAATTTAAATATTTGTATTTTTACACACTAAATCATTCTTATGAAAATTGAACAAATTTACACCGGATGTCTTGCGCAAGGTGCTTATTATATAGAAAGCAATGGTGAAGTTGCAATTATTGATCCGTTAAGAGAAACACAATCTTATATCGA
Organism: Empedobacter sp. R750; assembly: GCF_030324345.1. Taxonomy (NCBI): domain Bacteria; kingdom Pseudomonadati; phylum Bacteroidota; class Flavobacteriia; order Flavobacteriales; family Weeksellaceae; genus Empedobacter; species Empedobacter sp. R750. The sequence goes on along the minus strand of NZ_JACAGF010000019.1, from coordinate 32,641 downwards.
TCAAGCGACAAAAGACAATGCTAAAATCAAATACATTTTCGAGACGCATTTTCATGCAGATTTCGTTTCTGGACATCTAGATTTAGCTCAAAAAACTGGTGCTACAATTATTTATGGTCCAACTGCAGAGCCAAATTTTGATGCACATATCGCAACAGATGGCGAAGTTTTTTCTTTAGGAAATATCACCATTACAGCTTTGCACACGCCAGGTCATACGATGGAAAGTACAACGTATTTATTGAAAGATGAAAACGGTAAAGATTATGCAATTTTTACAGGAGATACTTTATTTATTGGTGATGTTGGTCGTCCAGATTTAGCTCAAAAATTAAATACAGATTTAACGCAAGAAAAATTAGCAGGTTATTTATTTGATTCGTTACGAAACAAAATAATGCCTTTGGCTGATGATATTATCGTATATCCTGCACATGGAGCGGGTTCTGCTTGTGGAAAAAACATGAGTAAAGAAACTTTTGACACATTAGGAAATCAAAAACAAGTAAATTATGCTTTGAATCCTACTATGACAAAAGAGGAATTTATTACTGAATTAACGTCAGGATTAATGCCTCCTCCATTCTATTTTCCAGAAAATGTAATGATGAATAAATTGGGTGTCGAATCTTTGGATGTTGTAAAAGAACGTGCAAATAAAGCTTTATCTCCAGACGAATTTATTCAAGTTGCGGAAGACACAAATGCCTTAATTTTAGATGTTCGCGATCCACAAACTTTTGCCGCAGGATTTATTCCAAATTCTATCAATATCGGAATTAAAGGAAATTTTGCACCTTGGGTTGGAACATTAATTACAGATATCAAACAGCCTATTTTGTTGATTGCAGAAGTTGGTCAAGAAGAGGAAACGGTAACGCGTTTGGCTCGTGTTGGATACGACAATGTAATCGGATTTTTGAACAATGGTTTCCAAGCTTGGGTTGAAGCAGAGAAAGATTTTGATGAAATTGTTTCGGTTTCTCCAGAAGAATTTGCAGAGTTAGTTGACGAAACTGAATTAAAAGTTTTGGACGTTCGTAAACCAGGTGAATACGAAACTTCTCACGTTGAAGGTGCGATTACAGCTCCATTAGATTTCATCAACGAATCAATGAAATTAATCGATCCAGAGGAAACCTATTTAGTACATTGTGCAGGAGGATATCGTTCGATGATTTTCACTTCAATTTTACGCGCTCGTGGTTACGAAAATTTGATTGACGTTGCTGGAGGTTTTGGTAAAATAAAAGAAGTTGAAGGTGTAAAAATTGTAGAAGGAACTTCGCCTTGTCAATCAGGAAATAATTCTTGTTCAACGAAATAAACAATTTATTTTAAAAAATAACGTTATAGCCTTGTGATAAACAAGGCTTTTTTTATATTCGTCATCTAAATTCATCCAATGAAAAAATTGTTATTCATCGCCACTCTTTTTACATGTATTACCGCTTTTGCTCAACAGAAAATACATGGAGCTGAATCGTTTGCATTAACTATTCCGAAAGATTTTCAGCGTACAGTTGGGTTAAATGATTATGCAACTATTCAATTTGAAAGTCTTGCTCCAAAGCCAAATTCGTATGGTTTTGTGATTTTTGAGCACAAAGATGAATTAAAATTGGCAGATTCTAATTTGGATATGATTGATTATACGCTAAATTCTATCGAGCCTTACACAACACAAAAAGGGTTTAAATACATCAAAAAACCATATGTAGCTTACGAAAAAAGATTCAATTATGCTTATGCCGAATTTGAAACAAATGAACCAGAATCTGGGCATATTTATTTCCTACAAACTGTAATCGAAACGAAAGAATTTGTCTATCAGATTTTACAATATTGCAGTTTCGAAAATCAAGAAATAATGAAAAGCGATTTTGTAAAAATTGTAAATAGCTTCAAAGTAGAATAATCATAAAAAAACCTTCTTATTACGGAAGGTTTTTATTTTTTTGTTCAATCCAAAGTGACATATATTTTGTACTTTGATGATGATGATGTTGCAAAATTTGACCAATAAAATTTTGATTTCGATGTTGGATTAAATTTTCTTCAATCGATATAATTTTCTCTAAAAAATCAGCTTCAAATTTAGTTTTATTGTAATTTTCGTTCAGAATTTTGATTCCATTTTGTTGAGCAATTTTCCACTCATTCTCATTATTGTAAAGCAAAACAGCTTTCTCTACAAACGCCTCAAAATCATCTTCTACAAAACCATTCCAATCGAAATTATCTTTCATTGCTTCTGCTCCAATCGTTGTCGTAACCGAAGGCGTTCCAGTTTGCATTGCATCTACAAACTTTCCTTTTACACCAGCACCAAAATTAATTGGCGCCAACAAAACTTTGTAATCTGACATCGTTTCTTGTGCATTTTTAGCTCTATTTTTGATAAAAAATCGTTCGGAAGGATTATTCAATTGCAAAACTTTTTGCGTTGCATAAGCACCGTAAATATGTAATTCAGCTTTCGGAAGTTTCTTTCTCAAAATTGGCCAAATTTCCTTTTTTAAGGTTTGAACACAATTAAAATTAGGTTCGTGAATAAAATTTCCGATAAACATAAAATGTTCTCTTTCTTCAAAATTTTTCCAAGAATTGATTTTTTTATTTGTAATTTCATCTTCTAAAAAAGGTAAATAATACAAGATTTTTTTATCAATTTTAAATTGATTTTGTAGAATTTCTATTTCCTTTTTCGAAATCATCAACGATAAATCACAACGTAAAATAGAAGCTATTTCTCGTTTTGCCAAATCTGAAAACAATAAATCTTCTGTAAATTCTATTCCTTTTTTGGTTGCTTCTTGTCGCGCATTTCGTAGAAAATGTAAATCTTCTGTATCCAAAATTTTCAATGCATTTGGACATTCTTTCGAAACGCGCCAACCATATTGTTCTTCAATCATAAAACGATCAAAAAGAACAATTTCAGGATTTAATTCTTTAACAAGATCATCAAAACTTTCATCATTTAACTGAATTTCAACTTCTTTTACTCCTTTCGAAATCAAATCAAAACTATAATCAGATTTTGAAGCAGCACACGCAAAAGTTATCTCAAACTCAGCTTTTTTGAAACAATCAATTAACTGAATCATTCGAGTTCCTGCGGCAGAAGAAGTTGGTTCTGGCCAAACTTGACCAATGATTAATAGTTTTTTCATTCAACAAAATTACGCTTTCTGTTTGTTAATCGGAAGATTAAATATAATGCACCCAATTGGCTTATTTTAATGTAAATTTGCAGCTAAAATTATATAAAATGTCTTATCAAACTGTTTTTGAAGAATTTTTCGAGCAAGTAAAATCAAGTATCAAAGAAGGAACTTTTGCAAAATTGACAATGGCCAAAACTATTGGAGATACTGATCTTAAAAATATTTTTGTTCGTTTACATCTTTTAGAAAATAATGAGTACAATTTTGCCTTCACTTTTCGTTATAAAACCGAAGAAGTTGAGCAATTTCATAGTGTTGACCAGACTTTTTTAATTTTGAGTTCTTACATCAAAAATCCATTTACAAACGCTTTATTATTTACAACTGAAAAAGATTTGATTTTTAAAGTGAATAAAAAAAATGCAGCAAGTTTAACAGAACAAGCACCAACTTTCAAACACGCATCGGATGTGATGTTAGAAATGATTGAAAAGAAAATCATTTAATAGACGATTTTTCACATTCAATCTTTAAACAATATAATTTCGTAAATTTGGACTTAATATTTTTCGAAAAATGCTTGGATTAAAACTTTTGACAGACCCACGTTGGGCTGATATTGCGGAAAGAAATTTAGAGGAAATTTTAACAGATCATGCGTGGTGTGAGCAAAAAGCGGCAACAAATGCGATTACAATGATTGCGTATAATTCTGAACATGACGAATTTATTCAGGAAATGTCAGATATTGCCATCGAAGAAATGCAACATTTCAAAATGGTCGTAGAAATTATTGAGCGTCGTGGATACAAATTAGGTCGCGAGCGCAAAGATGATTACGTTGGTCAGTTGATGAAATTTTGTAAAAAAGATGGTTCTCGTAATATGGCTTTCGTAGATCGTTTGTTATTCGCAGCGATGATTGAAGCTAGAAGTTGTGAACGTTTCAGAACATTATCGCAAAATATTAATGACGAAGAATTAGCAAAATTCTACTATGATTTGATGGTTTCGGAAGCAAATCATTACACAACTTTTTTAAATTTTGCTCGAAAACTTTCCACTGATGTTGATGTGGACAAACGTTGGAAAGAATGGTTGGATTTTGAAGGAAATTTGATTCAATCTTACGGAAATAAAGAAGCGATACACGGATAGAATTTAGATTATAGAAAAAGTGAAATCAAGGTTTGATTTCACTTTTTTATTCAACATAAATCAATCGACAAGGAACGTCTAAATCTTCCGTCAAATAATAACTGCAACACAAGCGGTGATAACCATCTGCAATGATTAATTCGTTTCAGATCGCACCAATAAAATTGGAGAAAGCTTTTTATTTGCTTTTATTTTTTTGAAATTCTCTTGAACATGTCTATTTTCCAAAGGAAGCAAACTCAATTTACTCGCTCTGAAAATGTCTTTGGATTTCTTGATGATTGTTTCGGCTTCCGATAATTTATTTGCAAGCGAAACAGCTATTTCAGGTTTAAAAATTAATTCCAAATAATCTTGCGCAGCAGGAAAATCGTGATCTTCTGGTTCATCTAACCAGATATTTTTGTCTTCTGTTAGGTTTTTCATTCTAATTAAAATTGAAAGGTTTTTATAATTTTATCATCTAATAATTGTTTCATCAACATTTTATGCTGTTTACTTTTACCTCTAACCAACCAAGTTGTAGAAACATTTCCATCTGTAGCATGTTGTTTAGCAACTGAAAATTTTAAATCAAATTTTTTAAACAATGTTTGGCTATATTCATATTCCTCTTTCGACTTTGTGAGAATTGTATAGTTTTTAATTTTATGGTAATCATCAATATAATTTTGAAGATAGGTTAGACCAACCAAAATAATCAAAACGATAACACTTCCCAATAAACCTAAATAAACATAACCCGCTCCAATACACATTCCCAACGACGCGGTCGCCCAAATAGTAGTTGCGGTCGTAATTCCTGCAACTTTATTATCGTCCTTAAAAATTACTCCAGCTCCTAAAAATCCAATTCCCGTGATGATATTTGCTGCCAATCGATCTGGATTTTCTACTCCAATTCGGATCGAAAGAATTGTGAACAAACAAGATCCAAAACTAACTAAAATGAATGTTCTTAATCCGGCAGATTTGTTGCGATATTCTCTTTCCGTACCGATCAAAACGCCAATTATAATCGATATACAAATTAAAATCAAATCATTTTGAATCGATTTTGCTAAAAATTCTTCCATAATCACAGAAATTACAACTTAAATATACAACTTTGATGAATTTTTCACTCTCCAATTTCAAGATAATTGTTTAAATAAAAGCGAAAAAAAACTTAATCATTGAGAAAATGATAAATGACACGAATCATTTTCAAAGCTTTTTATATTTTCGTTAAAATTGAATGAATGAAGAAAATATTAGCCAGTTTTATTGTTTTAGCTAGCTTCGGGGTACAAGCGCAAGAAAGTAATTTCAGGACTTGGAATGCCTTAAATATCAATCAAAAAATCAATAAAGATTTTAATTTTCAGTCGGATATACAATATCGCTCATACGAAGATTTAGATCAATTGAATCAACTTTTGATTCGAGGAGGAATAGGATACAATTTAACCGAAAATAATAATACAATTTTAGCTGGTTACGCCTACATTCAAAACAGAACTCCTACTGCTACAGATGATTATGCTCATAGTCACGAGCATCGTTTGTATCAACAATTTAATACAAAACATGCGTTACAACGTTTTAATTTCGCGCATCGATTTCGTGTTGAAGAACGCTTTTTAGAAAATGATACACAATTTAGATTTCGTTATCAATTGACTGCAACTGTTCCGCTAAATAATGCAAAATTGATCGAAAATACGTGGTATTTGAAAGCATATGACGAGATTTTTCTGCAAGCTGTAAAAGATAAAACGTTTGATAGAAATCGACTTGGTTTAAGCTTTGGTTACGTTATTTCGCCAACTTTCAGTTTGGAAGCTGGTTACATGCTTCAAAGTCTGAAAACATCTCATACCGATCATTTGATGATTGGATTGACGATTAATAATCCGTTTTAGATTTTAGATTTTAGATTTTAGATTTTAGATTTTAGATTTTAGATTTTAGATTTTAGATTTTACATTTTAGATTTTAGATTTTAGATTTTAGATTTTAGATTTTAGATTTTAGATTTTAAGAAATAACGAAAATTTATGTAATCGATTTTCTATTTAATGGTAATTCTTTTTAATTTTTGTTTTGAAATAGTTTATCTTAGAAACATGATTTACATTTGATTATATGAAAATTTCACTAAGTCTTTTAATAATATTTCTACTTTTTTCTGCACAAACAAATGCACAAACCTTCTTCAGTGTAAATCTAAAAAGTAAGGCTGACGTAAAAGTATTTGTGGTAAAGACAGAAGCGCAAGCAGATTTGAAGGTTTTCAAATTAAATTCTTCTTCCAAATCAGACAGTAACAACGGAAAATGGTTTTTCGCAAAATATGAAAGTCAAGCAAAATTTAACATCTACTTTGTAGATTTAGCTAGCCAGGCAGATGTAAAAGTGTTCTTTGTGAAAAACGAAAGTCAAGCTGGTTGGAGAAACAAAAGTAAAATGCATTATTTTTATTGATGAATCGATCTTGTAAAACATGACTACTTTCATTATTAATTCAAATTACTAATTCTATCTTTGGCGAAATTTTAGAATGAAATATTTATTTACTTTTTTACTCTTTAACACAATTTGTTTCGCACAAGAAAATAAAACTGAAACAATGCTGATTTACCCAAAATGCGAAAAACTTGTAAAAAAAGGAAATGAGAGTTTACAAAATTGCTTTTTAGAGAAGTTAGTGAATGAATTGGCAGAATCTGCAACTTATATTCTAAGTAGAGACAAAATTCTTTATGCAGACTTGAAAGTTGAAATCAGATTTATAGTTGATGAAAAAGGAAAGTTTATTTCTTTAGAATATTTTGGTAGTCCAGAAAATCAAAGAATAACCAAAGAAGCTTTTGAACGATATCTTACGAGTTTAGAAAAAAAGAAAAAGACTATTATTCCTACGAAAGACGAAAACGGAGAATTTATCGCAAAATCTTTTAGAATTCCATTTCAATTCAAATACAATAAACAATATATAAATTCTTTAAATTAAAAAATCCGCTCAATGAGCGGATTTTCTGTTTGTAATAAAAATATATCATTTCCTATTATGCCTCACAAGAAGAACAAGAAACTAAGTTTGCAACTAATTCCTTAGAAACTGATTGTGAACGCTGATAGTACAATGTTTTAACACCTAATTGCCAAGCTTCGATCATCAAACGGTTAACTTCCTTCACAGGTAAATCTGGCGGAATATTTAAGTTTAATGATTGTGACTGATCTACATATTTTTGACGAATTGCTGCTTGTTGAACAATTTCTAATTGAGAAATTTCTTTGAATGTTTTGAACACATCTTTTTCCTCTTTTGTCAATTGCTCTAAATGTTGCACAGAACCTCCATTCAACATGATTTCGCGCCAAATATCCTCGTTATCGATTCCTTTTTCACGTAATAATCTTGTCAAATATTTGTTCTTACGCATAAAATTTCCTTTCGATAAACCTGCTTTGTAATAATTAGAAGCAAACGGCTCAATTCCTGGAGAAGTTTGTCCTAAAATTGCAGAAGAAGACGTAGTTGGTGCAATTGCACAAGTTGTCGTATTACGACGACCATAACCTTTTAAAACTTCTGGTTCTCCATAAATACGTGCTAATTCTTCTGAAGCTTTGTCTGCTTTAGATTGAATATGTTTGAAAATTTCTGTTGTGCGTAATTTCGCTTCCATCCCTTCGAAAGGAATCATGTTGCGTTGTAAATAAGAGTGCCATCCTAATACTCCTAAACCTAATGCGCGGTGACGTTTTGCAAAACGATTAGCTGATGCTAAATAATGATTTCCTTCTGTTTTTTCGATGAATTCTTGTAAAACTGCATCTAAGAAGAAAATTGCTAAACGTACAGCTTCTGTATCTTTCCATTCGTCGTATAACTCCAAATTCATAGAAGATAAACAACAAATAAATGATTCATCAGCAGATGAAGGCAACATAATTTCTGAACAAAGATTAGAAGCGTTGATTGACATTCCTAAATCTTTGTAAACCTGTGGTTTATTTTTATTTACGTTATCTGTAAAGAATAAATATGGTAATCCTTTTTCTTGACGTGATTCTAAAACTTTCGCCCAAATTTGACGTTTATCCGCATCTCCATCAATCATTTCTTGCATCCAATAATCTGGTACACAAACACCATAAAATAAATTCTGAATTGAACTTCCGATCGATTTAATTTTCAAAAATTCTTCGATATCATCATGGTCAATATCCAAATAAGCTGCGAAAGCTCCACGACGTGTAGAACCTTGAGAAACCACATTCATCGCAGAATTGAACAATTCCATAAACGAAACAGCACCACTACTCTTTCCGTTATCTGTAATTGCTGCTCCACGCTCACGCAATTCACCAAAATAACCAGAAGTACCACCACCAATTTTAGTTTGCATGATAACTTCTCCTAATTTATGCGTAATTCCTTCAATACTATCTGGAATATGAACATTGAAACAAGAAATTGGTAAACCACGCTCTGTTCCCATATTAGCCCAAATTGGAGATGATAAACTCATCCAACCTCTTTCTATCATTTCTTTGAAAGATTCTTGCAATTCTGGTTTGTATAAACGCTTTGCAGCCGCAGCTGTAATACGATCTATAGCTCCTTCAACTGTTTCTCCTTTCAATAAATAACCTCTATTCAAAATTTGTTCTGATTCAGAGTTTTTCCACCATAATTTTGGTGCTTCACCGTCAAAAAATATGTTTTGAATGTCGTCGTGTGGTATTGGATTGTCCATAGTTTTAGAATTTATAATGATGTGATTTTGTTAAATAATTTTATTTATAGTTGTGTTTTTGATAAAAAGTTTCGACGGTTTAAAATAAATCGTCTGCCGAAATACTTTTGTCGTGTTTAGTATAATCTACTGGTCTTTTTGCGAAGAAATCGTCTAAGCTACTTGCAAAAACTTCTTCTTCAAACCAAGCCATTGGCTTATATTGTTCTTGTGAAATATGAAATATTTTTTTGTAACCAATTTTAGCAATCGCTTCATCAATACGGTATTTCATATAGTTTAATAAATCTGCTTTTGAGTAATAACCAAATTCTCCTTTCTCGAAAATCCAATCTAACATCATTTCTTCTTGATCGATATATCCACGAACAGCAGTTTCTACCCAATTTTGATCTAATTCGTCTGGTAATAATCCTTCTTCACGAATTTTATTAATCAAATAAATTCCAGCATTTGCGTGAATTTGCTCATCTGTAGATGTCCAAGCAATGATATTTGCAGTATTTTTCATTAAACCATCAAAACGTGTAAATGCCAAAATATTTGCAAATTTCGAGAACAACGAACTATCTTCAATAACCAATGCAAAGAACAATAATTTCTCTACAATTGATTTGCTCTCGTCGCGCATAATTTCGCCAACAAATGTATTATAGCTTTTGAAAATTGGATTTTGTAAGGCTACATTAAATTCATCCAAATATCCATTTACCTCCAAAATACGCGAATACGCTTCACTGTGTCTAAACTCACATTCTGCAAAAGTAGCACCTAATCCATTCAATTCTGGTTTTGGAAAATAGTGATATAAATCTCCCCAAAATCCTTTTACCGTTACCTCAACTTGCGCAATTGATAAAATAGAACGTTTGTGAATTTCGCGTTTCGCATCATCTAAATTTGCATGATAATCTTGGATATCCGAAGTAAAATCTACTTCTCCATGTACCCAATATGCTTTTTGGATTGCTTCTGTAAAGGTTAAAATTTCAGGATATTCAAATGGTTTATAATTTACCCTTTTATCAAAAATAGACATAGTTTTTTGGACTTTTTAGATTAATAAACTTTGGTAAAAACGATTTTTTCTTCCAAATAAATTAAAGTTGGTTCTTTTATTTTATTTAGAAATTTGAACCTCAATAGGGTTACATTTTCGTTTCAATTACTCATCGATTCTTTCAAAATTAAGATAAGATTTTACAATTAAAAATTTTGTAATCTTAAAAATTAAAAAGGTTATCAACAAGTTGTTAATTATTTGATTATTAATTAATTATTTTTAAATTTTTATTCGTTATAATTTAATAATTTTTATCAAAATAACAACTATAACTTGGATTAATTTTCTATAATTTAACACAAAAAAAATAGGCAAGCCTTGTTGTAGACTTGCCTAAAGAATATGATTAAATTCTAAATTTTATCTCGCAATATTCACTGCACGCGTTTCACGAATTACAGTTACACGAACTTGACCTGGATAAGTCATTTCGTTTTGAATTTTATCTGAAATTAAGAACGATAATTCAGCTGCTTTTGTATCATCAACTTTATCACTTTCTACAATCACACGCAACTCACGACCAGCTTGGATTGCATATGCTTTTTCTACACCATCAAAGTTAAGAGCCGTAGCTTCTAAATCTTTTAAACGTTGCATATACGATTCCACAACTTGACGACGAGCACCTGGACGAGCACCAGAAATGGCATCGGCAACTTGTACAAGTGGTGAAATTAAAGAAGTCATCTCAATTTCGTCGTGGTGAGCTCCAATTGCATTAACTACATCTGGATGTTCTCCATATTTCTCCGCCCATTGCATACCCAAAATTGCGTGAGGCAATTCAGATTCCTGCTCCGGCACTTTACCAATATCGTGTAATAAACCTGCACGTTTCGCTAACTTAGGATTCAATCCTAATTCCGCAGCCAACGTTCCTGCTAAGTTTGCCACCTCGCGAGAGTGTTGTAACAAGTTTTGACCGTAAGAAGAACGGTATTTCATACGTCCAACGATACGAACCAAATCTTTGTGTAAACCGTGGATTCCTAAATCTAAAATTGTTTTCTTACCAACTTCGATGATTTCGTCTTCGATTTGTTTTGTTGTTTTAGCCACAACTTCCTCAATACGTGCCGGGTGAATACGTCCGTCTGTTACTAAGCGATGTAAAGACAAACGAGCAATTTCACGACGAACAGGATCGAAACAAGAAAGGATAATCGCTTCTGGCGTATCATCAACGATCACCTCAACTCCAGTCGCAGCCTCAATTGCACGAATGTTACGTCCTTCACGACCAATGATACGTCCTTTGATTTCGTCAGACTCAATGTTAAATACAGAAACTGCATTCTCAATAGCTTGCTCTGTACCAATACGTTGAATAGAAGAAATCACAATTTTACGCGCTTCATTTTTCGCATCTAATTCCGCCTCTTCCATAATTTCTTGGATATGAGCTTGTGCTTTAGTTCTTGCTTCGTCTTTTAAGACTTCTATCAATTCAGCACGTGCTTCATCAGCAGAATAATTCGAAATTTTCTCAAGGATTTCTACTTGTTTTTTGTGCATCGTATCCACTTCTTTTTGCTTAATATTAAGCTTTTCTGTACGTGCTTGTATATTTCCTTTCTCAGATTTAATCTGATCTTTTTGTTTCTGAATTTCTGCTAAGTCCGTTTTGATTCTCTCTTCACGTTCTTTTACTTTAAGCTCAGCATCAGCTACTTTTCTTTCACGTTGATTAACAACTTCTTCGTGTTTAGATTTTAATTCTAAAAATTTCTCTTTGGCTTGAAAAATTTTCTCTTTTTTAATGGCTTCACCATCTTTCTCAGCATCATTAATCAAATTTTGTGCTTTGCGAGTTGCTTCGTCAATCAGTTCTTGATTCTGTTTATCAACTGATTTTTTTGATAAGAAATATCCCACCGCTGCACCTATGATTAATGTAACAATTGCAATAATTATTGTCATAATTGGGTCCATAGATTATGTAATGTTTATATATAAAAAAACCTACATTAGTAAAGTATGTTTTGAGTTAACTCCTGTAAACAGGATTTGAGTTAGTCCGTCAGTCAAGTATCCGCTGTCAAATAAATGAACCTAAAAGGTTGCGGCCCGCTTTCCGAACGGTGTTCACTCGGTAACAAAACTAGTGTTGAGTTAACCAAAATAGCTAGAACTAATGTAGGAATATTGTTTAGTGGACAGTTTCACAACTGTCAGAACTTCTCTTATTTTGCGATTGACTGATCAATCAATTCTAATAACTTCGAAATGCGCTCTGTTGTCATTTCTTCATTATCTTTCACCTGCTTTTTCAACTTTGCTTCACGTAAAGCTAACTGAATTGTCACCATTGCAAGTGCGTCTTGTTTGTCAGAAACAGCGTACTTTTGTTCAAATTGTTTCAAAATACCATTTATTTCTTCTGCACAAGAAAGTAACATTTCTTCCTCGTCAGAATTAATCGTCATTGGGTAATGACGTGAAGCAATTTTTATCTCAATTCGTTGAGTTGACATTCTTTTTATTAATTATTAGTTTTAATTTGAGCGATGCACGTATCGACTTCTTTTATTAATTTGTTCATTCTTTGCTTCATCATTTGTTTGTACTCCTGATTTCCGCTCATTGCATTAACGACTTTTAATCGTTTTACCTCCTCATTTAAATTTAAGTTATTCGCTTGCGAATCTCTCAATTTATTTTTCAATCGGGCATTTTCTTCTTTTAGAGAATTGATTTCATTTTGCAATTTTTCCAATTCTTGTATCGAGTTTTCAGCGCCCTTCAATATATCTTTATAATTCCCAAGTTGGCCTAAAACACTTAAAACTTTGTTTTCAAGTTCATTAAATTTTACCATTTTTTCCATCTCCTGAGAATTTCAATTATTCTAGCTTCTATTGCAAAAATAGTATTTTTTTACTTCTAATCAATACAAAAACCTAAATATTATCAGTTTTTTCTTATTCATTTGACAAATAGAGATTTACTTATATTTTTTGTTTCGTTTCTCTATTCTTCACTACTTTCACAACATACTTGATACTAAAAAACAAAAACAATACCGAAAGAATAGTTGGCAGAAATTGACAGAAAACAATCAAAATTGATTTGAAATAATACATTCCATCTTTCCAACTTTGTTTTAACTCATATCCTAAGTTGATTTCTCTATAAGCTTTCAGATCAGTTTGTGGTAAAATATTCGTTACAACTCGTGGTTCTTCTGATAATTGATACGCAATAGTCGCATAAGAAGTCGCATCATTTATCAACGCTTTGTTGACTTTATTTTCGATTTGTTGCGAAATTTTAACTGCTTTATTGTTTTCATTTTTCAACTCATTTTCATATTTCTCAAAGGTCATTTCTTCATTATTAATTAAAATATGATCGATAATAATTCCTTTTTCTACTGCAAATTTGACATGTTCGCGCAATTTATTTGACGGAACTTTTAATTCAATCAAATAAGAGCGTTGAATTTTATCTATTTTCTTCACGCTTTCTTCAGATAATTCAACTATATCCAAAGTTTCTTTGCAAAGCCTTTATTTTAGTGGGTTGGTTACTCATTTCATAGCATTTAGTACAACATAAGTACAACAATTGAAAAAGTATGTTTTAAGTCTTTGTTGAGCATAGATTTTAAGCCATAAAAAACGAAACTTTAACATTTGATCTGGGTTTAAAAATGGGATATTCGAGCATATAAACCGACTTTATTTAACTGAGCAGTACGATTCATCAACTGATATTCTGCTAATTTGGAACAATAATAATCCCTTGATACTTTTGCATATCCATTTTGAAGCAACAATTCATTTAAACATTCGCCTGATTCCAGGATAACATAACCTAATTGCCTATGATAAAAATCGTAGGCATTTTTTATTTCTGTAAGTATGGTTATTCTATCTCCAATACTCAAAACGTTAGTTAGGTAATTTCTTGCCTCCCATCCTAACTCGATCAACAAACTAGCAGGAAGATGCGTTTTTTCTTCATCTATTTTTAATTTTCTATTCTTTCGGATTTCTGGTGCGTCTATTCCGTATAATCGAATTTCTTTTTCTTCTTTCGAAAAAGCGTGTTTCACAACCTTAGTATCTGCATCTTTGATTTCCAATACATTATAAAATGTTTCCAGGTAACAAGGTTCTTTAGCACTGTATTTCATTGTATTGCAATTAGTTACATATTGTCTATACAAATTTAATTATTCAACTTTGTAATAGTATTATTCTCAAATGTTTAACTAATAAATTTAAAGTTATGGCAAGACAAAAAGGACTAATGAAGTACATCGGAACCATTGGAGATGTACGTCATTTTAAAATTAAAGGACAACCTGGCTTTTATGCTGGTATGGTTGGTGGTCCAACTGCTCAGCAGGTGAAATCTGCACCTGAGTTTGAACGTACTCGTGAAAATATGAATGAGTTTGGTGGTTGTGCAAGAACTGGAAAATCGTTGCGTACCGCTCTTTCTCAAGTCATGAGTAAAATGGCAGATAGTCAAGTTACAGGTCGATTGACTTCAGTTATGAAGAAAATCAACTTAGAAGATGGTACAGAAGCCAGAGGTTATCGTAAAGTTGAAGTTTCTACTCAACGCCAATATTTAATTGGTTTTGAGTTTGACAAAAAGCTTTCGATTAATGGTGTTTTTAATGCGCCTTATGATGTGGAACACAACGTTGATAGAAACGAAGCGGAATTTATTGTTGCAGCATTTAATCCTGCTGAATTGGTTTCTGCTCCTGCTGGTACTACACACTTTCGTTTAATTAATGCATTGGCTGTTTTATCGGATTTCTCGTTCAATCCTACAACTGGAAATTATGAGCCTGACGATGCAATTAATAACGAATTAAATGTTGTTGAATACTCGGCTTATATTCCGTTAAATGCTCCGTATACCGGAAGTACGATTTCGGCAGCTTTACCAGGTGCTCCAACTTTAGCAAATAATGTAACGGTTGTTCAGTGTATTGGTATTGAGTTTTTCCAAGAAGTCAACGGAAATTATTATCCTTTCGCCTCTGGAAACTGTCTGAAAATCGAAGATGCTTTTTAAGCGGTTAGGTTGGTTAAGGAGTCTTTTCGATTTGAAAAGGCTCTTTTTTGTTTGATTTAAAATGATTGATTATGCGTGTTAAAATTGTTCGTGTGGCACAAGGAAAACAAAGTACGTTGAGCCATTTATATATTGATGGAATCTTTCAATGTTATTTGTTAGAAGATAAAATACGAGCCGATAAAATACCTAAGCAAACTGCAATACCTACGGGTGATTTTAAATTGATTGTCAATTCTTGGGGAGGTATGAATACCAAGTATAAAAATCTAATGGGTAAAGTTCACGAAGGTATGATTGAAATTGATCAGCTTCCGAATTTTGATTATGTATATATCCATATCGGAAATACGTATTTACAAACTGCAGGATGTCCGTTGACTGGGTTTGGTTTTGAATTGATCAATGGTGATTATCAAGTTACCCATAGTCGTAAAGCTTATGATATGGTATATCCTAAACTTTTGAAGATTGCCAAAAGCAAAGAAAATCAAATTCGAATCGAGAATAATTTTCAATTCTAAAATCAGAAGCTATGGAAAATGAATTGGTTTTAAATGTCCTTTTCGGTTCAGTTTCAAGTTTATTATTGGCAGTGGTTGCTTACTTCATTAAGCAATTACACTCTGATTTTAAAAAAATGGAAAAGGATATTACAGAAGTAAAAACGATGGCTTTATTGATCAAAACTGAATTTAAAAACAGTTATGATTTACTCAGCCAACGTGTCGAATATTTAGAATCAAGAATTACAACTCTTGAAATGTTAAATCTTAAAAATAAACGTGATGAAAAAGGATAGTTTAAATTTAGTTGAGCGTGTAACCAATGAAACACCAAAATGGTTTAAAATCGTTCGTAATGTTGGATTAGCTTTAACTGCGATTAGCGGTACTATCTTAGCTGCTCCGGTTGTTCTTCCGGCAACGGTTATTACAGTTGCAGGATATTTGGCTTTAGGTGGTGCAATCGCCAGTGCTGTTGCTCAAACTGCTGTAAAGATTGATGAAGCAGATAATGATCCAAATAAAAAATAGTCTAAAAAGACCTTATCAGGACTTTCAGGACTTTTTGAAATCTCATCGTAATGGTGAGATTTTTTTATGCGTGATAACTGCACCCAATTATCTATAGAGGTGGAATATGTACGCTTTATCTCCGAAACGAAGTCGGAATGTTGTCGAAAAAGATGAATCAAAATTATAAAATCGAGGAAGTGGTTTTGGTTCAAATTCAATGTTTTTTGAAAAGAAAAGAAAAAAAAAAAAAGAAAGTCATTCTTTCAGGATTGGGGGTTTTAAAGGCAAGGTTTTCGAGCAAAATACTACCCGAATGGGTGGAGATTTTGTGAGAAACCCGAAGGGCTTGACCTTGACGTAAAACGACCACTAACTAACTTTGCTATCTTTTTTGTGAATTTTGGTGTGTCTATTCCGGAAAGAACGCACTGGGGCAATATGCGCAGTGAAGAAAAGCAATCCAATATCAAAATAAGGTGACGAGGGATTGTAGCTGAACATCCGACAGGATGTTTTGCTACACCGAGCCAATTGGTGTGGGCTAATAAGCTATCAAGCAGCACAAAAGTGAGGGGTTACGAATTGCTTTGCAATGGAGTACCGAACGATGTGATGCGACTAGCGGTTTAGCGCAATACACAAATGTACCTTACTAAAAAACTTTTGCTTTTTCTGAACCTGTAACCGCTTTCTTGGGTGGCGGGGTGCGTGGAATAATTAGAAATTATGAATGATGAATTATTGGAAATGCGTTGTGGTAAATGGAATAGCGTTCGGCACTTATGATACACATCTATTCATTATCACTTTTTTGCTTGATCAAAAAAGTAATCAAAAAAATCAAGACTTAGATTTTCGTCGGTCAATCATCATCTCTCGCCACTAAAATGCTCGATCATTCGCTATCGCTCAGCGATCATTTTTACGCTGTGTTCAATGGATTGACACTCGTCTGCAAATCTCATGTCTTTTTAAGCGCAAAGCGCTAGGGGAAAAATTATGAATGATGAATTATTGTAAATGCGTTGTGGTAAATGGAATAGCGTTCGAGATTTAATTTGCTAATCGAGCATTTTTGTGTGTAACGAAAAGCCGTTCAAAAATGGGCTTGACTGAAAGGAAAGCTTATTTTAGGCTTGGTTTTGCGGAGTTGGGTGAATAAAGCGGAACGCAGTGAAATGAAAGTAAATTTTTTGCTTACTGAAATGTAACGAAGTGAAGCGAAATGAACCTAACGGAGTAAATCGTTGCATAAAAATGATTGTGGCAATACTGCTACTTCAACAAGGGCAAAAAACGACATGAGATGCGATTGGTTTCGGACAGGTAAAGGAAGGGGCTATTTTACATAATATGATTATAGTGGGCTTGTCCCCGAAGCCCGTCAGGCGACTATAATGCCATGTTATGTAACTTAGCTTTGGTAGGGCGGCTGGGTTCGAGTTGTGAGTTTTGAGTGATAAGTTTTGAGTTTTTTTGCTTTTGTTGGCAGATGAGTTTGATTGTAAAAAGTAAATGCAGTGATTGGGTATAAAAAAAGCCCCAAATAGTTTATCACTTTTTGGGGCATATCCGTTGAGTTTATTATGTAATAAGCAATGCTAGAATTAACCGCAGTAGCTTTTTTGTTGTTGCCTTATACACTTACCAACTTTGCAAATAGGCGTTTATATATTACTGACCATCAAATACTACTTGATGTCGTATTTTGGGTTTTGATAACCTATTATTTTAAATTAAGTGTCTTACTTTAAATTTTTTGAATTTTTTACCAAAACCTAACATGATTGCTTCATTGTTTTTGATAATTAATTCACCTTTACCTAAAGAAACAATCGCTTGTTTTATTTCTTGAAGTTCAGTTGCATTAGCACCGTATAAATCTTTTAAAACACCATCATTGATTGATTGTTGTTTCATTATTAAAGGATATTGAGCATTTGCATAAAAATCAAAATGTTTAGATTTGAAATGCTCCATATTTTGTGTAGCTAACACCACACTCATTCCTTTATTACGCCCAACAGCAATTAAATTTCGTAATGGCTTATTATCAAAATCAAGCATATAATGTGCCTCATCAATTATCGTAAAATGACGTAATTGAACTCTTTTACCATCATTAGCTTGTTGTGGTAGATTTTCATAAATTGAATTTAATTTCGAAATAATAAAATAAACAATTGCTTTACCTACAGGACCATCACTTGCATATTTATCCATTTTGACAATAAAGCTATTATTTATTAAATCGATATGATCTTCAGAGGAAAAAATATTAGCTCTTATCAATTGACTTAATACAGATTTAACGCTATCAACTTTTTCCTTATCATTCTTAGGCTGAAGCTCTGTATAACAATCAAGCATTAAATCAAACGTTATAGGCATACCCTTTGTATGCTTGTATGCGTTAATAATTGCTTCAGATAAACGATTACTCATGTTTGCACTAATTGTTGCTTTATCAATTGAACAAAGTGCATTAGCCATTTCTGTTGAATAAATATTTATCTCATTTTGATTTGCTTGAACAAAATTTTTAAACGGTGTAAAAGGTAATGGCTCAACAATTGGATCCAAAATAGCTTTTCGATCCACTGCAAAATGATTTAACCAATCGTTATTTGCAACATCAGAAAATTCTCCTTTATAATCAAAAAATAAAAAATTTACTGGGTAATTTGTTTCAACTGATAACGCTCTGATTTCATTCATTAAAACTGCCAATAAATTCGATTTACCTGATCCTGTTGTTCCTGCAATAAGTATTTGAGTATTCGTTATTGCAGTACTATTCATATCTAAATATGCAGGTATATCATCTGCATATTCTCCAATATTTAAATTTAAATGTGGAATTTCGTTAGCGTTTCCATTATTTGATTTTGTAAATGACAACCATTCTTCTAAATTATTACCTTGAATCAAATATTCAGCACCTTTCAAAATTTCAAAACATATTACTTTGCTCTTTTTACTATTATCTTCCCAATCAATATTTAAGTGATTATATCTTAAATGAATTAACGTATTGATTGTATTTGCTAGCCCATGAACTGTAAATAAAGTTGGTTGAATACTATTATTTGTCATAGTCAGCTTTAAGAAATCATCTGTTCTTTTGTAATTTTGTGAAAGACCTACAAGTAAAGCGATACGCATAAATTTTGCATTCCCTTTTACAGAAAAAGGGAAAACATCGAATTCATATTTACTTAAATTAACAATAGTTTCATATTTTAAGCGTAACTCATCCATTTTAGGTTGAACCGCTTCTGCTATTCTTAAGCCTGTTTGTAATGTTAACATATAATGGATTTGTTTAATTGTTAAAATAACCTTCGCTAATTGTCGTTAATTGCAATTCTTTATCTCTAATAAGTGTATATTTTTTAGAAATAAATTCTTCAATTTTCATTAAATCTTTATCGGTTCTAACTTCGCTATCTGTACTTAATAGGATCGTTTGATGTGAAAGTTTTGGAAAATAATTTTCTAACAATGAAGCTCTACTATCTTCATCTAAATATCCCATTACTGTATCGATCATTACTGGAGGATTATAATCTCCAAATTGATGTAATGCTTTTAATAAAACTTGAACTATAATTTGTTTAGAAGCAGCATTTAATTCCTCTAAATAAATTTCATTACCAGCTTTGTGATAAATTTTGAACGTTAAATCTGCTAAGTTTTCAGATAATTCAACACGACCTATTTGATTTTCATAGACAACAAGAGTAGAATTTAAATCTTCCAACATTGTCTGTTCAATCTGTTGTTTTTTAGCATTTAATAATGCTGTAGCAATTTGACCGAAAATAGGTTCAATTTTCTTACATAACTCTAATTTAGGATTAGGAACTTCATCATCGGGTATATCAAATCTGTTGATTTTAGTTTCTAATTTTTCAATTTCCGTTTTATAATTTTTAATTGATTCTTTAATCTCAGTTAATCTCGATTCATTGGATTCATAAGTTTGAATAATTGAATTATCGTCTGCTGTCAAATGACTTTTAGCTTCATCTAATTGAGCTCTTAATGTAGGCAACTGTAAAAACTCATTTTCTAAATTATCTTTTGATTGCATCAAAAAATTAAACGCATTAATTGATGTTAAATTTAACATCGCACCTATTGTTTCTAATTCTTCAGCTGACAAATAATTGTATGGATTAGCGTCGTCTTGATCTTGAGTTGAGGATTTTAAATAATAAACAAAACCATTAGAGAAATCATTTGCATCTAAATTTTTATATTCTTTAGTAAGAATAAAACTGTCTAATTTATCTGTAATAAAATCTAATTGAACTTTAGTAAAATGATTCGCATTATCAGATTCACTCTTCGAAATGATTAACTGTAATTCTTCACGAATACTATCAATTAACTTGGGTAAGAAAACTTGAATTTCGACATCATTGGTATATTTAGTAACATTCGCTAAATAAATTGCTTGTTTATCTTTTAGCTCTTCAATTTTCTTTTGAAGAAATTGAATACGTTCTTGGTATTCTTTCTGAAGATTTACACCTTGTTTAGCTTTACCATACAACTCTTTATTACTTATAGAATATCCCAATTTATTTTGATATTCTTCATTCAATTTTTTAATATTGTTTTCATAAGATTCTTTCGCATCAACTAAGGCTTTATACTCCTCACGTTCAGCTTCAATACCTATTGATTCTTCAATATATTTTTGCTTTACTTTACTCGTTGCGTTTAATAAATAAGTGTATTTATTAAAACCCATCACGTTTTCAATATTTTCTTTGATTACACGAGAAAGATAATCTTCTTTTAGAATATTACCAGACTCCATTGCATCAAAAAGAAAATACTTACTTAATTCTTTAGGAAGATTAGCCTTAATAATTTTATTTACTTCTGCCTCAGCAATAGCTTTTTGATTTATAGGTGTAGCTGATCCGTAAGTAAAAATTTCTCCATTAAAATTTAAACTCACGGATTCGACAGGCTTATTTTGTGTATTTAAAGCGTAAATACGCTTTATTTTATAAAAATATTCTTGATGTAATACCTTTCCTTTAAAATCAATTTCTAATTCTATCTTTAGATCATTGTTAAAAGGAACAGCAGCACTAATTAGTCTTTTAAAATGATCTTCATCTTTCACATCTAAACCATACAGTGCAGCATAAATCGCTTGAAATAAAGTTGTTTTACCACCTCCATTTTGACCACCAATTAATACAATAGGTTTGTCTGGTTTCACACTAAGATCTAAATCTAAATCTTTATAGGTTTTATAGTTTTTTGCAGCAATTCTAGTTATTAGCATAAGGTTTGTATTTACTTATTTTTTAATGCTTTTTCTATAATTTTTTGTATTGTAATCTCTTCAGTTTCTTGATTTTTCATTTTTATTTCATGATACTCCTTAAGAATTTCATCTTTAAACCAATCAAAATCAATATCGTTCGTCTCACAAATTTTTTTTATAATAGCCATGTCTTCTCTACGAATACCGTAGTGTATAAACATTGCGTCTAATCCTTTATCCATAGTTATTTAGCTAAGTGTTATTTAAATTATTTATACCTATATTCTAAATGTACGTTTTTTTTAATTTTTGTAACACGATATTTACACGTGTTACAATTCTGTAATTATTATAACATGAATGTTGAACATGTTACAATTTTGTAATTTTTGTAACATGAAAATTAAACGTGTTACAATTTTGTGTTTTTTATAACATGATAATTATACGAAGCTTAATCCTAATTATTTACAAATCTTTTAAATTATGAATTTGTGGCGCTTCATATAAAAATTCATATAACGCTTTATTGATATAAAAATTTTCTTTGCCTATTCTTTGTTTATGTACAAGATCTAAATCTATTAATTTATCTAAATGTCTAGAAGCTGTTTGTCGAGCTATATTCAAATCATCCACTAAAAATTCAATTTTAGTATAAGGATGTTTGAACAAATTGTTTATTAAATCTTGAGAATAAATTTTAGGTTCATTTTCCCTAATAATTACTTTATAATTTTGCATTAATTGTTTAATCCCTTTAATTATTGTGGTTGTCTGCATAGAAGTTTTTTCAATAGCTTCTAAGATAAACATAATCCAATCTTCCCACTCACCAGTATCTCTAGTCTGTTGTAGTAATTGATAATATTGCGCTTTATTTTGGTTGATATAACGGCTCAAATATAAAATAGGCAAGTTCAATAAATCTTCTTTTACTAAATATAGGATATTAATAATACGTCCAGTTCTTCCATTACCATCATAGAAAGGATGTATACTCTCAAATTGATGGTGAATAATTGCCATTTTAACCAAAGGATCTAAATCTGTTAAATCAGGAACATTAATAAATGCTTCAAGATTATTCATATGTTTCACAATATCTTGATGGTTTTGAGGAGGAGTATATATCACTTCACCAGTTTGATCATTTTTAAGTGTAGTTCCAGGAACTTTTCTAAAACCAGAGCGGTATTCTTCTAAAACACCTTGAATATCAATAATATTATTAGCAGTAAGAAGACCATGTTTTCTTACTAAGCTAAATCCATATTTAAGAGATGCAGCATAATTAAATACTTCTTTAGCCGCAGGACTAGCAAACTGTTTTGTTAACTCGTCACTACTAAATAATTCATCATGTGTGGTAATAATATTTTCAATAGCCGAACTATCCTTAGCTTCTTGTAAAGATAAAGTGTTAAGGATAATCTCTTGATTAGGAATTGTTTCTGAAACACCATTTAACTCAGCTAAAGCTTTATGAGCTAAAGCTAACTTTTTCAAGACCTTTTTAGATTCCACATCTTCATCTAAAGGTAAGTTAGGTATGCTATAATTATTCATCGATTAAAATCTTAAATCAGTAAACCCTGTAATTGATTCAATGTACTTATTTTCCTCTAAATCAAATTCAGAGTAATAGAACTTCCATACATCTGCCTGTTCTACCGGGATTAATACACCACCAAAATATTCGGTACCATTTTCATTCATCCAACGGCGTAATGCATTGTGTTTATTCGCATCTGCAATATCTGATTTCAGTGATTTGGTATCAAATAATCCGATACGGCCATCTTTTGTTCGAATAATAAAATCTACAAAAAACAAACGTTTTACGCCTGCTATATCTGTATAATCGACTGCAAAATGTTCACGCCCACTATCACCATTCTTGTACCAATACTCAATTTTATCTTCATTCTGAATTAGGAAGTCTTTGAATAACTTTTCAGGATTTGAAGCTCCATTTAATTCATAGAAAGGTGCTAAAGCATGAGAAGAAATTTCTTCTCTTGTATGTTTTTCTGAATAAAAACGTTCTTTTGGAATTGACCAATCTGAATATTCTACACGACGATTCACTACTTCTTGTTCGTGTTGGTATTTATTAAATTCTTCTAATGCCACACGGATATCATCCAGTATCAATGCTTTATTATTTGGGAATAAATAAATTTTTCGCGCATCAAATTCAAAAGCTTGTAAATAATACTCTGCAAAATTGATTAACGTTTCACGCATTTTACGCCATGATTTTTCTTTAATTAATAAAGTAATACTATCGTAGCAGAAACGATCAAAATATTGTCTAAACTCTTCGCTTGTAATGGCAAAATCTTTTGAGTTTTGTGAATTGATTGCAATTGCATTCACTTGATACGGATCTACCTTTATATCAGTTGGTATAGTAATTTGGTGCGAACTTATATCAAATTCCCATCCCTTTTCACGCATCAAATTTGTATTCTTTTCTTTTAAAGCAATAACATCTGCATCATCACTTTCACGAGGTGTGAATAAATCCAACTCAGGTAATTGTTTTACCCCATACTTTGCCTCCATGATATTAAAGAAAATGGTTTGAAAAGCAGAAGTTAACGTAGCCGACGTTTTACGGTCATTAATCATCTGAGCTGTTTTCAAATTGGTATATACCCAACCTTTATCATCTTGTCTTGTGGCTAATAATTTATCAAAATAATCAGCATCTGAAGGCACAAATTTTATTTGATTGGTTTGGATGTTGGTGTACACATAGCCATGGTTTAAATCATCGTTTGTGTAATGCTTACGATGTGGCATACGCAAAATACGACCGACTGTTTGAATCCCAAAATCAGGTGATTGAACATTTCGGTAACTTACTAAAATAGCAGCACGAGGACAGTCCCAACCTTGAGCAATAGCTTGCTTAAAGATTAAAACATCTTGTAAACCATTCATTTCTTCTAAACCGTCTTTGTCTTTTTCGCCAGATAACCAGATGGCTAAACGACCGTTAGCTGTAGAAATGTTGTATTCCATGTTTAACAATCCTTCTATCACTTCACGGATTGTCTTATCCTCATCTGATAAGGTTGATTTATCTGAAGGCAATTGAATTAGGATTAAAGGGTTAACAACACCTTCACCTAACTCTTCGTTATATAATTTTTGTAACTCTGCTTTTTTCTCAAAAGCTTTACGTAATAAATGAATGTGAACATTTTCACCATTCTGTTCGTCAGGATTTAATCCAATGTTTAATCGAACCGATTTTTTAATTAATTCTTGTTCTATTACTTCTTTGCGTGGTACATTTACAAAAAAATCTCCAGCCTTAAGTGTTTGTTCATCTTTTGGCGTAGCTGTAATTAAAATTTCTACATCTGCTGCAATTAGTTCACGTACTGCTTTTGCTTGAGCACCAGTGAATGCACTTAAATGAGCTTCGTCAATAATTAATAAAATTTTTGTATCGTTTTGTCGTGTATTTTCTATTAAGGATTCTAAATTTGTATTGGATTCATTTTCTTTACGCCATATATTTTTATCTGAACTTAAACTGCTCCAATTGGCGAACAACAAATCACCAGGATTGAGAACCGGATTTGCAGAAAGCTCGTTCAGATTTAAACAATTTAAGCGTCTTTGTTCTTCGTACAATTGATTTAAAGAATCATAACTTTGTACGTGTAACGTATTTGGTGCAAACCATATAAACGCCATACTGTTATCTAAACCAGGGTGTAAATGTGCTTGGTCTACAATACGTTCTAATAAAGCAGCAGCCATTACCGTTTTACCTGCTCCTGTAGGGGCTTTTAATAATACAGGTGTTTGTGGCGTAGCAATTTCTAAGGCTTCTATTACATGATTTTGTAATGCATTTACTGCTTTTTCTTGAAAATCTAATAAAGTGTACATGAATTAAGCTTCTTGGTTAGTAGTTGATGAAACAGCCTCTTTTTTGTCTAATTTTAAGGTACAGAATGTTGCACGATAGGCATTGTAAATACTATCTGGCAAAGGAACCGCAGTGATTTTATCGGCAACTCTGTAAAAGTCATCTTCTATGATTTCTTTTTCAGGACTAAACGCATATACTTTTACTTTTTCAGACGTTTCTAAACCACTAATAACGTTTGATAATTGCTCGATCACTTCCTCTTGGTTGCGGGTATGGTAAACCACTACCATGTATTTACCTAACCCATTAGAGAATATTTTGGCTTGTTTCTCATTGATACCAAAATCTTTGGTTTTGTCGATGAAACAATTTTCTTTGATGCATAACAATTCGGTAGAACGAGCTGTTAGTAAACGACGATTCATTTCGGTACGTTCACTCGGTACAAAATCGGCTTGGTAATAACGCAGATTATTATTTGTTAAACCTTCTACCTGCTCTCCTTTGGCGTTGATATAGCCTTGGATGACACGTTTGTTACGTTCGTAGGTTACTTCTTCTGCAATTTTATTCTCGTTATTGGTTACTAAAATGCATTGGCGATTTCCACCATCTTCAGCATTTAACTCCATTGTTGCGTGCAGTGTTGTTCCTGAACCAGCAAAGAAGTCTAGGATAATTGAGTTATTATCTTTCAATCCTAAAAAGTATTTTATCATATCAATATTTTTAGGATTATTGAAGATTATATCATAACCCAAAATAGAATTCAATATTTCAGACCCATTATTTGTTGAGTACTGAATAATACTTCTTGAATTTGATATTTTATTCTCTGAAAAATAAAATTTTGAATCTCTCTCTTCAACATATTTTTCATCGACGTATTCAATTTTTTTTACTTGATATCTATTATTAGATCCAGTTACGATTAAACATTTTTTTTCTGAATTTATCTTATCTAATGACCATGTCCAAACACCTAATTCACCTCTAACTTTAGGCGGTCTAATAGGTACATAACCCTTACTAATTAAATTATCATCATCTATATATATATCTTCTAATTCAATATTTTTTTTTATCAAATCAATATTATAATCACATACAGCTATTTTATCTTTTGTTATAGGATTGTAATAAATCGTATTACCTAAATTTTTACGTTTAATTAGAGTCCCCCCATCTCCTCTAGTTGTTATTGAGTCTTTAATTTTAAAATATCCATATTCATTTTTAAAGACTTCACTTCTATTTAATTCTACTTGTTTTAAAATTACTGTATCAGAATTTAAACTATTCTTATAAACGTGAATATATTCATGATTTTTTTGAATATTTTTTGAATCATTTTTAGCATTTTGTTTATCTTGAATAATACTTCCTAAAAAATTATTTGAACCCAAAATTTCATCACATAATAATTTCAATTGCGCTTGTTCATTATCATCAATTGAAATAAAAATCACACCCTTTTCAGATAATAATTTCTTTGCTAAACGTAAACGTTTATCCATAAACGATAACCATTTGCTGTGGCGGTAGGTATCTTCTTTGTCTACGTAAGCATCGTTGTAAATAAAGTCTTTGTTTCCTGTATTGTAAGGTGGATCGATATAGATGACATCTACTTTCCCTTCGTGTGTATATGAAAGAGCAGTTAATGCATGTAAGTTATCGCCTTCTATTAAGATATGGTTGGGTGCATTTTCTTCATCAGAAATGATTGCACGTTCTTTTACCTCTTTAAAAACAGGTAACATGCTACGCAATTGCTCTTCTACATCTTCTGGTTTGTCTTCCCATACTAAACCGTATTTCTTTTTGGTGTTAACCAATTCAATTAAATACGCTTTTTCGTCGTTGGATATATCTGTTAAATCTTTGATTTTCTTTATTAAGTCTTGTTTATTCATGCTGTATGGATAAGTTTTTAAAGATAACAAAAAGTAAGTGTAAAGTCAATTCGTTTACTATACTGTATAAAAGTAAATAATTTAAAGAATTAAAAAGAAATAAAGTGAGAATATAATGTAAAAATGAGCATGATGCATTTACTTGGCTGCCTTATACTATAACTTGAAGAAATACCTGAAAATCTATTTATAAGAAATCGAAATTATCAGTTAAAAACTTAACCTAATTGAATGTAAATAATACTGTATTTATACAATTTATATTTTAATAAAAAACCTCGCTTAAAAAGTTTAAACGAGGTTAAATTAAACTTTCACGAATAGTTTATAATAAATATATTTTATTGTATCATTATATAGATAGCTGATATATAAATTCAAAAATTATTTTGATTTTAATTTTTCAACACTTTCAACTATATCATACTCTTTTTTATGAATTTTCTTACTTGATAAATCAATTTTTACAGTCTCAAGAAATTCTTTAAAATCATTATTCATAGAAAGTTTATTAATGGTTTCAAAATCTAAATCTTGCTTATATTTTGCATGAATGATAATTTCAGATGAGTCTGGATCTTCGATATTTAATTCAATAACTCCAATACCAAATGAAGTTGCCAAGCGTGATAATTCTTCCATAAAATCATCATTTTCTGATATTCTTGCAGCTACTAAATATGATTCATTAGCCCAAGACGAATTTGACACACATTGAAAGAAACTTTCTCTTAAATTTGAGAATGAAAGTTCACGTTTCAATTCGAAGGAGTATATAACAATACCTCGAACACCAATGGAATTACTAAAGTCGTAAACTTCCTTTTTCCAATCATCCATTCTAAAGTAACAACCAACCATATCAGGATGTACCCATTCACCAAATTCTTTTTTACTAGATATACTATGATTGATTGTTTTTGTATAACAGTTTAAATGATAATAAGCAAAATATGATAAATACTTATGTAAATCTTTTTCAAGAAAATTAAATTTTTTCTTTTTGTCATCTATAATATCTTCTGGTAAAGTGTAATCTTCTAAGTTTATTGTTGAAACCATCGATTTTAAATAAAACTTTTTGGGTCTTGAATCAGTTTTTCCAAATTTTGTTTTTTTATCATCTTTCGAGTTCACATATATTTGAGCTCCTAATGTAGCCCAAGGTGTTTTACCTTCTGAATTGAGTTGTTTATCGTATCCTTTTTGGGTTCCAATGTTCCAAATTTCAATGGCAGTGAGCGGCTTTTTTTCTTCTTTCAGAACTCTTTCGGCTAATTCTAAGAATGTCATATATGTAAGTGTTTTTTTTTAAATAGATCTTTATTAACGAATATAAAAATAATATTAATATGCAATATTGAATTAAAGACAAATAATATAGAATATTAAAACCCTGCGTAAGTAACGTAAGTAAAAATGAGCAAAAACATTTTTTTGTTTTTTTGTGTTTATGAAAAACTGTTTTAAACGAAGAATAGAATGCAAAAAGGAGAACCATTGGTTCTCCTTTACTTTGATTATAGCTTATGTTGCCAGTATTTTAATTTGATGATTTTACAATTTTCTTTTTTGGTAAAAATAGCTTACGCATCTTACTCACTATAAATTGATGTAAAATAATGTAATCCAATGAATATTTACTGTATGATTATACAACACTGCGTAAGTATATTTTACTCTATTATTTTTGATTCTTGTTGTACTTGTTCATAATCTTTTTCTTTTACTGCATACACATAATTTCTATTCTTCACGATGCGAAGAAAGCCTAATTTCTTCAACGCTTTTCCTAATTGGATGACGGTTGAATTGTTGATGTTGATATTCCCAAAATAAGCTAACCTTGTAGCAATTTGTGTGGTGTTGAGAAAAGCTGTTGCAGTTTCTTTATCTGCTTTCTCAAACCACGTTAGTAGCAATTCTTCTTCTGGGGATTTGATTTGGTATTGCTCGTTGTTTTGGTTGATATTTTTAATTTCTTCGTTGTTGAACCAATACCTGAATCCTTCATCAATTAGATGTAATGCTTGTTTATAGCAATTATCTAAATTTACGTTGTGATGGTATTCGATGTGTTCAACTTCAAAACATAGGAAACGACGAGAACCCGTAGTATCATTTAAAAATTGGGCTGTATTTACCGAACCTGCAAATGATGCTCTACGTGGTAAGGTTTCATTATTATGTCCGTATGCTTTTCTCATTCTGATATGGGATTTGGTAATGATTTCTTTTAAGGAGCCAATTTCTGTTTTGTTTAAGTTTTCTAATTCGTCCAAGTTGATTAACATACATTCTGCCAAATGAATTAATGTGTCTTTGTTGTTCGGATTAATTGTGCCTGAAAACAAATAATCCTTTAATGGTTTTGGTACTAACTTTTCCATCCAAGTAGTTTTACCTATTCCTTGTTTTCCACTGAACACAATAACTGTTTGATTGACAACTTTTTCGTTTGTTACACAAGCTACCATTGCCACAAACCATTTTTTGAAACACTCTAACCATAATTCTTGATTGGTTGTTGTGATGGTATTGGCTAATTCGGTGATGTAATCGACTTCTTGATTTATCTCTGGCAACGTCGAAAAATAATCTTTGAATGGATCAAATTGTTCGACATAATCGGACATCAACAAATAACGTAATCCTTGGATGCTGCATTTTACTTTGGCTTTAAGTACTTCTCTAAGAATTGAGTTTTCTACAAAATCGGTAATTGGTTTATACATTTGGTTACGAACCTTCTTATATTCCAACTTTCCTGTTACGATGTTGTACCTAAAGTTGTACCTTTTATTCAGGAACATTTCCAATCGTTCTATGGCAGCAGGTTTTTCTTCGTCGTCATCGATTTCTTCCTCGTTTGTTGAACTACTTTTCGGATTTGTCTTTTCCTTTGTTTTCGGTGTTTTATACTCCTTATCAGTACCAAATTCGTGTGTATTGTTGTACGCACTTTTTACTGCATTCATTACTTCGATTTCGTTGTAGTTGTAATCGGATAAAATGAAGCCTAATGCTTCTGCATACCTGATTCCTTTTCGGTTTAGGTTACACGCTAATTGATGTACAAAGTTATTTCTGTTTCCTTCAACGTAATCCATTTTCTGTTTTGTGAATCGGACGCAATGTTCAATGAGCGTATTCGTATCTGGTGTAAATGGGGTTTGATACGTTTCTGTAAAACTATTCTGTGTATGGTTTCGATGTGTTTCATTTAAGCTATGATTATTATTTATTTGGTGAGATCCTGAAACAAGTTCAGGATAACAATAAAAAATTTCAGCGTTTGGGTTGAAATAGATTTCTGGATCAAAGGAGTAAAAACATAAACGTGTAATGTCTTTTCCGGATTTATCGATTTCTATTTCTAACTCTTTTTCGTAAAATTCTTTGATAATGTTGTACGTGTTTTTGTGTTCGTCTTGATTGGTTGAAACCTTGATGAATAGCTTTAATCCGTTGTTTGATGGACTGATAAATGCCATAAATGTTGTACTTAATTCAATGGCTTTTTGTTTGATTTCTGCTAACTTATTTTTCTCTACTTTATCAATATCCAGTACAATGACTTGGTTGTAATGTTGGAGGTAGTCTAATTTTCTACCTCCTTTGAATGTTGCACTTGGTGTAAAAGCTAGTAATGATTTCTTTGCTTTTTCGTATGGTTCCATTTTTCCTTGTTCTAAGGATTTTCTTAAATACAAAATTTGACTTTTGTATGTTCCTTCTTTGATTTCTGTTACGATTTGCTCAATTGGAACAGTGTTGATGACTTCGTTGAAGTTTTGGAATAGGGTGAATTTCATATTTTGTTGTATTATGTATTATGTAAAAAGTAAAATGAATTGTTCTTTACTTTCATTTTTGTCTTGACACAAAAACGAAACAAAAAAGTCAAGGCTATAAATCCGTTTAGGCTAAAAATCCTTTTCACTTCGGGAATGAATTAAATCATTCCCGATGGTCGGTAATTCCTTCTAATCCTTCGTAAAGATGATTTTCTTAACGCCAACGATTTAGATGCCATTTCTTCGTTTCACTCTTAGCGTTTGTTAGTGAATGATTTGTTGTAATGTTCGTTCAATAACTTTTCGACATCAGACATTTTGTAGTAGATTTTGTTGCCTACTTGACAGAATGAAACCTTTCCTTCATCTCTCCACGTTTGAGCTGTACGTTTTGAAATTTTCATTAGCATTAGAAACTCTTGGTTATCCATAAATGTTTCTTGTTTAGCTGCTAATGCTTTGTTTAATTTTTTAGTGATTTCCTCTAATTGGAATACGATCGCATCGTATTGTTCCTTTGTTAAAATGATTGCTTCCATTTTCTGAATTGTTTAAGATTATGGAACAAATGAAGTATAGAAAAAAAAGTCGCCAGGTCTTAAGTTGGTCTTATAAGACCAAAATAATTTTGAAACTAACTGTTTATCTATGATTGGTTGAAGACTTGCTATTTTTTGAATAAGACCTTTTTGAGCAAAAAAAATCCTAACTGAGTAAGTTAGGATTGAATGCTTTAAAGCAATTTATCTATATCTATTCGCTTATTTATGTTTGGTCGTTTATCTTCTCGTGATGGAGTTAAAATTGTTCGAACGGTTTTTAGGCTTAATTCGTTTCCATCTTTATCAACAAAATTGGACACAATTACTTTTGCGATATCATTGAGATTTCCATCTAAAAATGGTTTTCCATCTACAAAAAGTTCTCTAGACATTTGATAAAATATATCAACCAGTTGATTTACGTTTCCATTGAATTGTAATTTGTTGTAATTGCATTTTTCTTCTTTAACTACTTGTAATTCTTCCTGTAATCTTCTGATGTGTTGTAAATGTTCAATTTTCTTGTTGCATTGCTCTGAATATTCTGGAAGCTTTGGATTGATAAAATGAATGTTAGCTTGTTCGTATTCGTATTTCTCATTGGTTAAGAAAAAGATTTGATCGCAATAATCTTCCATCTGTTCCAAATTTTTCTGCGTTTTATAAAAAGAAAAATATCGTTCTTCTGAATCTGCATTGATGTATCTCGGTGCAGGTCTTTCTTCGTCTTTAATCTCTATTGGTTTATATAAACCTAATCGAATTATTTCTGTTGAAGTATAAATTTTCATTAAACGAGTTTTATTTCTTCCTTTTTCAAACAGAAATTCATTTACTGAAACTAACTTTTCAAACTTATTAATCCAATGTAGCTTATCTTTTGCATATAAAAGTTGATGTTTGATAAAATCAGCAATTTCCTTTAGATTTGAAAATCTTAAATTGTAGTATAAAAAGAAGAGAAAAGAGTTTGAGTACACTATAACGAGTTCAG
>NZ_JACAGF010000018.1:0-62951 GCF_030324345.1 Empedobacter sp. R750 | reverse complement strand
AAAAATTAACACTACTTTTATGAAGATCATTCACTCTCTTATAAGTTGTCTTCGGGGAATTAAATGTGAGTCTTTATCGCTTAATAATTTTGTTCACTATTTCTCCTTCCTACTAGTAGTATATCCACCACTAAGGTCCGAATTTCATTTACCATGTCAGTCATGGTTTTTATTTGTGCATATAAAGGTATAGCACAAAATAATCTCAGTAGTTCAGCATACAATTGCCTACTGAATTTGAAGTAAAATTTTCTCATAATTTTACATAGTTTTTTAATTCAACAATAGTTTTAAAAGCCATCCTTTCCAGTACATCGCGCCAACTTTGTTTGGGGAAAGGGGTTTATTTTTTTACGTAATACGCTCAACGTTTTACGTGTTTTTTATTATCAATATTCTAATTCACTTATAACAACGAATTTTAGAGTCGACATACGATTTGCAGACGAGCTTCAATCCATTGAAACAAGCGTAAAAAAGATTAGTGAGCGTATGCGAATCATTTAATCTTTTTAGTGCGTGAGATGAGAATTGAACGTCGAAAATTGCGGTCTTGATTTTTTGATTACTTTTTGATCAAGCAAAAAGCAATGAATAAAATAATGAACTACTAATTATCTTCTTTTTATGGCAAATTATGTTCAAAACCTCATCTTTTTGTCTATCTAAACTCATCTCAGAACCTCATCCTTAATCTGAATACATACTACTTTTTACATTTTACAATTCTAAAATCTCAATACTAATATCTAACATCTACTATTAGAATCTAATAACCATCTGCACATTTCTATTATAGAAATACATATCTAGAGAGAGCATATTTCACTTGATTTGTAGAGGAATAAAACCAAGTAAATTATAAAAAAGTTCGATGCGAATGTGATGGAAGAAAACGACCAAAAACAAGAAAGGCATGGAACTCTTCTTAAAGCATTAGAGGTACTGGTATACCGAGCAACAATAAGAGAGCCCACGCCTAGGTCGTGAGCAAATTTACTTATTTTCTCGTTGCTACAAAAATTACCAGTTTTCAAAAGCGAGATAAAAGTATTTTTACTTTATTTTTTTAACTATCTGATAACAAATATAATAATAATATTTTAATTGCGCACTATCGACCGCAATGTTTTTATTTACTACTATTAATTTGCTATCATGGATAGTTCTAATAGACGTATATGTAAATTCATATATAATAACTGGATAACAAAATCTGAATCACAAAGAAAGTTTGCTGACGAACATAATATTGAAGAAAGCGTTGTCAGAAAAATTAAAAAAGCTTCTCAAGATGATAATTATATTGAATATAATATGCCAATATCAACACTTGAAAGAATTTGTGAAGCTAGAGAAATTAAGTTATATGAATTTTTTAAATTAGTCAACATATAAAAGGCTCCTAATGGAGCCTTTTATATTTTATAATTTTAATAATTCACTTAAACTATTTATCTTTAATTGAGGTAAAAATTGTTGATCTAAATTAAAATCTTGTTTATGTATATTAAATCCTTTGTTTAATATACAAATTGAAGTCCACCCTAATTTATTCGGAGTTACAAAATCTTTTTTTGTATTATCTCCAATGTAAAAATAGTCATCTATTTCAGGCTCTTGGAAAACTTTAAAATTACTTTCATTAGGTTTCATTGATCCAAACTCTTCTGATATTACTATTCTATCAAATAAATTTTCTATCTCTAAAGCCTTTAATTTATTTCGCTGTGTTACAGAACGACCATCTGTAATCAAACCTAATTTATATCCTTTGGATTTTATTTTTTTTAAAAGGTCATCTGTCCCTTCGTTTAAAGAAATATTCGGAAAATGGTTTCTATACATTTGTAAAAGCTGTTCTTTTGAAAAATTAGTGTAATTATTTATCAAAAAATCAAATACATTTTCTCCTTCGTGATATTTAATCAACATTAGTTTGAACAATTCTTCTTGATTCTTTTTATCTATAAAATCTGCTATTTCTTTAAAAGCTGATTTTAGAAAATCAATCTCATACATCAATGTATCATCAAGATCAAAAATGATATATTTAGCCTTCATAGTTGCGAACTAAAACTTCATCATCGTAACGAAGCATCAATAAATTATTTTCCCAATTTTCAGTATAATCAATCGTTTTTCCTGAAATGTATTCCTCAATCAAATATTTAGGATAATTAGCTCCTGCTAAATAACTCAGTGGATATCCTCCACCAAAACGAGGGTTTATCTCAATTCCAATAATACGTTTTGTTTCTTGATTAAAGAAAAACTGCATCGTTAAACATCCTACAGCACCCTCTATATAGGAAAGTCTTTCTTTAACATAAGCAACAATTTCATTTTTATGGGTAACTCCTTTGTTGACTTCACCAGCGCGCACAAAAATTCGTTTACGAGGAACGATACACTTTAAATCTCCATCTTTATCATAATACGTATCTACGGTATATTCATCATGTTTTGTATGATCAATATATTCCATAAACATCAATTTTGGATTTTCTAAATGATAATCAGTTAATTGAGATTCATTTTCAATCAGAAAAGTATCTTTGCTCAAAGAACCGTCATAAGGTTTAATAAATAATGGAAATGAAAGGTTATTTTTATCTAAATCTTGAGGAATATCAATATTATTATCGACAAAAAATTGATTAATAATTCGTTTATCTCTACACGCTTTTACAAAATCTAGAGATGAAACAATTGGCGTTATTCCATTATTTAAGAACAAGTTTTTATTCTCTGCCAAAACCAATAACTCCGTATCAATTGTAGGAACAATTATTTTTATTTCTAATTCTTTACAAATCTGAAGAAGTTCAGAAATGTAATTTGAGTCTGTTACTCTTTTCACAGTTCTATAACCATCAGAAATATGACAAGCTGGAGCTAAAATCGGATTAAGATCTACTGTATAAACCTTATTGGTTTCATTTAGTTTTTTAATCTCAGTTTGAAAGGCTTTAACTAAAGAAACCCGTTGCCCTGCTGATGTTATTAGTATATTGTTGTTCATTTTTAATTATTACCGTTAAACATTTCCATAGTTGCTTGACCGTCTTGAGAGATTCCTTCGCTTTTAAACACTTTTTTGAACGTTGTAAAAAAAACCTTTACATCCATCATGAAAGATAAATTATCGACGTATTCTACATCTAACTCAAATTTCTTTGACCAAGAAATCGCATTTCGCCCATTGACTTGTGCCCATCCTGTAATCCCTGGTCTTACATTATGTCGACGTTTTTGCGTTTCGTTATACAACGGTAAATATTGTGGCAATAAAGGTCGAGGACCTATAATCGCCATATCTCCTTTCAAGACATTGATTAACTGCGGGATTTCGTCTAAACTTGTTTTACGAACAAAAGCACCAATTGGTGTAAGTCTATCCGCATCAGGTAGAAGATTCCCGTTCGCATCCTTTTTATCATTCATCGTTTTGAACTTGATAATCTTAAAGATTTTCTCATTCAATCCTGGTCGAGCCTGAAAGAAAAATGGCTTTCCTTGATTAGCAAAATATAAACCTATAGTTACAACGATAAATATTGGAGATAATATAATTAAACCAAAAAGAGCGATAAAAAAATCGAAAAGTCTTTTAAAATAATTCTTATACATGTTGAATTTTGTTCACTATTAAATGATAGGATTGATCTACTGTGTAATTATTCATTAATAATTGCTCTGCGTTTTGTCCCATTTGTTGTAGATTTCCATTTAATAACAACTTCAGTTTTTCTTGCATTTCTTGTTGATTTCCAGAAATCACTTTATAACCACAGTCATTTTCCTCAACAATTGTTCCAATATCAGTATTAGAATCCGTGGCTGCTAAAACAGGTATTTTCATCTCCAAATAGGAAAGCAAACGCGATGGGAAATTGGGAATTAAAAAATTCTTATCTAGGAAAATTAAACCAACATCACAAGCTACAAGTAATCTATCATAATCCTCCTTTGGCAAACGTTGAAGTAACTTTGCATTGATGGGTTTATTACTATCAAACCACTCCTTCATTTTAGGAAATTCTGTTCCATCTCCAACAATCAGGAAAAAAGCATTTTCGTTTTTTGTTTCTTTTATTGTTTCCAATAAAAAATCTAATCCTTGAGGTTTTCCTAAATTCCCACCATAAACCAACACTTTTTTGTAAACAGGAACATTATATTTTTTGCGTATACTACTTTTCTCTTCCTCTGAATAATTAAACGAAACTGGTTCTATTGTATTGGGATTAACTTCAACTTTTTGAGGATTAATATCAGGGTTATGTTTTAATACAAAATCTACATTTGCAGGCGACATACAACCAATTGTATCTGAAATTTGATAGAGTTTTTTTTCTTTTTTTACAAATTGTTTATGAATAAAACCACCTTCTTTCAGCATTTTCATATCTACTGCATTTTGCGGAAAAATATCTTTCAACAGCAAATAACTATACGCATTATCTCGTTTTTTAACAAATTCTATTATCTTCGCAAACGTAATTGGCGGAGTTGAATATAGAACTAAATCAAACTTTTTATCAGATAAATACTTTTTAATTGCAGAAAGAAATTGAAACTCTATTGCTAAAGTTCCAATTCCTTTTTCTACTATATTTGTTTTTTGAATATTCAAGGTTTTTACTTGAAGAATAGAAACGCCTTCTTTTTCTTTAAAATTTGTAGCAATTCTCTTTCTTCTCTCAACAGGAGTTACAATTGTTACATCATGACCTTCATCGCGAAATTTGCGCAACAAATCTTGATAAATTCCTCTTTCTTCTATCGAATTTATTTCAACTAATGTTAGAAAAATAATATTCATCGCTTATATTTCTTCGCTCCAAACGGTTCTTCTAATGTAATCTGTGTAAGAAATAATAATTCTTACCATTTTTTCAGATACATTTGGCATTGAATAATCTGCAACTGGTCGGAAGTTTGGTTGGGGATTAGGGATTGGGGATTGGTTTCGCTCGCCAACAATTTGTGTTTGTAACTGAACCAAACCTTGCAAAATACGTTCTGGTGAAAGACCAACCATCATTACAGATGCTTCTTCCATCGCTTCTGGACGCTCGTGCGCTTGACGAATATTTAATGCTCTGAAATTCAAAATTGAAGATTCTTCTGAAATAGTTCCTGAATCTGATAAAACAGCATACGCATCTTTTTGCAACGCATTATAATCGTGGAAACCAAGTGGCTTTAAAAACTGAATTTCATCACGCATTTCAATTTGCATTTTATCAATCATATTTTGTGTGCGTGGATGCGTAGAAACGATGATTGGATAGTGATATTTGTCTGCAATTGCATTAAGAGAAGTCATTAAACCACGGAAATTTTTCTCAGAATTGATGTTTTCTTCTCTGTGAGCCGAAACAACGAAGAATTTACCTTTTTCTAAATTCAATTTTTCTAAAACTTTAGAAGCGTTAATTTCTGGTAAATAATGATTTAAAACCTCGAACATTGGCGAACCCGTTTTGATAATTCTGTCAGCAGGTAAACCTTCTCTCAACAAATATTCGCGTGCAATATCCGAATAGGTTAAATTAATATCTGCCGTGTGATCTACAATTTTACGGTTGGTTTCCTCAGGAACACGTTGGTCAAAACATCTGTTTCCAGCCTCCATGTGGAAAATAGGAATATGACGTTTCTTTGCAGGAATCGCACATAAACAAGAATTTGTATCACCCAAAACCAAAAAGGCATCTGGTTGTAATTCCTCTAAAAGTGGATCAACTTTTATTAAAATATTTCCAATCGTTTCCGTTGCCGTTTTACCAGCAGCCTCTAAGAAATAATCAGGTTTACGAAGTCCTAAATCTTCAAAGAAAATTTGATTTAACTCGTAATCGTAATTTTGCCCTGTATGGACTATGATATGCTCTATCGCTTCAGAAGCATCTAAAGCCATTAATACTCTTGATAATCGTATGATTTCTGGACGTGTTCCCACGACCGTCATTACTTTTAGTTTTTTCATAGTTTTTTAAGTTAAAGGGAAAAAGTTAAAGGGAAATAATATATAATCTTTAATTTTCTCTCGAGTTTTTCACAATTGTTCCTAATATATTTTTTAATTCTTTTGATTCCTGAATAATATCAGAAAGTTCTGTTGTTTCTACTTCTAAAGCTTGAATCATCCTTAACCAATAATTCGCTTCCCTTGCTTCTTTAAGTGAAATATTCACTTTATTTATAAAATCTGTATTTGATAATCTGGCTTGAACTTCTTCATAATTTGCACCAATGGAAGTTGCCGCCTTTACTAACTGGTATTTTATTATTTTTAAATCAGAAGTATCAGGTAAAGTTCTAAGAAATTTAATAACACCAAAAGTAAATGTTCTATGCAACAAATAACTTTCTTTCATATTATTACTTTTTACTTCTTTTAAACTACTTCAAAATAAGTGTCTGCATCTTCTGGATTAAAAGCTTCATTAATCCAAAAAATAGTATACAATTCTTCTTCGCCAATATTTTTTATGTTGTGTGTGTACCAAATTGGCATATCCACATAAGCCGGCTCGTTTCCGTCAAGATAAAAATCTAAAACCTCATCTGTACCAATTTTACGAAGTTGAATCAACGCTTTTCCTTTAATTACAGCAAAACGTTCAATTTTTCGGGTATGATAATGGTTTCCTCTCGTAATATCTGGAACAGTCGTAGAAAAGGAACATTGCCCACCAATTCCCAAACGAATTACCTCTACAAAAGCTCCACGAGGATCGGTATGTTGTGTAAATTTTACTGGATAATGTGTTGCGTAATCGATGTACGAACGATAGGTATTGAACAAATTATGTTCAAAAGTATTGTTAATCGCTGGAATTTCTCCGCCATCAAAATATTTCGATTTATATTCATTCAATAAAACTAAAACTTCCGAAACTTTGTTGATAGAAGTTGGTTCGATGAATAATTCGGGTTGACTTTTTTCTGAACGAATTTCTTCGATAATTAAATCTACCAATTCCTGAACGTAAATTAACTTCACTTCACCATCATTTGCAATTGTTGGCGTTTCGCCATGTGTTAATTGATGACAAAAAGTTGCAACAAATGAATTATAGAAAGGTTTACCGAACGCTCCGAAAACATTTGGAATGATTAATCCTGTTACTTTTCCATCATTATTATTTGCCCAATTTACAATTACTTCACGACCTTCACGCTTTGATTTTCCGTACAAATTATCACGTTCTTCTTGTGTTGAAGAGGAAATTAAAACGTGCGCTTTAGAATTTGTTCTTTCTAAAGAAGCAACCATTTTTTTAGCCAAAGCAACATTAGTTTCGTAGATAAATTGCTCAGATTCGTGACGATTCATTGCCGCTAAATGCACAATTACATCACATTTCGATGTAAATTCATCTAATTTAGTATCATCTTCGAAGAATTCTTTTTGAAAATCAATTCTTTCAAATTCTTCAGGGAATAATCCCAATGTATTATATAAATGGTTTCCTACAAAACCGTTTTGTCCTGTGATTCCAATTTTTTTTAAGGACTGATTATCTGAGATTTGTGATTGGTTACTCATTGTTTTTTATTTATAATTTGTTTTGGAGGTTAGAGATTCGGACATCCTAATTTCTATTTTCAAAATAATCAATCGGAAAACGATATTCATCTTGTACTTCACCCAAAGCATAATCTGCCAAAACAAGCAATTTACTATTATTTTCCAAAGCTTGTATCGCTGTTATTCTTCCTTTTGGAATATGTAAATAAGACAAATTTTCGTCATTCAAAGTATAATGTTTAACAGCTAAGTTTTTAGACGGATTTTCAAAATCATCAACTTCTATTACAGAAATTTTAAAACTTCCTTTGACCGCCGAAAACCAACGTTGTTCTATTTTATGGCCTTGCCAACCTCTAATAAATTCGGTAGAAGGATTTTCAATGGTATAAATACGTTTAATCTGCGAAGCGTCAAAATCATTGTTATAAGTGATAATTCCACGCTCATCGGAATGTTTTTTTCCTTCTAAAATCATTTTTAAACTTTTGACTTTTGACTTAATGTGTTTATTTACCTTTCTACTTTTGCCTTTTTTAATAAGGATATTGCCTCACGTCTTCGCCAAAAACTTCTTTTCGAATTAAAGGTAAAGTTGAAATCAATTTCTTAAGACCTTTAACACCTTCTTGATGTGTATTGTGTGAATGATAATCTTCAATTTTTGAAACATCTTGCTCTCCTTCAGAAAAATATTTTGCATAATTCAAATCGCGATTATCTGCCGGAACACGGTAAAAATCGCCCATATCTTCTGCTTTCAACATTTCTTCTCGTGTACAAAGTGTTTCGTACAATTTTTCGCCATGACGAGTTCCAATGACCGTTACAGGAACTTCTTTTCCTGTTAATTCGATCAAAGCCTGAGCCAAATCGCCAATACTTCCTGCTGGAGCTTTATTCACAAATAAATCACCTGGGTTTGCATGCTCAAAAGCAAACAAAACCAAATCTACAGCATCTTCTAATGACATGAAAAAACGTGACATATTAGGATCTGTAATTGTGATTGGTTCGCCTTTTTGAATTTGATTCAAAAACAATGGAATTACCGATCCGCGAGATGCCATTACGTTTCCGTAACGTGTAAGACAAACCACAGTTTCAGTTAGATTACGTGCTTCTGCAACAGCAACTTTTTCCATCATTGCTTTAGAAATTCCCATCGCATTGATTGGATAAGCCGCTTTATCTGTTGAAAGACAAATTACTTTTTTTACTCCATTTGATGATGCTGCACGGATAACATTTTGAGTTCCTTCTACATTGGTTTTTACCGCTTGCATAGGAAAAAATTCGCACGATGGAACTTGTTTTAATGCTGCTGCATGAAAAACATAATCGACTCCGCGTGTTGCTGGTTCTACTGAACTATAATCACGAACGTCTCCGATGTAATATTTTATCTTATTATTTTTATAAAGATTTCGCATATCATCTTGCTTTTTCTCATCACGAGAAAAAATACGAATTTCTTTGAAATGATCTGTTTCTAAAAAACGGTTCAAAACAGCCGTCCCGAAAGAGCCTGTACCACCCGTGATTAGTAAAACTTTATCTTTAATTTGCATATTTATGATTGTTGGTTGTATAAATTTTTCTTTTTTTCTAAATCTGGATAATTAATCAAAACTGCTTTAAATTTACCTTTAAAAATAAATAAACTTCCTGCAGCTGCACCAATTATTTTAAATTCTTTATATAATTTTTTGACATCTTCTAAAGATCCTGCACCTCCTAAAATAGTAATTGGCTTGGATACGATATCAAATACTTTTCTAATCATGCTTATATCATATCCCTTCTCTGTTCCATCTAAATCAATAGAATTGATAATCAGTTCGCCATATTGTTTATTTTCAATCATTTTAAGAAATTGAAATAAGTCAATTTTTGTATTGA
Organism: Empedobacter sp. R750; assembly: GCF_030324345.1. NCBI lineage: Bacteria > Pseudomonadati > Bacteroidota > Flavobacteriia > Flavobacteriales > Weeksellaceae > Empedobacter > Empedobacter sp. R750. The sequence continues at coordinate 53,503 of NZ_JACAGF010000018.1, read as the reverse complement.
CTTTTCCATTATGTGTATGTATATCATAACCACCTAACATTCTTTTCTTTATATCTAAAACAACAACAATACTTTGACTTCCTACTTCTGCAGCAAGTTCATCTATGATTTCTAAGTTTTGAAAAAGGATACTGCTTAATGCTATTTTTTCGACTCCTAAATTAAATATTTTACGAGCTTGTTCTGCTGTTTTTATACCACCTCCATAACACATTGGCATACGAGATTGAGAGGCTAAATCGCTAATTAATTGATAATTTGGCTCATTATTTCCTACGGTTGCAGAAATATCAAAAATGCAAATTTCATCAACATATTTTTCATTAAAAATTTTTACCGTGTTGATTGGATCTCCAATATATTTTGGATTTTTAAATTTGGTTGTTTTTACAACTAAACCGTCCTCTATTAATAAACTTGGTATAAGTCTTGGTCTCAACATAATCTACAATTTTGCAAAGTTTTGTAAAAATTGTATTCCTACTTGATGACTTTTTTCTGGATGACACTGGACACCAACTATATTTTCTTTTTGAACAATCGTTACAATCTCTTCTCCGTAATTTGCAACTGCAACAATGTCGTCAGATTCTTCGCATTTCATTGAAAAAGAATGTAAAAAATAGAATTCCTCATATTTTTCTCTATTGTTAAAAAATATATTTTCTTTTACTTGTTTTACACTATTCCATCCCATGTGAGGCAATCGTGTTTTTTGTTGTAAAGATGTTGTATCTATCTTTTTAACTTGTGCATCAAACCAACCTAATCCATTCAAAACGCCTTCATCACTATTTTTTGCCATCATTTGCATACCTACACAAATTCCCAAAACAGGCGTTTTTTCTTGTAATACTTTATGATTAAGTATTTCTATCATACCAGAATCAGTTAATTTTTTCATTGCAAAATCAAAATGACCAACACCTGGTAATATTATTTTTGATGCGTTTTTAAGATCTTCTTTTGTTTTGGCTAAGAAACAAGGAATACCTAACTCTTTGTAAATATTTACAAAGGCTTGTATATTTCCAACTCCATAGTCAACAATAGTTATCATCTAAATAATCGTTTTTCTAAACCAAAAGTACGCATAAACTGTATGCCAAATCCTATCAACTTTCTTTTAGATTTATAATTTTTATATGTTTTATTCTCTCCTTTAAAAATAGCTTCGAACTCTTCTTGTGAAAATCCTAATTTACTCAAAATATAGTTTTTTTCATTCATTAAAGTTTGTTCATCTAATTCTGGTTTTGAAATTCTTTCTAATGCTTCTTCACGAGTCATTTGACCTGTCAGAATTAAGCTTGATAAGTGTGCTTTTCTTTTATCAAATCCAAATTTTCTTGGTAACCAATAATCTTCTATAAAACGTGTAAAACGAGATTCATGATGTTTGTGCTTAAAAGACTCCCATCCAAATTTTTCGTTTAATAATTTCTCAACATCTTTTTTATTGTACTCAACATAATTTAGAGGGTGAAATACTTTCATACCCAAAATTCTTTGATAATAAATCTTGTATTTAAAAATATCTACTATTGGAAATGTTTTTAATTTTCCTGTTCCAAATTTTTTAAAAATATCATTAATTAAAGTAACATCTATACCTGGATATGCACCCCATTCTTCAGTTTCTCTACAACATTCTGTACTATAATTTGCTCCGGTAAAAACATATTTAATATTATTTTTTTTAGCAAATTTATATAAACTTGAAAAAAAAGCGATGTCTTGAGGCATATCTTGATCTGGAATTTGAGATTTAAAAAATGAACGTTGCAAATCTTTCATCTCCTTCCAATTTATGACATCTGTATATAAATCTAAATCTAGACCTGTGATTAATTTTTCTATATTTGAAGTTGCTTGTTCTGTATTCCAGCCCGCATCTACATGATAAATTAAGGGACGTAATCCCATAATTTTTTTTGTAACATATACACAGTAGGAGCTATCTAAACCTCCACTTAATCCAATAATGCAATCAAATTCTTTATTTTTGCATTCTTGTTTTACTTTTTCGGCAAATTTTAATAATTCATCTAATTTATCTTTTCCAAAATTCCATTCAGGTACAATATTTTTTTGAAAATTTATATAATAGTCACTTTCATCATTTTCATTAAAAACAATGTTAGGGTCGGTAGTATCCATAATCGTTTTAGAGCAAACTTTGTAGTTAGTCATATAGTGTAATTTATGTTAGTTAGCTTTTCTATATTACTTTCTTATATAGATCTATATATTGATTAAAATATTTTTATTTATTAAATAAGAATTTTACTTCTTTCTAAAATTTATTTTTTACAAAATTGAGATTAAATCATCTATTCTGTTGTTAACATTTGAAATTGAATATTTAACTTTTTGTTTTAATGATTTTTCTAACGCATCGGCTATAGAACTCTCATCTAAAGGATTAAATACTAAGCTTGGTTCACATGCAGCATACATGTATGGGAGATTAGCTCCTATTACTTTACAACCATTTTCTATTGCTTCAACAATACCTAAACCAAAACTTTCAGCCAATGAAGGGTATATTAAGTATTCTGATGAACTATAAATTTCACTTAAGTTTGCTCTTGGTACAAATCCAATATTTTTTAAAGGATAATTTAATTCTAATTTTTGTTTGATCAACTCTAAAAGTTCAGGAAAATTTTCGTCAATTGTTAAAATTAATTCACCTTGGTGGTATTTATCATAGAAAGCACAAAAAGCATTGATCAATCTTACATGATTTTTATGAGGAGGTGCATTGCTTATATATACATAAGTATGTGCTTTTCTTTTTATTTGCTGATCATTCTGTATTGGTGGATAAAATGGCATTAGTAATAATTTTTCAGAACTCGTTTTAAATTTTTCTTGAAAATTATTTTTAATAACCTCTGTTTGTAACATCCAATAATCACTATACTTAAATAAGTATTTTAAAACATATCTTTTTAAGGTAAATAGTACTTTATGACTAAAAGGTATATCACTCGGGAATTTAATGTAAAGCTGTTGATGAAAATAAGTATACACCTTAGCGTCTAATTTTATACTTGGTGGTAAATCTCCGAAGCATAGAACAGATGTAAATTTATGCCGATTTTCAACATAAAATTTATGCCGATTTATCAAAGATGCTTTCATTAACAATACTTCATTGTCTGTATTATCTAAATATTGTATTTTTTCCTCTACTCTTTGATCTAATAAATAAAATACTTTTTTACCTGATTTCTCTAATTCCTCTATTAGATAATCAAGTAAAATTTTACCTCCACTATTGTTTATATATATTGCATCAATTAATATCATATTTTAATTTTGAAGATTATATTCTTTTTCAATTAAATCATAAATTTCTATATATTTTTTTATGATTATATCAGGAGAATATTTTTGTACATTCTCAAATCCTAATTGAGCTAATATATTTCTTTTTTGTTTATTTTTCATTATATCAATCACAGCCATTTTAATCTCTTCTATATTTGTTGGGTCTACTAAAATAGCTCCATTTCCGGCAACTTCTTTCATGGGTGAAATGTTAGACGTAATGACATTACATGATCTAGCTTGAGCTTCTAAAATAGGTAAACCGAATCCTTCATATATTGAGATAAAACAAAGAATATCTGAATTATCGTATAAGTCTATTAACTCTTTTTCATTAATATTAATGAAATTTATGAAGTTTATTTTATTATTATCTAATAAAGATAATTGTACATTGCTTAATTTACCTACAATTGATAATTCTATATCAAGCCCTTTCAATGCAATTATTATACGTTCTATATTCTTATTATTGCGTGTTCCGATTATCAATATTTTCTTTATTTCATTTTTTTCAATTGGAGGTTTTATTTCTATAGTAACACAGTTTGGGATTACTCTAATTTTAGAAGCTGAAGAAGGAATCAATTTAACTATATCTTCTTTAACTTTATCTGATATAACGGTTATATACTTCACTTTTTTTATAGGAAAATACATCCATATATAATAATACAAAGTACGTTTTATTCCTTTCAAATCTTCTAATCCTACTAAATCATGAATTGTAAGAACCAACTTTCTTCTATCCAATAATAAAGAAGCCCAATGTATATCTCCAGAAATATGATTTATTTTTCCCTGACGTTTTTTAAAAAAGAAAACGCTTTTCCATATTGATTTAATATCATAAGGATTATTGACTACTTCAATCTCAATTGACTTATTTTTTAAGTTTTCTCGGATTACATTAAACAATTTTTCAATACTAATTACATCTGGATTAAATTTCCTTTCAAAAAAAGTTATCTTCATAATTATAAATAGTTTATATATTAAATCTAAGATATTCTTTATTTATAAAAATACCTTTATAAGGGTCGTAAGCATCTGGATAAGCTGCAATTGATTGATTTACTGTAATAAAGCAGTATATTAATATGACAACTTGTATAAAAAAAACCTTTATTCTGTCTTTTGAAAGAATCAATAAATTTGCAATAAGAATAGGTTCTAACATGTTGAAATATACACTTCCTCTACTAATCATAATAGGGAGTGATTTATAAAAGATAAAATAAAAACATATACCTACAAAATATCCATTAAAAATCAAATTATTCTTTGGAAATATTTTATAAATTTTATCTCTAAAAAAATAAAAAATAAAAAAAAGAAGACATCTTTTTATCATTCCAATAACTGATATGGCTACTGCTCCACTTTCTTTTGCATTTTCCATATAAGCCTCTGTTCTATGCGTTATAATATCATTGACTCCTCCTAATAATCCAAAAAGTTTAAAGGGTAAAGGAGTTGCTCCTACTACAATACATACTCCTATTGTAATAAATAAAAATTTACTAGAAAATTTCTTTTTTAAAAATAAAAAAACTAACAATAAAAAGGCTGTTGTATGAAATAAACAAGCAAGACCTACTAAAGAAATAAAGATTTTCCATTTTCCTTTATCTAAAAAAATCAAAGCAAGCATTCCTATTCCTATCGCAAGAAACTGTCTATTAGCTCCCCATAATCCTAGAAAACTAACATAAAATATTAATAATGATATTATCGAAAAAGGAGTAAAGTATTCATATCCTTTCTTTAACAAAAGAAAAAATATAACTGCGTGAATTAAAAGATAAAAAGAATAATCATTATAAATTGTTTTTATGGAGGACACAAATAAGTTATAACCCGCTTCAAATTGAAAACCTGGATTTTTTGTAGGCGTTAATATATTCTGCGAATCAAAATGATCTAGATAAGGTTTCCAATCTGATCCTGTTTCCCATCGTAAACCTAATTGAATAATAAAAATAGTACTAATAATAATTATCAATATATTCTTGGCAGGCATTTTACCTAATACCTTAGGTTCATAAGTTTCATATAACGCAAAACAAAAGAAAATAATTATTGTTAAATAATAAAAATACATACTATAAACTATTTAAAACTTGTTCTATTCTTTTTTCATAGGTATGATATTTATGAAAATGTTTCATTTGTAAATCAGCCATAGAATGCCTCTTGTCTGTAAGTGGTAAATAATGTTGAATCAACTCTATTGCTTCATTTATATTCTTATATGTGAAATCTTTTACATCTAATACAGAATATTCTTGTAATGTTTCTTTATAATCACAAATTTGAAATCCTCCAATTCCTGCTATCTCAAAAAACTTAACATTCGCTGATTGTATTTCTGCATAATGAAAATTATTGAATACAATTTTAGAGCCTGATAAAACTTCTGATTTACGTTCACCTACAATATATTCATTTCGAAAATTATTAGTTATTTCTTCTCTAGGGTATCTTTTATCTGGAACACCAAAAAGAGCTACATTAATATCTTTTTCGATTAATTTACTAACCATTTTTGCCCTATATGGATACATAGTACCAAAAGCTACAACATCTATTGCGACTTTATTTTCCAATTCAATTCGATTATTTGTTAATGGTTTATGAACTCTAGGATTTAGTGCTTCTGGTAAATAAAATGTATTGAGTCCCATTTTATCTTTCATAAAATTAACAATAAAAGGATCCTTAGTAAAATATGCATCATAAGGTGATGCAAATATTTGTTGATTCTCAAATGTAGTAATTGCATCTGGATTAATATGGATAACTTTTGTGGTTGGACTCTCTCTCTTTATCATTTTGATACATTCTGGATGTATAAATCGATAAGTACAAATAACCAAATCTGGCTTTTCATCAATAATTCTCCTAGCTATTTTTAAAAACAATTTTAAATCATATTTAGAAAATAGTTTACTTGCCCAATAACTATATCTATAGGGAATATTTATAACATCAGAAATATCTATATGAAAAACATTATAGCCGAGATGTAATAATGTATCATTCAGATGATATTCTAAACTATCAAAGTTTTTACTTCCTAATAATGCTATTTTCATTTATATGTTTTTTTTATTTCCTTTATATAAGACATATTCTCTCTAAATGTATATTTCGGATTTATTATATTCAAAAAAAGAAATAATTTATCATAAAATTTATATTCATTAAAATTTTCAAAATCATTTTTCTTTAAATAAATATTTCTACTTGTATGCGTTATTATTCGTTTTCTATTTGAATAGTTACGAATAGATTTACCCGAAGCATCTTCTAAATGAATTATACTTGTATTAGTTGTGATATAAGCTTTGTATCCTAAATCATACATTCGTTTTTGAAGGTCTGATTCTTCATAATACATGAAGTATGCTTCATCAAAACCTTTAACTTGATCAAAAATTGTTTTTTTTATTAAAATATCTGCACCTATAACATAATCAATTTGAAAAAAACTGGTTGATAATGGAAAGTTATTTTTTTTAATAGGGTTTTGAAACAACTTTAAAATAGGTATAGATGATTTATATATTTTTATCCATTCATGAGATGTTGGAAAAGAACTACCACATCCATTAAATTGAATATTTTTATTAACCAATATACATCCTAATGTTCCTATATTTAATTCTTTTTCTTTTGAAGTGTAAAAATCAAACATTTTTTTTATAGAGTTTTCAATTAGTAATGTATCAGAATTTAATAAAAACAAAAACTCACCTTTTGCTGAATCAGCACCTAAATTGTTTGCTCGTCCAAAACCTAGATTTTCTTCCGAATAAATATATGTTATCTCCTCAAGTTGACTAAAATATTCTTTTGATCCATCTAAGGAACCATTATCAACTAAGATGATTTCATATTTAGTATCATGACTATGCTTAATTATACTATCAATACATTCACTAGTCATCTGCTTAGTATTGTAGTTAACTATTATAATTGAAACCTGAATATTCATATTTTTAGATTAGTCATAATTATTTATACTATTTGATTCACGTTTCAATATAAAAAACGAAAAAATCATTATTGTTAAGAGATATTTCGAAAAATCGTGTTACACAAAACTAAAGAAACATTTACCTCAATTTAATCGATTGATTATTTTTTCTACTATTTTTGGCCAATAGTATTTATCATTTGCGAATTTTGTTATTTTTTCAGGTGGTGGCATTATAATTTTATTATCTATTATTTCTTCTAATACCTTCGCTAATCCTGTAGTATCATCAAAACGAAAAAGACTTCCATATTCTTGATTATTTGAAATCTCATTAGCCGCAATTAATTCAGTAGAGACTAAATAACAACCGTTAGATATTGCTTCAAGAAAAACCAAAGGAAATCCTTCAGAATTTGATGTTAAAACAAAAACTCGAGCGTCTGCATATTTTTTTTCCAAAGTAACCCTATCAGAAATATTACCTGTAAAGTATACCTTTTCCTTTAATTCTGAATTATCTTCATAAAATTGTTTTATAATAGTCTTAAACTCCGTTTCAATTGGACCTATAAATTCAACTTTCCAGTCTTTTAAGTCAATACGCTTTAAAGCATTTAAAAACAAAATATTATTTTTATTCTTATCTCCAATTCTCCCTACAGTTATAAAAAGATTTCTTTTATTAAATATTTCTGTATTTTTTTCTTGAAAGAAACCATTGGGTATAAATTCAACTTTTTTATCTAAAATATTATCCGCATTCAATCGATCAGTTATAATTTGAGTTTCGGCAGATAATAAATCTACACATTTTACAAAAACTCTATTCAATATTTTTTTTAATCCTCTGTATTGAATCTCAAATATTTTTTCATTAGCATCTAATTTGATATATGTTTTTCCTTTACCAAAAGTCATAATTTTAAAAAAGAAACAAATCAATAATTTAGACATAGAAAAATGATAAAATTGAATGATATCAATCTTTTTAAAGGTAAAAAGCATAATCATTATATTAACAAAATCATTATTGAATCTTTTTTTTATAAAATTGATTTTAAGACCTACTACATCTGTATCTAAATATTTATATATATCATTATTGTAACAAGCTACATAAGAATCATAATTATGATTCTTATGTAGTAAATAAGGTATCATACCAACATCTTTTACAAGCTGAATATTTTCAGCTGGAGGAAAAACAGTTACAAAAACTTTTTTCTTCATCTTTTAATTTTATTTTTAATTAGTGAATAAAATTTCATTAGTTCTCCAATTCTAAATATATAACCAAAAAAGGCTAAAATTAGAATGGAAATACAAATTGAAATACAAATTGAATAAATTTGTTGCGAAAATGCTGTATTAAAATGAATCTTTGGTATAGAGTGAAATAAATAACTACTAATAATAACACAAGCTGTTCCAAAAATAATATATTTAAAAAATGTTTTCAATATTGGTTTTTTATCATAAGGATAATTAGAGTACATAAAAATTGCAGCAATAAAATGGGAAATAAAATATGAAATTGGGAAAATTATTATTCCTACTTTTTTAATTAATGTAAAATTAATTACGATTAAAAGAATTTGAGCCATACTTCCATATCCTGCATACAACTTTCCTTTATCAACAGACAACATACTCATACCAAATACGATATAAGAGTAAACACCTAATAGTGATATTGCAAAAAATTTGCTTAAAAGAATAATACTAGACATATCATTTTCACTTATAGACTTACTACTATAAAGTAAATTTAAAATAGGGTCAGAACCATTGATAAAAAAAGTAATGAAAGCAACTAAACCAAATAAACCTAATTTATAACTAGATAGAAATTCTGCCTCATATTTACTTTCTTCTTTATTTGCAAAAGCTTTTGTTAAAACGGGAACTAAAATAGTTAATACAACTGTTATTAATATACCATTAAGCATTTCGGGAATTTTCCTTGAAAAATCTACAATAGAGACAACTCCTTTTCCTAGTTCAGTAGCTAAGGTTCTTTCTATAGTACCACTTATCTGACCGATAAAATAAGGAATAAAAAAGGGTATAGCATAAAAAAAGAATTTTCTAAATCCACTAAAATTTGGGAAAGACCATTGAAACAAATTAATTTTTCCTTTCTTAAATTGATAAATTAAAAAACCTATAAGTAAAAAAGAACTAATATATAATGCTATAGCTAATGAATTTATACCTAAAATATCTGCAAAAAAGACTATTAATATTAGATTTATTATTTGAGATACAAATGATGCTATTTCAGGAATATAAAACTTTTCATAAGCATTCAAAATTGATGTACTTATTAATATAAATTGATTCACTAGTAGAAAAGGAGCCAAAATACGTATCATAGTCACCAATTTTAACAAATCTTCTTCATTATAACTAGGAGCAATCAATCGAGCTAATAAATGTGGAAATAATTCGAGGAAAACTGTCAGTAAAATAGAAAATATAAATATATAAAATAGAAGTGACTGTACGTCCTTAAATGATTTTTCTTCTCCTTCTGTTTCCTTCATTAAAACAAATCTAGATCTAAACGTTTCGTTTACAGGACCCCAAATTGCTAGATCTATCATTGTAACAGCCCCTAAAGCTAATAACCAAACATCTTTATTAATTCCTACTCCAAAATATTTTGCAGTAAGTGCCAATGTCAATATTGTCAAAGGCATTTTAATTAATTTTAAGATAAAAAATATTAATGATTTTTTTTGCATTATTTACTATTATTACAAAATATCATTATTTGTAATGAGACAAATTTTCATAAATTCCTTTAACATCCTGGGCTTTTTCTTTTTTTAAAACCAAAATAGCATCATCTGTTATAACTAAAATACTTTTCTTAAATCCTAAAAATTCCGTATGTAAATCTGATCCGATTACCATATTTCCATGTTTATCGACAAATTTCCCTTTCGAAACTAAATAATCGTATATAGATTCAAAAGATCCCATGTCTGACCATTTAAAATTACCAATAACGGCTTGTAATTTTTCAGTTTTTTCCATTACTGCATAATCTACAGAAATTGACGGAATTAATAAACTCTCGGCTAAAGGAAGAATGTTCTCCGATGATAATTCATAAGCTTTTAAAGCGCTCTGATAAACTTCTGGCTCGTGTATTTTTAACTCATTCAAAAAAGTATCAGCTTTAAAGCAGAACATTCCTGAATTCCAGTAAAAATCACCAGATTTCAAAAATTCTTGCGCTGTATCTAAATTTGGTTTTTCTCTAAAACCTAAAACATCACCATTTCTAATTTGGATATATCCATAACCAGTTTCTGGTTTTGTAGGTTGTAATCCAAAAGTTACAATGCTTCCTTTTTTTGCTAGTTCAATTGCTTCCTGAATTGCTGAATTATATATATCAAGATCTTCAATTAAATGATCAGAAGGTGAAACCAATAAAATATCTTCAGGTTGAGCCTTGAAAGCTGCAAAAGCAATCGCTGCTGCAGTATTTCTTGGAGTAGCTTCTATTACTTCATGAAATTTTTCAATTTTCAAATCTTCTAGAGCCTTTCTTGATAAATAGTAATTATCAACATTACCTACAACAATAAGCTCGTCGCAAATATCTTTGTTTCGAATTATTGTTTGTTGAAATAAAGATTTACCTTCAAATAAATCAATATATTGCTTTGGTTTTTCTTTCCTAGACAATGGCCAAAGTCGACTACCAACACCTCCTGTTAAAATTACATTGATGATTTTCATGCGCGATTGTAATCGTCTTCAATTCTTACAATATCATCTTCTCCAAAATAAGTTCCATATTGCACTTCTACAAATACAACAGGTTCATTTGTTTTATTCTCAATACGATGATGAGCTCCTTGAGGTATTTGAGCTACGTCTCCAGTTTTATAATCTTTTATTTCGTCATTGATTGTAATTGTACCAATACCTGAAACAATTGTCCAAACTTCACCTCTTTTAAAATGATATTGTAGAGACAATCTTCCTCCAGGATTAACTTGAATTCTTTTTACTTTATGAGTCTCAGAATCTTCTAATACCCAATATTCCCCCCAAGGTCTAATATCATGTTCCATTTTATAGTAATTTAAGTTTATTTGTTGATCTTCATTAAATACTCCCCATAACCACTTTTGCGTAATGGTTCAGCAATCTTATTTAACTGTTCTTTATTGATGTATCCCATACGATACGCCACCTCTTCGATTGCACCAATTTTCATTCCTTGACGTTCTTCAATCACTTGAACAAATTGTCCAGCTTGCATCAACGAATTGATTGTTCCTGTATCTAACCAAGCCGTACCACGGTTGAAAACACCAACTTTCAATTTACCTCTTTTCAGGTATTCAGCATTGATATCGGTAATTTCTAACTCTCCACGAGGAGATGGTTTTATATTTTTTGCTATTTCAACTACATTATTGTCATAAAAATATAATCCAGGAACAGCATAATTTGATTTTGGTTCAGTAGGCTTTTCTTCAATAGAAACCACTTCGTTTTTCTCATTAAATTCTACCACTCCATATCTTTCTGGATCTGAAACTTGGTAAGCAAAAACTAAACCACCATCAGGATCTGCTGAGTCTTGTAATAATTTTGACATCCCCGATGCATAGAAAATATTATCTCCTAAAATTAAAGCTACTTTATCGTCTCCAATAAATTCTTCTCCTAAAATAAAAGCTTGTGCTAAACCATCTGGACTTGGTTGTTCTTTATAAGAAAATTTACAACCGATTTGAGATCCATCTCCTAATAACTTCTCAAAATGAGGTAAATCGTGAGGCGTAGAAATAATCAATATTTCATTTATCCCAGCCAACATCAATGTTGATAATGGGTAATAGATCATTGGTTTATCATATACTGGCATTAACTGTTTACTAACTGCTAATGTTAATGGGTGCAATCTTGTTCCCGATCCTCCAGCTAAAATTATTCCTTTCATGTTTTTTTTGTTGTTAAAACGGTTAGATGGTTATATGGTTATATGGTTAAAAGGTGAACGTGTGATCATGTAATCCTGTGAACTTGTTAGCTTCTTCACTTCTTCACTTGTCAAATTGTGAACTTGTAAACTTGTGAACGTGTGAACTTGTAAACTTGTAAACTTGTAAACGTGTGATCATGTAAACTCCTTCACTTGTTAACTCCTTCACTTCTTCACTCTTTCACTTCTTCACTTTTTCTCTTTTTCACTTTTTCTCTTGTTAACCTTCTTCAATATCCCTTTTCAATGATTCGATTAATTTTAAAAGCATTCTTTTGATGTGTAAAAATTGTGTATCAAAATCATCTAAATTACTTATATAATTTAATCTTTTAGATATTTCTAATTGTGTTTCAATTTCATTCAATGAGCCTAAAGCGATGTACAAAAAATGAATAAATTCTTTTTTACTTTTTCTTCCAGCTCCTTCCGCAATATTAGAAGGGACAGATACTGATGCTCTTCTTAATTGGTTTGTCAAACCAAATTGCTCTTCTTTTGGGAAGCAATCTGTAATAGAATAAATATTTGTGACCAGATCTAATGATTTCTGATATACTAATAAATCCTTATGGCTCTTCATCTATTGTATTTTATGTGATTTTGTGAACTTGTGAACTTGTAAACTCCTTCACTTTTTCACTTGTTCACTTGTTAACTCCTTCACCTCTTCACTTGTTAACTCCTTAACTTGTTTACTTGTTAACTCCTTCACTTGTTAACTCCTTCACTTCTTCACTTTTTCACTTCTTCACTTCTTCACTCCTTCACTTGTTAACCTCTTAACCTTCTAACCCCTTAACTTTAAATTCCTCAAACGACTGTGCTTCTTGATCTTTTTCAGAGATTATCATTTTATCTGTTGGGATTTGCCAATCAATATTCAATTCTTGATCTAAAGGGTTAACGCCGTCTTCTGACTCTTTATTATAGCCGTTATCACATTTATAGAAAAAAGTTGCTTGTTCTGAAATCACCGAAAATCCATGTAAAAATCCTCTAGGAATAAACAATTGACGTTTATTCTCAGCAGATAATTCTACTGCAACTGATTGACCATAGGTTTCAGAACCTGGACGAACATCAACTGCAACATCAATTACAGCACCTTCTACCACACGAACTAATTTTGCTTGTGCATGCTCACCTGCTTGCATATGTAGTCCACGCACAACGCCGTAAGAAGATTTAGACTGATTATCTTGAACAAAAGTTGGTTTATACCCTAAAATTTCTTCTATTTTATTTTCGTTATACGACTCAAAGAAATAACCTCTTGAATCTTCAAATACAGTTGGTTCTAAAATAAAACAACCCTTTAATTTCGTTTCTGTTGCTTTCATTTAATTGTCAATATTGTTTTATAATGTTAATAAAGTTGATAAGGTTATAAAAGGTTAATAAGGTTAGATAGATATAAAAAGGTTAATCTATTCTCAATGATTTAATCAATTTAGAAAGCATACTTTTTATATAATTTATACTCTTTTGAAATTGTATTAAATTACCAATAAATCCTAATCGAAAAGCTATTTCCAATTGCGTTTCAAGTTCACTTACTGAACCTAGCGCAATATAAAGAAAACGTATAAACTCAGCTTGACTTTGTCGACCTGCTCCTTCTGCAATATTACTTGGGATAGAGACCGCACTCCGTTTCATTTGACTTGTCAATCCGTAAAGTTCTTCTTTAGGGAAAATTTTTACAGTTTCATAAATACAGACGACTAAATCCATAGATTCTTGCCAAACTTTTAATTCTTTATGACTAGCCATATTTTTTAAAGTTTTATATGTGTGGTGGTAAAAAAGGCTTAAGGTGAAATGAGAAAATAGAGAAATGGGGAGAACTAACTTTCTTAACTTTCTTAACTTTCTTAACCTTCTTAACTTTCTTAACCTTCTTAACTTTCTTAACCTTATTAACTATTAATTATACTGTTTTTCGTAATAATTTTGGTAATCGCCAGATGTTACATTGTCTAACCACTCTTTGTTTGATAAAAACCAATCGATTGTTAGACTCAAACCTTGCTCAAACGTCACACTTGGTTTCCAGCCTAATTCTTTGTTGATTTTTGTTGCATCAATCGCGTAACGTAAATCGTGTCCTGGACGATCTTTCACAAATGTGATTAATTGTTCTGAAGTTCCTGCTTCTTTACCCAATTTTCCGTCCATTTGTTTACACAATTCTTTTACCAAATCGATATTTTTCCATTCGTTGAAACCTCCTACATTATAAGAACCTCCATTTTTTCCTTCATGGAAAACTAAATCAATCGCTTTGGCATGATCGATTACAAATAACCAATCGCGTGTATATTTTCCGTCTCCATAAATTGGTAATGGATTTCCATTCAAAACATTATGAATACACAATGGAATTAATTTTTCTGGAAAATGATTTGGTCCATAATTGTTCGAGCAATTCGTCATCACAATTGGTAAACCATATGTATCATGATATGCTCTTACAAAATGATCCGAAGATGCTTTTGATGCTGAATATGGCGAATGCGGATCATAAGAAGTTTCTTCTGTAAAAAAACCTTCATCTCCTAAAGCACCAAAAACCTCATCTGTTGAAACATGATGAAAACGTTTTCCTTCGAAATTATTGTTCCAAATCGTTTTTGCAGCATTCAAAAGATTAACCGTACCAATCACATTCGTCATCACAAAATCCAACGGATTTGTAATAGAACGATCCACGTGAGATTCGGCAGCTAAATGAATAACACCATCTGGTTGATGTTTTTCAAAAACCTCTAATATATGTTTTGCGTCTGTAATATCAGCTTTTACGAATTCGTAATTTGATTTACTTTCGATATCTTTCAAATTCTCTAAATTTCCAGCATACGTCAACGCATCAAGGTTGATGATTTTCGTTTCAGGATATTTTAAGACAAATTCTCTTACAACGTGAGAACCGATAAATCCAGCTCCACCTGTAATTAAAATAGTTTTCATAGTATTTTTATAGTCGTTTATCAACTTCTTCTTTAGGCAAAGCCCCTTTTACATCATAAATCACACCATTTTCTTTTAAATAATCCGTTAACTGAAGATTTAAAAATTCGTCGTGTGATACTGTTAGAATGATGGCGTCGAATTGGCGAACTTGTGAATTGGTGAACTGGAAAACCTGATCCCATGTATTACAAAAAGTTATTCCGTATTCATGGTTTACCTCATCTGGGTTAGCCCAAGGATCTAACGTTGTCACCTCTATTCCATATTCTTCTAAAGCATGAATCACATCAATTGCTTTTGAATTTCGAATATCAGGGCAATTTTCTTTAAAGGTAATTCCTAAATTGAGAATTTTTGCGCCTTTTACTTTGATATCGTTGTGAATTAACAATTTAACAACCTGAGAAGCTACAAAGGCTCCCATAGAATCATTTAATCGTCTTGCTGCTAAAATTAATTCAGAATAATATCCAATTTCTTGTGCTTTTTGAGCCAAATAAAATGGATCAACACCAATACAATGTCCACCAACCAAACCTGGTTTGAATGGTAAAAAATTCCATTTTGTTCCAGCAGCTTCTAATACGTCATTGGTATCAATATCCATTAGCGAAAAAATCTTTGATAATTCGTTAATAAAAGCAATATTGATATCACGTTGCGAATTTTCGATGACTTTCGATGCTTCTGCAACCTTGATTGTCGGTGCTAAATGCGTCCCTGCAACAATTACGGATTGATATAAATCGTCAACAATTTTTCCAATTTCTGGCGTTGAACCTGATGTTACTTTTAAAATTTTCTCAACCGTATGTTTTTTATCGCCTGGATTAATTCGCTCTGGCGAATATCCTGCATAAAAATCTTGGTTAAATTTCAATCCCGAAAAATGTTCCAATACTGGAATACATTCTTCTTCTGTAACACCTGGATAAACCGTTGATTCGTAAATAACAATATCATTTGTTTTCAACACTTTACCTACCGTTACCGAAGCTTTTTTCAAAGGAGTCAAGTCTGGTCGATTATTTTTGTCCACTGGCGTAGGAACGGTTACCACATAAATTGTCGCATCTCTAATATCTTCTGTATTCGAAGAGCAAAACAATCCGTTTTGAGATTCTTCGACAAGGTCAGAATGTGAATTAAAAGGATTTTGTTTAACTAAAACATTTTGTAAAACATTATTCTCAATTTCTAAAGTTGAATCTACTCCATTATTTAATTCAGCAATACGTTTCTGATTGATATCAAACCCAACAACAGGGTATTTTGTTGCAAATAATCGAGCCAAAGGTAAACCTACGTACCCTAAGCCAATTACTGCTATTTTATGTTGTTGATTCATTTATTATAATATTTTCTGTACCATTGTACAAAGTTATACACTCCTTTGTCAACAGGATAATTAGGATTATAACCAAATTTATCTTTCAACTCTTGGACATCAGCCCATGTTTGATTGACATCTCCTGCTTGCATCGGATACATTTCTAAAATAGCTTTTTCACCTGTCGAAAGCTCAACTTCTTTGATAAAATCCATTAATTGAACAGGTTTACTATTCCCAATATTGTATAATTGGTATTTTTCTTTAATATTTTTATCTTCAAGTATTTTGTCTATTCCTTGAATAATATCATCAATGTAAGTGAAATCACGTGACAAATCGCCGTGATTAAAAACTTTTAAAGGTTGATGATTCAAAATAGCATCTGTAAACAAAAACATGGCCATATCTGGTCTTCCCCAAGGTCCATAAACGGTAAAAAAACGTAAACCTATCGTTTGGAAATCGTACAAATGACTATACGCATGAGCCATCAATTCATTTGCCTTTTTGGTTGCTGCGTATAAACTAATAGGATGATCAACGTTTTGATTTGTTGAAAAAGGAACATCAGAAGAGTTTCCGTAAATACTTGAACTACTTGCGTACAGTAATTTTTTGACGTTATAATTTCGGCAACATTCTAAAATATTTAGAAAACCAACCAAATTACTTTGTCCATAGGCATCAGGATTTTCGATACTATACCGAACACCAGCCTGAGCTGCCATATTAACAACCGCATCAAACGAATATGTTTTAAAAAGTTGAGCCAATGACTCTTTATCTTCTAAATTCATTCGATAGAAAATCATCTTTTCTTCGTGTTTAGAAGAAAGAACTTTCTGCCCAAAATTTGAAGCAAATTCTTGATTGATTCCTAATTCTTTTAATCGATCATATTTTAACTGAATAGTGTAATAATCATTAATGTTATCAATTCCAACAACTTTGATGTTTTTTTCGATTAATTTTTCAGCTAAATGGTAACCTATGAAACCAGCTACACCAGTTATGAATACTGTTTTCATTATTTCTCCTTTTCAGAAGTCGCAACTACTTTTCTTAATCCTGAACTAGAGAAGCGGTGTGTACGCTTGTTGTAGTAAATTTGAATATGATTATCTAAACAATATTGTTTTCCCGTAAAGTCGATATTTCGGTATTCTTCCCCTATAATTCTAACATTTACAGGCAAAGCACTTAACATATCAAACAAATCTTGTTCGGTTTCGTATGGAATAATTTCGTCGACATATCGACAACCTTCTAATTGAATATAGCGCTCTACGATGGATTGAGTAGGGCTATTTTTTGAAGGGTCTACTGCTGCAGGATCAGTATTAAGTCCTACAATCAAGTAATCGCATTGTCTTTTGGCTTCTTCGAGCATCATTACATGACCTGCATGAAGAAGGTCAAATATACCGAATGTAATTCCCGTTGTCATTTTATAATAATATTGTTGGAACGACAAATTTAAGGATTTATATTGAATTAATTTTAAGCTTTTATGACATAAAAAAAGCACTCAAATCGTGTGCTAAATATTTAAATTAATTCAGAATTTCTTTTTTCTAAATGCGTATAAACATTCTTTACTTCCTGCGAATATTCTTTTTGTAGAATTAAATTCGCGGTTGGGGTATTCACAAAAATGGTGTTTTGTAAACCAACAAAAGAAGTATACACATCTGTCCCAATCACCATGTTTCCATTACGATCGACATAATGACCGTTCATCACAAAATAATCATACAACGATTCGAAAGAACCTAAATCATTCCAAACAAATTTTGCTGGAACTACTTTTATCTTCTTGCTTCGTTCCATTACGGCATAATCGATACTATTTGATGGAATATTCATTGAAAGTTCTTCGTTCAATTCTCCGTTCATATTTTCAGACCATGCTATTTTAGACGCTTCGTAAATTTCTTTCTCAAATTTCTTTAATTCTTTCAGTAAAATTCTCGCCTTGAAACAAAACATCCCACTGTTCCACAAAAAATTTCCTTGCTCGATAAAATCTTGCGCCGTAATATGGTTGGGCTTTTCGCGGAAAGAAAGTACGTTATCTCCTTTGTGCTCAATATAGCCATACCCTGTTTCTGGACGAGTTGGATGCACTCCAAATGTGACGATATAGTCATTTTGTGCTAACGCAATCGCTTTTTTCATTGCAACTTGATACGCTTCCATATCTTCGATCAAATGATCAGATGGTGTCACAATTAGAATATCATCATCCTCAACTGCTAAAGCTGCAAATGCAATTGCCGCTGCAGTATTACGTGGAACAGCTTCTACAATTTTCGTGTATTCAACATTCATTTTATCAAGTACTTCTTGACTTAAATGGTCATTATCTTTATTCCCAATCACCATTAATTTATCAGCAATTGGACGGTTACGTTGAATCGTTAACTCAAATAAAGATTGCCCATTAAACAGAGGTAAATATTGTTTTGGATGACTTTTTCGTGAAAGTGGCCAAAGTCTACTCCCAACACCACCAGATAAGATCACATTATAAATACACATAAATTCTTCTAATTCGAACTCGTAAAGATATTAAAAACTACTATATCATAACATTCTATTATGATTTTTCTTTTAAACACAAAAAAAGCGTTCAAAATTGAACGCTTTAAAGTATTGGTATTGATTTTATTAAATCATCGAAATACGTAGTGTATTGGTAATTCCTTTCTCAAATGCTGGCATTGCATTCAGATTGATGATATAATCACCATATTCTACATAACCCTCATTTTTCGCTAAGATATTTACCTCTGTAACCGTTTGATCGGTAGAAGTATCGCGAGGATCGTAATTGATAGCTTTTACTCCCCATAACAAATTCAACATACGGTTAATACGTTTACTTGGATTGAAAACCAAAATAAATGAATTTGGACGATGAGAAGAAATTTGGAAAGCTGTATAACCAGAATACGTTAAAGTTGCAATTGCTTTCGCTCCTGTATCTTCTGCCATTCTAGCTGCATTATAACAAACCATATCAGTTACGAAACGTTCGTTTTTGATCTTTGGTTTGTGTTCTGGTACATGTACGTGATCATCATCTTCAACAGTTTGAAGAATCTTCGTCATTTTCTCGATAACTTGTACAGGATATTGTCCTACAGAAGTTTCTCCAGATAACATTACCGCATCTGCTCCATCAAAAACTGCATTCGCTACGTCAGAAACCTCCGCACGAGTTGGTGTCAAACTAGAAATCATTGTTTCCATCATTTGCGTTGCAACAATAACTGGTTTACGAGCTAATTTCGCTTTGTCAATTAATTGTTTTTGCGCTTTTGGAACGATTTCAAACGGAACCTCAACTCCTAAATCTCCACGAGCAACCATTAATCCATCAGAAAATTCTAAAATATCATCGATATTTTCTAATGCTTCTGGTTTTTCAATTTTAGAGATAATTGGAATTTTTACTGTTCCATGTTCTTTGATAAATTCTGATAAATCTTTTACATCTTGTCCAGAACGAACGAAAGATAATGCAAACCAATCGACACGATTTTCGATTGCGAATTTTGCATCTTCTTTATCTTTTTCTGTTAGAGCAGGTAAAGAAATATTGGTATTTGGTAAGTTAACTCCTTTTTTAGAACGTAGCGGACCTCCTTGAATCGTTTCTGCTTTTACAATATCTGTTCCGTTTGTCTCGATTACTTTGAAGATTAATTTTCCGTCATCAATCAAAATATTTTCTCCCACTTGCACATCTTGCGCAAACTTTTTGTACGTCATAAAAACTTTTTCTTTCGTTCCTACAACATCTTCGTTTGTGAAAGTTAAAATTTCTCCTGGATTGATGATAAAATCTTCGTGTTCCATTTTTCCAATACGCAATTTAGGTCCTTGTAAATCCGCTAAAATTGCTGTATTGTAGCCATGATCGTTATTTAATTGATGAATTGTTTCAATCTTACGTTTCACATCCGCATAGTCTGCGTGCGAAAAGTTGATACGGAACACATCTGTTCCTTTTCTCATCATTTCTAATAAAATCTCTGGACTTTCTGTTGCCGGACCTAAAGTCGCGACAATTTTTGTCTTTTTAAGATATTGTCTATCGTAAATCATAATTTTTCCCTTTTTTTATGCACAATATTTTGTTAGAAAACCAATTGATCCGCATTGCTAATCAAATCGATATCTATTTTTTTGATCGTTTTTATAAAATCTTTTTCTACAAATGGTAGTTGAAGATATTGTAGTTCATCTTCCCAACCAGAGATTTTTACAACATAATTGCAATCCTTGTAATTTGGCACAAGAATAACGCTCTCTTTGAAAAGATTTGATAAATCTACTTCATTTTTTTTAAAATCGGATTGATTTGGTGTATTTTTAATGATATGATAATCTATTTTATTTGCTTCGTCTAACCATTGATAGGTTTCGAAAAAATAAGTATGCTCATCTAACCGAATATCCAAATCGTGAATACGCTCAAAACGCGTATCAAAAGTAGAGTTGAGATGGAAAATAAATTGTGTAGAAGTGTTAAAACTAGAATTTACGCCTATGAGATGAAAATCTATCCAATCATCATATAAGAGTAATTCTGCCATGTTTCTAAACTTTTTCTATTTTCTTTTGTAGCGAATAGTAGGCGCGTTTTGCTGCGCTTTCTTCCGCTTTCTTTTTAGAAGTTCCTCTCCCTTTCGAGATGACTTTATCATTGAGACGGATTACTGATACAAAAACCTGCAAATCTTCTGCGTTTTGCTCCTCAAATGTATTGAATCTTATCGTATTTCTCGTTTTTTGACTCCATTCCAAAATCAACGATTTATGACTTGTAATCGTGTGTTCCAAACGATCTAAATCCGCATAAGGGTCAATAATTTTGACTTGAATAAATTTTTGTACAGCATCTATGCCTCCATCAACATAAATTGCACCAATTAAAGCTTCCAACATATCACCATTTACGTCTTCACCCAAATTGTTGTGATTGTTCATTGGGTCCAAATAATCTAACAATCCAAGTTGTTTGGAAACGGCATTTAATTGTTTACGCGAAACAATTTTAGAGCGCATTTTTGTTAAATAACCTTCTTGTTGATCTGGCGCTTTGTAGTATAAGTGCATTGCTGCAGAAGCACCAAGTAATGCATCTCCTAAAAACTCTAATCTTTCAAAGTTTATACTGTTTCCGTTCTCATCTTTTTTCTGTGCAGATCTATGGGTAAATGCTTCTTTAAAAACCTCAACATTGCGAGGAGTATAACCCAAAATCGACTTCAAAAATTTCAAAAAAGGATCAGATGAATTTGAATCATCACGATGATTTTTAAAAGAAAATAATTTTTTTAAGAAAGACATTACTTATACTTCTTAAATATCACACAAGCATTGTGACCACCGAAACCAAAAGTATTACTCAATGCATAATCTACATTTTTCTCTTTTGCTTTGTTAAATGTATAATCGATTTTCGGATCAAGATTTTCATCATCCGTAAAATGATTAATTGTTGGTGGAACGATACTGTTATTGATTGCTCCAATAGCCGAAATCGCTTCAATAATTCCTGCACCACCTAATAAGTGACCAGTCATAGATTTTGTTGAATTGATTTGAATATTATAAGCATGTTCTCCAAATAATTTTTGAATTGCTTTAGATTCTGCAATATCACCTAATGGTGTAGATGTTCCATGCATATTAATATGATCTACATCTTCTACATTGATATTTGCGTCTAATAAAGCCTCTCTCATCACATTAAGTGCGCCTAATCCTTCTGGATGTGGTGCTGTAATATGGTGAGCATCTGCTGTCATTCCTGTTCCTACTAATTCTGCATAAATTGTAGCGCCACGTGCAATTGCATGTTCGTATTCTTCTAAAATAATACTTCCAGCTCCTTCTCCCATTACAAAACCATCGCGGTCTTTATCGAATGGACGAGAAGCAGTTTGCGGATCATCATTTCGTGTAGATAACGCATGTAATGCATTGAAACCTCCAATACTTGCAGCTGTAATCGCAGCTTCTGACCCTCCTGCAACAATTGCATCAGCTTTTCCAAGTCTTAATAACATGTAAGCATCAATAATTGCGTTTGTAGAAGAGGCACATGCCGAAACAGTTGTATAATTAGGTCCCATAAGACCAAATTCCATTGAAATATGACCAGGCGTGATATCTGCAATCATCTTAGGGATAAAGAAAGGATTGAAACGTGGTGTTCCATTTCCTGTTGCGTAATTAGAAACTTCTTCTTCAAAAGTTTTAATTCCACCGATACCAGATCCCCATATAACGCCGATACGCTCTTTGTTTACATTTGCATCTTCTAAGATTCCACTGTGTTTTATTGCCTCTCTAGCTGCAATAATTCCCAATTGGGCACAACGGTCAATTTTTCTTGCCTCTTTACGATCAAAATGATCTTCAATATTGAAGTTCTTGATCTCACAAGCAAATTGTGTCTTAAAAAGAGTTGCGTCAAAAAGCGTAATAGGCGCAGCGCCACTTACACCATTCACTAATCCATTCCAATATTCTTGGTATGTATTTCCGATTGGTGTTAGCGCGCCTAAACCTGTTACTACTACTCTTTTTAATTCCATAAAATAGGAACTATTACTTGTTTAAGTCTTCGATGTATGTTACAGCTTGACCTACAGTAGAAATTTTTTCTGCTTGATCGTCTGGAATTTGGATATCAAATTCTTTTTCGAATTCCATGATTAATTCTACTGTGTCTAATGAATCAGCTCCTAAATCGTTAGTGAAACTTGCTTCTAGCGTAACTTCGCTTTCGTCAACTCCTAATTTATCTACGATAATTGCTTTCACTCTTGATGTAATGTCAGACATAATTTTCTAATTTTAATTGTTGTAAACTAGTGCAAAAATATAAAACTTATATTAAATACAAGCTTTTTTTTATATGCACGCATAAGAACTTGCAAATATATGGTGAATAAATATTCACGAAAACGTTTAAGTGAATGACATAAGTCAAATTTTTCACGCTTCTTTTTATTGTAACTTTGTCCAAAGTTTTTACCTTTAATATTTTAAAATACTATAAAAATCACAAAAATGAGCATAGAATTGGCATCTTACGGAATAAAAAATTCCAAAATTAACTATCAATTATCTCCTCAAGAGCTTACGGAGAAAATGGTAGAGCTAGGACAAGGAGAAATTACATCTTCTGGAGCAGTAAATATGTTAACAGGAGAATTTACAGGACGTTCTCCTAAAGACCGTTTTATTGTAAAAGATGATATTACTGCAGAAAACGTTTGGTGGGATGGAAACATCAATATTCCTTTCGATTCTGATAAATTTGATGCTTTGTATGATAAAGTTGTTGAGCATTTAAGCAACCGCGAAATTTATGTACGTGATGCTTTTGCTTGTGCTGATGATTCTTACAAAACAAAAATTAGAGCAATTACAGAAACTCCTGCGGCTAATTTATTTATCTATAACATGTTTATTCGTCCAACGGAAGAAGAATTAAAAAACTTTGGTGATTCTGAATGGACAATTATCAATGCGCCAACTTTTATAGCTGATGCAGATGAAGATGGAACAAGACAACACAATTTCTCTATCTTAAACTTTAAACGTAAAATCGTTTTAAACGGAGGAACTGGTTATACAGGAGAAATGAAAAAAGGTATTTTCTCTGCCTTAAACTTCATCATGCCAGTATTTAGAAATACTTTACCAATGCACTGTTCTGCTAACTCAGGTGAAAACGGAGATACAGCAATGTTCTTTGGTTTATCTGGTACAGGAAAAACAACTTTATCAGCAGACAAAAACAGACGTTTAATTGGTGATGATGAGCACGGATGGACAGAAGACAATACGGTTTTCAATTTTGAAGGTGGTTGTTATGCTAAAGTAATTAACTTATCTCCAGAAGGTGAGCCAGAAATTTTTGCAGCGATCAAAGACGGAGCTTTATTAGAAAACTGTAAATTAATTCCAGGAACTAACGAGGTTGATTTTACAGATACATCTATCACAGAAAATACACGTGTTTCTTATCCAATTGATTATATCGAAAATATTGCAGTTCCATCTGTAGGAAAAAATCCTAAAAATATTTTCTTCTTATCGTTTGATGCTTACGGAGTTTTCCCTCCAATTGCAAAATTAAACCCAGATCAAGCGGCTTACTTATTTATCTCAGGATATACATCTAAAGTTGCTGGTACAGAAGCTGGTGTTACAGAGCCTCAAACTACATTCTCTACATGTTTTGGTGCGCCATTTATGCCGTTACATCCAACTAAATATGCTGAAATGTTGAGCGATAAAGTTGAGAAAACGGGAGTAAATGTTTGGTTAATCAATACAGGTTGGAATGGTAAAAAAGAGCGTATGTCTTTAAAAGATACACGTGCGGTTATCAATGCAGCTTTAAACGGAGATTTGAACAACGCTGAATTCAAAAAAGATCCTTATTTCGGATTTGAAGTTCCAGTTGCAATCGAAGGTGTTGCTTCAGAAAAATTAAGTCCAGCGACTTCTTTTGATTCTACAGCAGCATACGAAGCAAATGCGAAAGAATTAGCAGATAAATTCAAAGCGAACTTCAAGAAATTTGAAGAGTTTGCAACTGCTGATTTATTAGCTGGTGGACCAACTATTTAAGGTTAAGATTGAGGTTGAGAATGAGTTTTTAACTCATTTTGAAAATCAGAAATAAATACAAAACCGAGCAAATTGCTCGGTTTTTTTTATGTTTTTATACTTTGAATAATTTTCCACATAGACACATAGAAATTGATGATTATTTGATAAAAAATCAGTAGTTTACTCATAGTTTTTCGTCTTTGATGAAAATTACATTTTCAAGTAAAAGTCTTTTGTTAAATCGATATAATCTTCTGTGTATTGATGACGATCGACTTCGATAATTAATTCTTTTTCTTGTATATCTTTTTCATGAAAACTAAATTCTAACAACACACGTTTTGTAACCGTTGTCGAATTCCCTTTGATATAAACAACTCTAGATAATTTTAAAGCGTTTTGAGCCGTTATCATACAAAAATCACCCATTTGATCGTATGGAATTATAAAACTCGCTAATCCGTCTTTTTGTAGTAATTCGGCAGTTTTTTTTATTAATTCTTCGAAAGTCAAGGTTTCTTGCTGGCGTGCTTGTTTACGCGCATCAAAATCAACAGTATCATTCACCACAAAAAAAGGTGGATTACTGACAATCAAATCATATTTTTTATTGGTTGAATAATCTTGAAGCGATGAATTAAAAATGGTTAATCGATCTGAAAAAGATGCATTCTCGAAATTTTCTTTTGCTTGTAAAAAAGCATCGTTATCAATTTCTATTGCCTCAATCATAGAAAGAGGAAAACGTTGCGCTAACATCAACGAAATTAATCCAGTTCCTGTACCAATGTCTAAAATAGTATTTCCACTTTTTAAATCAGCCCAAGCGCCAAGTAAAACACCATCTGTGCCTACTTTCATTGCGGTTTTATCTTGAAAAATTTCGAATTGTTTGAATCGAAAAGGTTTTCTATTCATTGTAAGGAATCAAAATGTAGAATGTTGTACCGACAGAAATTTCGGTTTCGAAACGAATTGATCCGTCATAATCGTCAATAATTTTTTTGACCATTGGTAAACCAATTCCCATTCCACTATTCTTTGTTGTAAACTTTGGAACAAAAATAGAATCTTGCGATTCGACAGGAATTCCATCCCCATTATCTTGAATGGTTAGATGTAAGAAACCTCCTACTAAAAACACATCTACTTTAACTTTCGCAATACGAGATTGTGGAATAGATTGAAACGCATTTTTTGTAATATTTGTAATAATTCGATTCAAATATTGTTTATCAAAACGCATCATGATGATGTTTGGAGAATAATTAAATTCGATAAACTCCATTGGAAAAACATAAAGCGTGTTTTTTATAACATCAACTACATCGATTTTTTCATCGTTACGAGAAGGCATTTTAGCAAAATCTGAAAAAGCTTCGGCAATCGCAGAAATGGTGTCAATTTGTTGCAATAAAATATTACCTGTACGCATTGTTTTTTCTTCAAGATTTGGATCATTTACATCAAATTTTCGCATAAAATTCTGTAGCATTAATCGCATTGGTGTTAATGGATTCTTGACTTCATGCGCAACTTGTTTCGCAAAATCTCGCCATGCTTCTTCACGTTCTTGCTTAGCTAATAAATCTGATTGTTCCCGCAATCGGTACAACATATCATTATAAGAATCTACCAGAACCTTTATTTCATCGTTACCATCGTAACGAATCGGCATATTGTTTACAATAACTTCTGTTTCTCGAATCCGATCTGCAAACGACCAAAGTTTATTAAGCGTACGTTTAGTAACAAAATAGACCGCAAATGTTCCAAACAAAAGAATAACTCCAAAAGCCAATCCATAACTACCAATTAATGTAAACATGTCTTGTTGTAAAAAATCTTGGTTAGATTGATAAGGTAGACAGAGAACAGCAATATTTTCGTTGTAATAATTTTTGATATTACTATAAGACGAATAAACATTATTGTCGTCGGCTGTATCTTTATTCGTTACAATAAAATCATTTGATTTTTGTAGTTGGTCTAATATTTTCTGAGGTAAAACATTATAAGTCGTTGAAACCGGCTGAGTGGTTAAAATTTTATTACCACGTAAATCATAAATTACAATATCGGTTTTATTAATATCACCGATGCGAAGAAAACCATCTTCTAAAATCTCATGAATATTATCTTTGGTTGCAATTCCAGGATAATTATCCATTTCATAATCTATCGCAGACTCTACCGCTCTAACTTTTCGTTTGAGAATATCTTCGTGATATTGTTTTGTTTGTTCATTAAAATGATTGGCAGTAATCAACAAGATAGCGCCTGCTGTAAATAACAAAATCGATACCATATAAATGATAATACGAACGGGTAGCGATAGGTTATTTTTTTTTCTAATCATTTTTATTGTTGGAATAATCTTTTGACGTATTTTCCTAAGATATCAAATTCTAAATTCATTGTATCGCCCACTTTCACTTGATTAAGGTTTGTAAACTCCCAAGTATATGGAATAATTGCAACCGAAAACTGCCCTACTTTACTGTCAACAACTGTTAAACTAATTCCGTTAAGACAAATCGAACCTTTTTCTACTGTAACATTTCCAGACGATGCTTCATCATATTCTACTGTAACAAAAAAGCTACCATTTTGGTTTTCTATCGAAACAATTTTTCCGGTTTGATCTACATGACCCTGCACAATGTGACCATCGATACGACCATTGAATTGCAAACATCGTTCTAAATTGATTAAATCACCGTTTTTTAATGTGTTAAAATTTGTTTTTTGTAGCGTTTCCTCTATAGCAGTGACTTTGTAAAGCCCATCTTTGAAATCAACAACTGTTAAACAAACTCCATTATGTGCAACACTTTGATCAATTTTTAATTCATCACAAAAATCAGCCTCAATCCATAAATGTAAATTAGATTGCTCTTTCTCTGCTTTTATAAGCTTTCCTACTCCTTCTACGATTCCTGTAAACATGATGTTATTTTTGGTGAAAATAATAATTAATTTAAACTTATAAAATGAAAAAGGGATGATTTTAAAACATCATCCCTTAAATATATTAACTCAGTAATAATTTTTACTCTACAGTAACAGATTTTGCCAAGTTACGAGGCTGATCTACATTCTTACCTAATTTAACGGCAATCCAGTACGATAATAATTGCAATGGAATAGCTGTT
This sequence comes from Empedobacter sp. R750, assembly GCF_030324345.1. Taxonomy (NCBI): domain Bacteria; kingdom Pseudomonadati; phylum Bacteroidota; class Flavobacteriia; order Flavobacteriales; family Weeksellaceae; genus Empedobacter; species Empedobacter sp. R750. Next base: position 25,052 of record NZ_JACAGF010000018.1, on the reverse strand, counting down.
AAGATTGGAGAGAATTCTTCTGCTGTTTCTGGAATTACTACGTAATCATCTGCCATAGAAGTTACTTGCTCATCACCATCATTAACGATTGCAATTACTTTAGCACTACGTGATTTAATTTCTTGAATGTTAGAAACTACTTTTTCGTAATAACCTTTTTTCGTTGCAATAACAATAACTGGCATATTTTCATCCAATAAGGCGATTGGTCCGTGCTTCATTTCTGCTGCTGGATAACCTTCTGCGTGGATATATGAAATTTCTTTCAATTTTAATGCTCCTTCTAAAGCTGATGGATAGTTATATCCACGTCCTAAATAAATTGCATTTCTGTTGTCTTTGTATTTTTCTGCGATTTGATCAACAACCCCTTCACAGTTGTCTAAAATTTGTTGAACTAAATCTGGAATACGCTCTAATTCGCGTGTTAACAACGTGAATTTTTCTGTTGATAATTCTCCATTGTGTTTACCTAATTTTAAGGCAATCAATGCTAAAATTGTTAACTGAGCTGTAAATGCTTTTGTTGATGCAACACCAATTTCTGGTCCTGCGTGTGTATAAGCACCTGCATCTGTAATACGAGCAATAGAAGAACCTACAACATTATTAATTCCGAAGATAAATGCTCCAGCCTCTTTTGCTAATTTAAGCGCTGCTAATGTATCTGCCGTTTCTCCTGATTGAGAAATTGCAATCACGACATCGTGTTTATTGATGATTGGATTACGGTAACGGAACTCAGAGGCATATTCTACTTCTACAGGAATACGAGCGAAATCTTCGATCATATATTCTGCAACCAAACCTGCGTGGTAAGAAGTTCCACAAGCAACAATGATGATACGTTTTGCATTCAAGAATTTTTCTTGATGATCCCAAATACCAGCCATTTTGATAACGCCTTCGTCTACTAATAAACGTCCACGCATTGTATCACGAATAGAACGAGGTTGTTCGTTGATTTCTTTTAACATGAAATGCTCGTAACCACCTTTTTCAATCGCTTCGATATTTAATTGTAACTCTTGAACATCTAAAGAAACCGCTTCGTTATTTTGGATTGTGCGTACATCAACTTCTTTGTCTAAAGTAATTGTTGCCATGTCACCATCTTCCAAATAAACCGCATCTTTTGTAAATTCGATAAATGGAGAAGCATCAGAAGCAACAAAAAATTCGTTTTCTCCAATACCAATTGCTAATGGAGAACCTAAACGTCCTACAACAATTGTATTTGCTTCTTCTTTATCTAAAACAGCTATCGCATATGCTCCAATCACTTCATTCAAAGCTAAACGAACTGCATCAGTTAAATTTAAGTTTTGTTCTTCTTGAAATAATTGAATAAAGTTTACTAAAACTTCTGTATCTGTATCACTATGAAAAACGTACCCTTTGTCTTTTAATAATTGTTTGATTGATTCATAATTTTCAATAATTCCGTTATGAACCAATACCAAACGTCCATTATTAGACATATGAGGATGAGAGTTTACATCATTTGGAACACCATGTGTTGCCCAACGTGTATGCCCAATTCCTAAATGAGGTGTTTTATCTAAATTTGCTGATTTATCTTCTAAATCTGAAACTTTTCCTTTTGTTTTTACCAATTCAAAATCGGTACCAGTAGAAAGAACTAAACCTGCACTATCATATCCACGATATTCTAGTCTTTTTAGTCCATTAATAATAATTGGGTACGCTTCGCGATGTCCAATATATCCTACAATTCCACACATAATATTTTATAGTATTTTAGTTAAATTCGTTAAATATAATACGCCCTATTTTTGAGAGTAATATACCAATAATTTCAGCTTTTTATCCGCTACTTCCGAATTATTTCCATGTAAAACAATTCTGTATGGATTATAAGCTCTATCATTTTGATAAGGATTTGTACTATTAATCGTAGTTGCATCGCTAACAGATGTTATAAAATTACCTATTGTAATAAACATCGTTTGATCTTTAAACTCATTTCCTTTCTCTAACATGCTTTTTAGATGTTTCGTGATATCAATTGTATAATAATCCGTATCTCCTTTTACAATAGGATTAAAGTGAACTGATGTAGGGTATGAATTATAGAATTCTAAAACGTCTGCATACAATTCATTTATAACTTTATCATCTTTTTTGTAGTTATTCCAAGCTACTAAATAAGGCGGTTTTGGAAAACTAGTTGAACCATCAATATAGAATTTTAATTTTGCTCCAAGAATCACAATATTACTTTTTGTCATCTCAGATTTTAATTCATCTAATTGCGTTTGTTTGAATTTTAATTTTGCATAATTTCCACTCATTCCGCTTAAATACAATCTTGCATCACCATTCATTTCATCAGGTTTGATTGTAGAATAAGTAGACCCTATTGTATTATTTACGATTTGAGAAGCAATAATATTGGCATTATTTGCAGTACCAGAATTCCACTGATTTGTCATATCAAAAGCATAAGTAACACTTACACGCTCTTTATAATCCTTTTCATCTGGTTTTTTTTCTGTAGGATTCTTTTTAGAATAATACATATTCAAATCAATCTTGTTTGGATTAAAATTGACAATAAATCCATTTGATTCTTCTACAGAAAACTCTAAACCTTTGATATTTTCACGAATAAATGTTGCGTAATCAGAAAGCAATCCTGTTTTTGCATTTTTAATAATTTTTTCGTCAAAATAATCTGGATCTAAAGAAACTTTGTAACCAGGAACAACCTCAGAAATATTAGAAGTTCCAGTTTTTAGTTTAACAACTTTTCCTGTTACTGTTTTTCCGATTGTAGCTTTTCCGATTACTCTTGAATTAACAGAAATTGGAGATTCAAGGCCACTTAATGTTGAAAAATATTTCGTGTCTTTATATAAAACTGTATGAATGTCTTTAATTTTCAACGTCATGGTTAAATCCTTATTCCCATACAAAGAGTCAACTGCATACTTTGTTGTAATTTGGATTGTATCTGTATCTTTTGGTTTCTCTCCTGGTTTAGAAAGATTGATCGTATCTTTAGAAATTGGATCTTTAGTCGTGCTGTAATAAACTGGAATTACCAAATTCACAGAATCTACTTTAGGTTCTGTTCCAAAATCTTGATCTCCAATAGACGAAGGTCTAATTTGTGTATAAAACTTAGAAGATGTAGAACCAAAAATTGGCTCATTGTACACACCAAAAGCTCCATTTTGAAGTACAAACTTATCTGTACGAAGCGTGTCAAAATTGGCATTAAAAGCAATAACATCCAAGGATTTTACATTTCCTTCTGCCTCACCTCCAATCACATTGTTATCTAATCCTAGTGTTTCATTCTCACACGAAACAATTGCTCCCATTCCAATCATCATTGCAACAGATACAGAAAGGACATTCAAAAATTTTTTCATTAATCTAAATAGATTTTAATTAGAGTTCATTACTTCCTCAAGATAAAAGTTATTGTAAACTTCTTTTGCTTGTTCTTTAGAACAATAGTCTAATAGAGGAATATTTTGTTGGTTGATATAGTTTTTCACATCTTCTGGAATCATCTCTTCTCCTTTCGCAACTGCATCAGCATATTCTAAAGAAGCTTGAATCATACCCAAATGTGTAGGTTTTTCTAAATATGTTTGTACATCAGCTTCTACTTTATCAAAAGCTAATTTTTTAACTAATTCGTTATCTAATTCTCCTTCAAATCCGTTGTCAAATAAAGAAACAACAACTTTCGCATCTTGAAAGAAAGGATCGTCAGAATAATATTTTTTTAGATACAATGGTACTAAACTAGACATCCAACCCATTACGTGAACAACATCTGGTTTCCAGTTTAATTTTTTTACTGTCTCTAAAACTCCTTTTGCGAAGAAAATAGAACGTTCGTCGTTATCAGAAAATAGTCCATTATGTTCTCCATAAACTTCTTTACGTTTGAAATATTCTTCGTTATCAATAAAATACACTTGTAGTCTTTCTCCTGGAACAGAAGCGACTTTAATGATTAATGGTTGATCCAAATCATTAATAATCATGTTCATACCTGAAAGTCGTATTACTTCGTGTAATTGGTGTCTTCTTTCGTTAATTGCTCCAAATCTTGGCATAAAGATTCTTACATCTGCACCACTACTTTGCATGATTTTTGGCAAATCTAATGCTTGTGAAGACATCGGATTTTCAGGAAAGTAAGGTACCATTTCTGTTGTTACATACAATATGCGCTTTCCTTCCATAATTTCTACTCTCTTTTCCTAATGAATAATAAGGCACAAATTTACAAAAAAATGTTGATATATTATTTGCTTATAGTAGCTTTGCGAGATATTAGTTTTTTTTTAACAAATCAGTGTTATGGTTATATTTAACGAAAAGGAAAAATTAACTCCCGCAATCGACGAGTTAAAAAACCAAAACAAAACCATTGGATTTATCCCTACAATGGGCGCTTTACACGAAGGTCACATGTCTTTAGTAAAAGCTTCTAAAGCTCAAAATGATTACACAATCGTTAGCATTTTTGTTAACCCAACACAATTTAATAATCCAGAAGATTTAGCAAAATATCCTCGAACTGAGGAAAATGATAAAGAATTGTTAATGAAAAATGGCTGTGATTTTGTCTATATGCCTACTGTTGAAGATTTATATGAAACAAATGAAGGTGCAAAACATTACGATTTTGGTACAATAGACCAAGTGATGGAAGGCACTTCTCGCCCTGGACATTTTGATGGAGTAGCTACAATTGTTTGCAAATTATTCAAAGCAGTTCAGCCAACAAGAGCATATTTTGGAGAGAAAGATTTTCAACAAATTCGTATCATTCAAGAAATGGTAAAACAAGAGAATTTAGATGTCGAAATTGTTCCAATGCCAATTCACAGAGCAGATTCTGGTTTAGCATTTAGTTCAAGAAATGCACGTTTATCAACGCAACAAACTTCGGATGCACCACAAATTTATTCAATTTTATCACAAGCTATAACGCTTAAAAAAGAAGGAAAAGATGTTGCTGAAGTAAAAGCTTTCGTCGAAAATGAATTCAAAAATTCACCTTTCGAATTAGAATATTTTGAAATCACAGATGAAGAAACCTTGTTGTCAATCGAACATTTTTCTGATGCCAAACATATTCGTGGATTTGTCGTTGCTTATGCAGGCGATGTACGTTTAATCGATAATATTCAGTTTTAATTAAATATAATAAATTTCTCAAATCAATAGAAAAATATTGAAACAGGTTTTGAAATTTATAAGTTCAGTGTAACTTTGCAAGATTATGATGGTAGAAGTTTTTCACTCTAAGATACATAGAGTTAAGGTAACAGACGCAAAATTAAACTACATCGGAAGTATTACAATCGACGAAGATTTGATAGATGCTGCCAATATGGTTGTGGGTCAGAAAGTACAAATCGTGGTACAAGAGAATGGCGAACGATTTGAAACTTATATTATAAAAGGTAAACGTGGAAGTGGCGAAATCTGTCTGAATGGACCTGCAGCGCGTAAAGTACAAGTTGGTGACACAGTTATCATCATTACGTATGCGATGATGGAGTTTGAGGAAGCCAAAACATACGAACCAACAATTGTTTTCCCTAACGAGAACAATCGTTTAGATTAAGAAATTAATTTTCAATAATTTATATGAAGAGTAAGATCAAACAATCGCTCTTCTTAATCACTGCTTCATTGTTAGCCGTATTTTTTGTCGTGGTAACAGTGAAGCAAATTGATTTCGAACGAGTTGCAAAAGTTTTAAAACAAACCAATTATTTTTGGATTTTTGCATCTATGGCAATCAGTATTCTCACGTATTGGATACGCGCCGCTCGTTGGAATCTTCTTCTAAAGCCAATGGGCTACAACACACAAACCTCATCTGGTTTTTGGGCAATTGCATTTGCATATTTTATGAATTTGACCATTCCTCGAAGTGGCGAAGTGGCTCGTGCAACAAGTTTCTATAAAATGGAAAAAGTCCCGTTTGAGAAATCTTTCGGAACAGTAGTTTTAGAGCGTGTAATTGACGTTTTATTTTTGGGATTATTTTTCGGTTTAACACTTATTTTCAATTATGAAACATTCATCAAATTTGTAGAATTAGGAAACAAAGAAAAGGCGCACCAACCAACAACAGAACCTTCTTTCTTAAAACATTACATCGCAATTGGAATTCTTGTTTTAGGAATTGGATTAATCGCTATTTTCTGGAAAAAAATTAGTCAATTAAAGTTTTTTGAAAAAATCAAAACCTTTCTATTTGGACTTTGGGAAGGTATAAAATCAATCTCGAAATTAGAAAAAAGAGGCTTATTCATCTTTTATTCTTTCGCACTTTGGATTTGTTATTTTTTAATGACTTTCCTTGTTTTCTTCGCTTTTCCAGACACCAAAAATTTTGGAATTCCAGAAGGTTTATTTCTTTTGATTGCAGGATCTTTGGGAATGATTTTGCCTGTTTCGGGCGGTTTGGCTTATCCGTATATTATGTCGATTGCATTTTCGGCTGTTTATCTTGCGAAAGGTGGAGATCAGCATGAAGGACGAGCAATTGGCGATTATTTTGGGTTAATTCTTTATATGGCTCAAGTTATATCGATGATTAGTTTTGGATTGATTGCTATTTACAAAATCGCACGAATTCGACGAGATTCTACACAATAGTTACATACCTCCAAAGCTACGATTCCAAAGTTTTACCATTTTATTGATTTCCCAAGGATTTATTTTATAAAATATTTTCATAATTAGAAAGAAAATAAGATTGTCTAATAGTACAAAAAGTAATTCCATAACTAATAAGTTTTATTAAATATACATTTTATTTCTTTATCATTTCCAAATATTTAGGTGCTTGTTCCTCTAAAATTTCTGTGATTTTATCGTATTTATTTTCTTTTACGAGTTTTTCTAATTCAAAATTCGCATAACAATATCGCACATAATCGGTGACTTTATTTTCTGGAATATTTAAACTTTCGATGAAATAATTTGAAGTGAAATAATTCTCTAAATCTTTGATTTTATCTACCTTTTTGAAATACTCGTTTTGTTTTTTATCTTTTTTCTTTTGCCCAGAAATAGATGCTATCCACAAAGAAGGATCCAACAACCCGTTATTATTAATTGTAGAAGTCATGTTAGGATTTATCTTTCGGAAGCGCAAATTAGGATCAATTCCCAAATTCAACTGTTTGTACATTTCATCTACTTTTCCATGTTCTAACTTGATGTTATTCTTAAAATTTCTATCCAACGTATTAATTCGCGCTTCAGCAAGTTCAATCGTTTCAATATTCAAATGAATCGTCAGCATTCCTTTTGCTAAAATATCCGATGTAATTTTGATTTTTCGTTCGATATAAAAATCGTGCGTAAAAATCAATTCATCTCCAACAGAAGCTTTGATCGAAAACATTCCATTTTCGTTTGTCAATACTCTGGCATTAGTCATTTCGTTCACAATCAAAATATGATCCACAGCATCTTGTCCAACAACACCATCGTCAATCACCACTTTTCCTGTAATCAAAGTTGTTTGCGCAAAAGAAAAAGTGCTTATCAAACCAAAAATTATAACGTATAAAATTTTATTCATTCTTTTGGATTTTTGACAAATAAATCGGCGCTTGCTCCTCTAAAATCTGAGTTATTTTGTCGTAATTATTTGCTGTGACCAATTTATCTAATTCAAAATTAATATAACAATACTTTACATATTCACTGACTTTATTTTCTGGAATATTCAATGTTTCGATGAAATAATTTGGTGTAAAATAATTCTCCAAATCTTTGATTCTATCTTCTTTTTTGAAATATTCGTACTGATTTTTTTCTCGCTTACGTTGACCTGAAATCGCAGTAATCCAAGCCGCAGGATTCAATAATCCAAAACTTCCAATATTTGATGTCGCATTAGGATCGATTTTTCTGAAGCGCAAATTCGGATCAATTCCCAAATTCAACTGTTTGTACATTTCATCAACTTGGTCATATTTGAGCTTGATATTGTTCTTAAAGTTTTTGTCTAACGTATTAATTCGCGCTTCAGCAAGTTCAATCGTTTCAATATTCAAATGAATCGTCAACATTCCTTTTGCTAAAATATCCGATGTAATTTTGATTTTTCGTTCGATATAAAAATCGTGCGTAAAAATCAATTCATCTCCAACAGACGCCTTAATCGAAAACATTCCGCTCGCATTTGTAAACGCTTTCGCATTCGTCGATTCGTTTGTCACCAAAATATTGTCCACCGCATCTTGCCCAGCAACTCCATCATCAATCACCACTTTTCCGGTAATCAAAGTCGTCTGCGCAAATGTGAAAACGCTCAACAAATTCAATAATATAAGGTATTTTATTCTACTCATTTTTCTTCATTTTTGCTAAATAAATCGACGCTTGTTCTTCAATTACAAAAAGAATTTCATCAAAATTATTATCTCTCAACAATTTCGGAAAATCAAAATTTGAATAACAATAATCCAAAAACTCGTTTATTTTTCCTTCTGGAATTTTCAAATCATTCACAAAATAATAAGTCGTAAAAAATTTATGCAACGCCGACAATTGATCTTCTTTCACAACTTTTATCGGAACTGGATTTTTTATTCGCTTTTTTGGACTTTTAAACACATTTAACAACCCAAGTAAATTAACCCCACCAACTTGTTTAATCGTTCTATTTTACCATTTCTTCATCATGTTTAAGATTCAGTTCCGCTTTAAATTCTAGAGAAGTAAACCCCGCTTCATCATTCAATTTTTCTTGAAATGATTTTTCTTTTCCCAAATTTTTGAGCGAATTTTTATCTAATTTCGAGATATTTGCTTCTTTCAATTCTATCACTTCAATATTTACGTGAATCGTCACAAAACCTTTCATTATCATAGTTTCCGAAACTTTCAATTTTCTTTCTTCAATTCCCGTATGTTTGATTAACAATTCATCATTCAAATTCACATTTATCGAAAATAAGCCAACATTATTTGCTTTTGTTTTGGCTTTTGTCGTTAAGTTTTCAATCGAAGTTCCTTCCAAATCAATAACTTCTTCTGTATCATCCACAATAATTTTTCCTGTGATTAAAGTGCTTTGTGCTTGAAGATAACTTGATGAAATGATTAATAAAAAGAATAAAAATTTATTCATATTCGATTGTTTTTTGGTTGATAGTAGAAAGATAATTTGGTGCTTGTTCTTCGAAAATTAAAGTGATTTTATCATAATTATTTGCTTTTAAAAGTGGTTCTAACTTAAACTCAACAAAGCAATAATGAATAAAATCAAGAATATTTCCTTTTGGAATTTTCAAATCATGCTCAAAATAATATTCGGTGAAATAATCTTTGAGCTGAATGATTTTATCATATTTATCAAGGTTTTTCTTTTTCAGAAAATGTTTATACGTCTGCACTTCTTTGTCCGAATATTGCTCTATCAAACCCATCACATTTTCATAACGAATGGGAACTCTTAATTTTCGAAGATATTCCGAAGCAAAATAGGCTTTCACCATATCATTTTTAAACTCTTCATTAATACCTAAACTTTTATTGATTTTTTCGCTTTGCGTTTCTTCTTTGCTAATATTTTCTTTCCAATTCTTTTTAAGCGGTTTTATTTTCGTTTCGGATAATTCTATCACTTCAACATTTAGATGAACGTCTATAAAACCCTTTCTAATCATTGATTCAGAAATCTTAAGCTGACGTTCTTCAATTCCTATTTGTTTGAAAAGTAAAACATCGTTTGGCTGAACTCGAATCGAAAAAAGACCTTTTTCATTTGATTTTGTTCGTGCATTTGACGTTAAATTTTCGATTACAAAATCATCAAGATTAACGATTTCATCCGCATTATCTACCATAATTTTCCCCGAAATTAAAGTCGATTGTGCATTGGCAGAAATACAAAAAATATAAAAAAAGCTAAGAAGTAAAGTTCTTTTCATTGGCATTTTAAAACATGATTAAAAATAATCGAGAAAATGATTGAAAATCAATATTTAACTCAACTTTATCTAAAGTTGATAATTTGTTAAAAAAGTAAATTATTATTAACGTTTTTTAGTTGTTGTATTAAAATTTTTCACACTTATAACTCCATATCTTGTCGCGATAAAACATTATTTTTGTCTAAATTTGAAACTATGGCTAAAACAAAAACTACATATTTCTGCCAAAACTGTGGCACGCAAACCGCGCAATGGATGGGACAATGCAAAAGTTGTGGCGAATGGAATACCATTGTTGAAGAAATTGTAGACAAAGGCGACGAAAAAAAATCGTGGAAAGATAAATCGGACAAAAAAGAAAAAACTTTTGCCCTGAATATTCGCGAAATAAATCCATTAGGAGAAATAAGAATTTCAACGAAAAACCAAGAATTAGACAGGGTTTTAGGTGGTGGAATTGTTCCTGGATCAGTGATTTTGGTTGGTGGAGAACCTGGTGTTGGAAAATCGACATTGATGTTGCAAGTTGCCTTAAAGTTAGATACGATTAAAATCTTATATGTATCTGGAGAAGAATCTGTTTCGCAAGTAAAACTTCGTGCCGAACGAATCGGAATTGAATCGGATCAATGTTTTATTTTACCCGAAACTAATACGCAAAAAATATTTGCGCATGCCAAAGAAATTCAACCTCAACTGATTGTTGTCGATTCTGTACAAACGCTTCAAACCACTTATGTAGAATCATCTCCAGGAAGTATTTCGCAAATTCGAGAAACAACTTTTGAGTTGATTCAATATGCGAAAGAAACTAATACACCGATTATTTTAATTGGTCATATTACGAAAGAAGGTGTAATTGCTGGACCAAAAATTTTGGAACATATGGTAGATGTTGTATTACAATTTGAAGGCGATCGCAACCATATTTACCGAATTTTACGCGCAAATAAAAACCGTTTTGGCTCAACTGCCGAAATTGGAATTTACGAAATGCAAGGCGCTGGTTTGAGAGAGGTCACAAATCCATCTGAAGTGTTAATCACGAAGAAAGATGAATTACTAAGCGGAAATGCAATAGCAGCGACTTTGGAAGGTGTTCGCCCGATGTTGATTGAAATTCAAGCTTTGGTTTCAACGGCAGTTTATGGAACTCCACAACGTACTGCGACTGGTTTTGATGCCAAACGATTGAATATGTTGTTAGCAGTTTTAGAAAAACGTGCAGGTTTTCGATTGAATATGAAAGATGTTTTCTTGAATATTACAGGTGGAATTCGAGTGGATGATCCTGCAATTGATTTGGCTGTTATTGCGGCAATTCTTTCATCAAGTGAAGATTCTGCTGTTCCAGATAATTGTTGTTTTGCGGGAGAAGTTGGTTTGAGTGGAGAAATTAGAGCTGTAAATCGTGTTGAACAACGCATTACCGAAGCTGAAAAATTAGGTTTTGACGCAATTTTTGTTTCAAAATACAATAAAATAAAAGATACAGATTTTGGAATTCGAATCGTTAGAATCTCAAAAGTTGAAGATTTATATCGTATGCTATTTCAATAGAATATTAAATATTTTATAAACACTTGATTTATACATTATTTTTTCTATTTTTATTCGAAACTAAAAAACATTATTATGGATTATTCTAACCAATCTACTCAAGATTTTAATCAACCTCAACAATCTTCTTTTGAAGAAATTAAACCAAAACCAGAAAACAACCTTGTCTTGGCCATCATCGGTACTGTTTTAGGGCTTTGTTCTCCTTGTTGCATCGGTACTATTGTGGGTATTATTGCAATTGTTTTTGCAAATCAAGTGAATACAAAACACAATATTGGTGATTATACAGGTGCTGAACAAGCAGCTAAAAATTCTAAATTATTAGCTTACATTGCAATTGGTTTAGGCGTAATCGGTGTTATTATTAATGTTGTGATGTTAATTACAGGAGGTATGGATGCTTATATGGAGCAATATAAAAGTATTTTAGAAAGCTCTAACGGAAATTAATCATATGATAAAACGGATTTTGGTTTATGGACTAGCAACGCTTTTACCCATTTTGGTAATTGTCTATTTTTATAGTTATTACAGCAACCAAAGTCCGTTTTCTATCAAATGTATGTTTCATGAAATAACAGGTTTGTGGTGTCCTGGCTGTGGTGGTCAGCGCGCTTTTTCCTTGCTTGTTCACGGACATCTTTTACAATCCTTACGTTACAATCTTATTTTGCCTTTTGCACTTTACATTTGTGTACAATTGTATTATGCTATTGTTGGAAATATTTTTTTAGGCAAACCAATGTCAGGCAAATTACATCTCCCTGCAAGTTTTGCGCGAAATTTCTTAATCTTCCTTTTGGTTTATTCTATTTTGAGAAATATTCCTATTTCTCCTTTTATATATTTAGCACCAGAAAGTTAGAATCAAAAAAAATCAGAGAACTATTCCTCTGATTTCTTATTTGTTGTTCGTAGATTTTGGCGCTCCTCGCCTTCTTTCAATTCTCCTCGACGTATTCTATTTTTGTCCGAATCTTTGTCATCATTTGGTAAAGAAACGGGTTGATTTGCCTCACCTAAAACCCATGTTTCAGTCGCATCCCACATCGCTCTAATTTTGATTGGCTCTGGATACAAATAAATTGGTTCGGGCTGTTTACCTGATAAATAATCGCCTGTATCCCATTTTCCATTTTCATTTTCATCAACCAATAAACGGAACAAATATTCTCCTGGTTCAATAAAGTTGAATTCGAAATAGTTTTTATTTGCTGGATTATATAATTCTTCAATCACTGTAAAGTCTTTATCTGTTTTTAGAAATTGTAAGATAAATGGTTTGCTTGGAGTATTTTGAAGCGTTAATTTTAAATGTCCAAAATCGCCACGCGTTCCCATTTTTATTGGATAAGCAAGCGTATCATTCTTCTCTCCTAACACATCTGTCAAAGCATTTGGATAGATATTAACTTCAAATTTTTCATCCAAATTTTTCTCAAAAGCAAAATTCAAGTTCTGTGCATTCACTGTATCAATGGAAACTTTGAATGGAATTGAAACTGTATCTTTAAACACATAAATTTTAGATAAATCCAATGATTTTATTGGCGCATTTGCCTGAATTTTAAATGGTTTATTTGGTGCTAATTTTTGATCATTTAATGCTTTAAATTCTAATTTTCGTTCTGTATTCGATTTTGAATATAATGCACTTACTTCATCAATTTGATCTTTATGTTGAACCTTGAAGTTCAATTTTGCACTTCTTCCTACAATTGTATCCACCTTTGGATTGAACCAAAAATTAATCGAATCTTGTCTTGGAAACTTCTGAATATAAGCCGTTTTGAATTCTTTCCCAACCGGCGTTATCGTAACATCATCCGTTGCTCCTGTCGTTTTAAAAACAATTAAACCTTCTTGTTTAAAACTCGCTTCAGGTTTACGATAATCTGGTTTTTGATTGAATAAATTCAAGTTGATTTGTTGATTCGCATTCAGCTCAATTGGTTCGTTATGAAAAGCCAAACGCTCTTTTCCATAATCGTACATCACATTTTCTACCTTATCCTCAAAAGCAATTAATTTATACTTACCCGAAGCCAAATAATTTAATTGATATTCTCCTTTATCATTGGCTCTCGCAATGTAATATGGTTTCTTTTGCAGAATGATACTGTCTTTGTATGTACTATCTACTTTATATAGCCCGACCAATATCTTTTCTGGTAATTTGAAATCATAAGACGAATTTACACGACCTGTTACCTTCAACGAATCGATAAAACTACCTGTCGAAAAAACATATTGAAAGTTTGATAACTTATTATTTTCGTTAAAATCTTGAATCGCATCACCAAAATTGAAACTATATGTTGTATTTGGTAACAATGGTTCTTGAAATTTAATCGAAATATTCTTCTTCGCTAAAGCTTGCGGCGTCACAATTGGAGGAATCTGAAACGATGGCGAAACAACCACATTTTTACTGTATTCTTTCAGAAGAATATACTCATCAAAGTTGATTGTAGCCTCTTGCAAATTGACATCTACATTCGTAGCCAATGTATCTGGATCAGCTTTTAGGAAAACTGGCGGAGTTTCATCTTTAGGTCCTCCTGTTGGTGAACCTTGTCTTGCACAAGAAATAACCGTCAAAATGGTTAACATCAAAAGCGAAAAACGTGTCGTCTTATTCATGGGCGCAAGTTAAGAAAAAGCTTGTTATTAAGCACAAGCAATGGTAATTACACTTATCTTAAAATTTTCAGAAAGATTAAACTTTTTTATTGCCGATGCAATTGTTGCACCAGTTGTTAAGACATCATCAATCAAAATATAATGTCCAGGTTTAAGATTTGGATTGATTTCAAACGCATCTTTCAAATTTTCCAATCGGTGTTTTTTGTCTTCATTTACTTGAGATGAATTGTATTTAGTTCGGATTAATCCATCCGAAAAATAATTTATCTGGTTGATTTCAGCCAACGTTAGTGCAAAATTTTCTACTTGATTGTAGCCTCTTGTTTTCAATCGTTTTGAATGCAATGGAATCGGAATAATTCCGTCATAATCACTCAAATCAAACTTAATCAATTGCGCTAAATCAATTCCAATTTCTGGACGATTCCTATATTTCATTTCGTGTAAAATGGCTTGCGTTGTATTATGATGTTTAAATTCTAACAAAGAAAAAGCGTTTTCGACCTCGCAAAAATTTCTCAATTTATCATAAGCTCGATTATTTTGATCAAAATTAAAATGCGTAAAAACAAGTTTGGTTGAGCACGAAACACACAGAAATTGCGAAGGTTGAATGACGTCTTGACAATCCAAACAACGCATCGGAAAAAATAAATCAACCAAAGAATTTACGATTGTTTTGATTTCCATTACCTTTGCAAATTAAAGTTTAGTACTAAATTTAATGAAAATCATTCGACTTACAAAAGCTTTTACGTTCGAAACTGCACATGCTTTGCATGGTTATGACGGAAAGTGTAAAAATATACATGGACATTCGTACAAATTATTTGTAACTGTGAAAGGAACGCCTTCTGAGGACACAAACGATGTGAAACTTGGAATGGTGATGGATTTTGGGGATTTGAAAAAAATTGTGAACAAAGAAATTGTTAATCTTTTTGATCACGCCATTTTATTGAACGAAAATTCGCCTCACAAAACATTAGGAGAAAAATTATTAGCAGAAGGACACAATGTTGTTTTTACAGATTATCAACCATCTGCTGAAAACATGATTTTGTGGATTGTGGATAAAATTAAACCACTTTTACCAACGAATATCGATTTGGTTGCTTTGAAATTACACGAAACTGAAAATTCTTATGCAGAATGGTTAGCGGAGGACAACCAATAAACATTCAGTTAGAAGCTGGTAAAAAAGCCTATTTTTCTTCGGATCATCACTTTGGTGCTCCGAATGAAAAAGATAGTTTGGTGCGCGAAAAATTGTTTGTAAAATGGCTTGACGAAATAAAAGACGATTGTGGTGTTTTATTTTTGATTGGCGATTTATTCGATTTTTGGTTCGAATATAAACACGTTGTTCCGAAAGGATTTGTACGTGTTTTAGGAAAATTAGCCGAAATTTCTGATCGTGGAATTCCAATTTATTTCTTTGTTGGAAACCATGATTTATGGATGAAAGATTATTTGGAAGAACAAATCAATGCAATTGTTTTTCGAGACAAACAAGATTTTATCATCAATGGAAAAGATTTTTTTATTGTACATGGTGACGGAAAAGGACCTGGCGATAAAGGCTACAAACGAATGAAAAAGGTCTTTACTAACAAAGTTTGTCAATTTCTTTTTTATCTACTTCATCCCGATTTGGCAATGTGGTTGGGAATTACAGCTTCGCGAAAAAATAAAATGATTTCGGGTGATGAAGATGTTAATTTTTTGGGCGTTGACAACGAATGGTTAATCATGTATAGCCGTAAACAATTGCATCGAAAATACTACGATTATCTAATTTATGGACATCGACATTTACCAATGGAGATTGCGATAGGCAAAGCGCGTCATATCAATCTTGGCGATTGGATTAACTACTTTACTTATGGTATTTTTGATGGAAAAGAATTCGAATTAAAAACTTACCTCCGTAATCAAGGAGAAGAATCTCGGGATTCTATCATAAAAATTATAGATTAGCAAGCAAATCATAAAAACCCAAAGAAATGCCTCTTTTAGCCATTCTATTTTGGGTTTGCTTTCGCTAAAATATCTTGTTAACATCAACATAATGCTAAAACCTAAGAAGGCAAGATAAGCATCGTTATTTCCTCCGTAAAGAATATACGTAATCAACATTGTTCCAAACATAAAATGCATCAACAAAAAGATTCGTTTCTTTTGTGCTGTCAATTTATTCACATTCTTAAAATGATTAATAATTGAATAAATTAGAATAATTACAATGGGAACTAAAAACAATTGTTTCCATTCGAAATGCACTATTGTTAACATCAATTGTTCTTTATAAAAATCGAACATAAAGTAATAATCAAGCAGAAAACTTACTTGAGCAACGATTAATATTGGAAGAATAAATCCTAGAAAACCAAGAATAGGAATTTTTGGTTCTACAACTCTTAAAGTTAAGAAATAAGTGAAAACTACAATTCCTAAGAAAATAAGTGGCGGACTTAATAGTATTGCAAAACTCATGAAAACGCCTATATCAAAAGCATTGTACGTATCGTTTTTTTCGGACTCAAAATAGAGTAATTGCACTGTTACATAAGTCACAAGCAACAAACTTCCAGCAATTCTATAATCTGATAAACCTGCAATAAAAGGCATTATCCACAAAATGTAAGTAAAAGTTGGGTAGGAAGAAGTCGAAATTAAATCATTTGTATTGTCGATATACCCCACAAAAGCAATCGTCAAAATCGTCAGGACTACGCCTAATTTTTCTAAATTACTCAGATCAATACTGTTAAAATTCGTTGCTCCAAGCAATGTAAACAGCACAATGATAAAAATCTGTATAAAAAAATTCCTTTTGTCAAGTAGATTAACCAACATTTTATTAACTTTGATGCAAATTAAGCAATAAACTAGAATATGGGAGTTATAACTGATTTATTTTTTGCGATTGGTGATATTTTCAAATGGACTTTTGAAAACTTATTATCTCCAGTTGGTGTTATCTTTGGATGGTTATTTACATTCATCGGATGCGCATTACTTGGATGGTGGTTATATAAAATCGCTAGCTTTGGAACCGAAAATGAAAAAAGATACGAAAGATAATTTATCTTATATTGTATAAAATATATTTTCGAATTAATTCGAAAAACCTCTTATAAATTTTATAAGAGGTTTTTTTTGTCTCCTAAACGTAGAATAAATCCTATTTTTCTACGTTGTAGAAGAACGACTTGTAGATCGATAATTAAATTTTTTGAATTACTAAAACTAAACATACACGATAAAATGGATAATAATTCTACTCAACAAGAGAATAATGAAATTGATTTATTGCAGGTATCAAACTCTATAAAAAAAGGTTTACAAAATACATTGAGTTTTATTCCCAAAACATTTCTATTTATAAAGAAAAATATTCTTATTCTAATATCATTGTTGATTATTGGAGGAATTGGTGGCTTTTTTTATAATAGATATGCTGAAAAATATGAGAGTAATATAATCGTAACTCCAAACTTTAATTCAGTTGATTTATTGAATGAAAAAATAATATTATTAAACTCAAAAATTCAACAGAACGATACTATTTTCTTAAATAAAATTGGGATAAATAAAACTTCTAAGATTACTAAAATTAGTGTAAAACCGATTACAAATCTTTACAGTTTTTTAAATCAAGAGAATAATTATTATGAAATTTTTAAAACACTATCTGAAAATGATGATGCTAAAAAAGTTGCAGAAGATCCTTCTACAAGCAAAAATTTCACAAATCATTTGATTACTATTAATTCAAATGAAAAAATTGAAGAAAAGGTTTTAGGTAATATTGTTAAGTATTTAAATACAAGTAAAACTTATGAAGTTTTTCGAATTGAAATTTTACAAAATGTAAAAGATAAAATTGCTATTAATGATTCTACAATTTATCAAATTGATGGAATCTTAAAAAAAGCAAGTTTGTTTCCTAATAATAATTCTACAATTTCAGTTAATGGAGACTCTCAATTAAATAGTCTTATTCAAGAAAAAATAAAATTAGTTGAAGAAGCTCAACAGTTAAAGGTTCATCAACACAATCTAAAATATATTATAACACCATTAAATTATTCAGAAAACATTCTTGATATTTCTGGCATTAATGGTAAGTATCACCTTATATTCCCTTTGATTTTAATTGGTTTATTTCTATTATTTTCTTTGTCTAGAAAAACAAAATAATTTTTTAGGATGAAAATCCCAACTAAAATAACCAATTTTATAGTCTATGCAATTGGGCAATCAATTAATTTGATTAGCCCTTTAATTGTGATGCCTTATTTAATGAATATATGTAAAGAAGATGGGTTAGGGAAAATTGGGATTGCATTTTCTATTAGTTTAATATTATGTTGTATTGTTGATTATAGTTCTTATTTAAATGGAACAAAAGATATTGTAATTAACAAAAAGAATAACAGGTATATAAATAATATAATTAGTAATACATATTCCTATAAAATTATCATTTTTGGTTGTATTTCTTGTTTATTTTTAATTGGAAGCTTAATATTTCCCAATTTTTACGAAAAAAAATTATTGCTTCTAAGCTTACCTATTGTTATTTCTCAATTGATTAATCCCAATTGGTTTTTACAAGGATTAGAAAAGTTTAAAGTAATTGCTTCTCTAAATGTGATTTCAAAAATCATTTATATTGGTTGCATTTTTTACTTTATAAAAAAACAAGATGACTACATATGGGCTAATTTTTATCTAGGAACTAGTGGGATTATTGTTTATATATTTTTTCTATTTTTCTATAAAAAGGAGTATAAAATAAGTTTTAAGAAAATAAATTTCAAAAGAGGAATTCAAACTTTGAGAGCAGATTTTAACATTTGTGTTTCAGAGTTTTGTTTATCTATTTATCAGTATTTTCCGATATTAATAGTAGGGTATTTTACAGGAGCATCAATGGCTGGTTTATATCGTATAATCGAACAAATTTTTAGTGTATTTAGGACTTTCACATTTATGTTTTTCAATTTTAGTTATCCAACTGTTTGTTATGACATAGAACAGAACTTAAAAAAAGGGTTAAAAATTTGGAAGTTATATCATCTTGCTAATTTATTCTTTATTACCATTGGTATTATTGTAATTCTATTCTCAAAGAATTTTATACTATCATATTTCCATATTACCACAAAAGATGTATCAACCTTTATAGAGATTTTAAAAATTGCATTAATTGTTCCTATTTTATTAGTTATTTCTCAAGCGTTAAGACAGTTAATGTTCGCAATAAATTTATCAAGAACATATACTCATATTATCTATTTGATGTGTTCATTATCGATTGTTTTATTAAGCTTTTTTGTTAATTATTATGGTTTAAAAGGAGCTTTTATCTCAATGATTACTGTAGAGCTAATTATTATATCATTATATTCAATTAATATTATCAAAAAAATTAAAGCTTAACAATTTTATGAAAATTAAATTATCATCCGAATGGCCTTATCAACTGTTGTTTTTAATAGCAGTAGGTTTTTCGTATATCAATAATTATGAATTAAGTTTAGCTGTATGGTTGATTATATTATGTGTAACTATAAAAAGATACTACTCGAAAAGTATTTTGTTTTTATGTTCGTTTTTTGTTGTTATAGTATTACTTGGTACAATAAGATCTTTTTATTATAACTATAATTTATACGAAATTATTAGAGATATTTCATATTTCATAAAACCAATCGTTGGCTTGTTGATTGGTTATCAATGCTTCAGAAGCAAGGATAATAATTTTTTCACAACCATTATTTACTGCTCATTAGTTATTGCAATTATTCACCTCACTATATTAGCAAATGCTTTTATTATTCATCACATACGTTATGTAAATGAGATTAGATATCACGGTGGTTATTTTTCTGATTTTGAAACATTTGCTGTTATCATTCTACTATTTCATAAAAAATTTGGTTTAAAATTCTCTTTACAAAAAAGACTTATATTACTTACAATAATAAGTATATCATTGTGTCTATATTTAGCAAGAACCAATTTAATTCAAATGTTTATTGTGTGCTGTGGGTTATTAGGCTTATTTCAATTAAATCGCTTTAAAATAATTACTTTAACTTGTTTAATAATTATTGGAGCATTCGGTTATAAAATAATTTATGACATGAATCCTTCTAGAGGTGCGACAGGTTTTGAGAATTTTTTATACAAAATTAAAAATGCTCCAAAAGAGATTTATGATCCTTATGTCGTAAACGATAACTCACCTAGGTTTCATGATAACTTTAGATCATATGAAACTAAAATAACGATTTTACAAGTTTTAAATAAAGATGAAAGTGGAATCTGGCTAGGTAGCGGATTTGGTTCAAGTGTAAATTATGGTTCTCTAATGTGGACAAATGATGGAACACAAGTAAGACATGCCCCTATTTTGCACAATGGTTTTACAACAATTTTTTTAAAAACAGGAATACTTGGATTGATTATATACACATCCTCTATTCTTTACTTGACTTTTATGAAGAAAAAAACAGCTATACCAAAATTAGATGCAATAAAGCTACTTATCAATAGCACTGGTATATTCCTATTTGTATCCAGTTTAGTATTCCTAGGTTTTTATTTAAAATTAGATAACAAATCTTTATTTGTTGGAGGTTTATTAGCTTATTATGAAATTCTGAAAAATGCAAAAACGACATAAAATTATATTCATTAATCAATCATCAGAATTATATGGATCTGATAAAACATTGCTAGATTTAGTTGTTGGTCTTAAAACCAATTACAATATTGATCCTATTGTTATAATGCAACAACCTGGTTTATTAAATTTAGAATTAGATAAATATAATATAGAATATCACTATATCCCAGTACTTAAACTTCATAAAAAGATGTTTTCTTTAAAATATCTTCTTGGTTTAGCAAAAGATTCTATTCTAAGTGTAATTAAACTTAGAAAGATTGTAAAAAAAAATAATGTAAAATTAATTTACACAAATGCTTTTAGTGTAATGCTTGGAAATGTCTATGCTTATTGGTTTAAAACAAAACATATTTGGCATTGTCATGAAATTATTCACTCACCAAAACTTTTTGTGAAAATATATTATAAACTTATCAAATCTAGACTAGTTGATACTGTTATTTACAATTCAAAATCTACAATGAAATGCTGGGTCAATGAAGATTCAAAAATATTAAAAAAAGCAAATTTGGTCTACAATGGAATTGATATAAATCCAATCATAGAAACAAATGAAAATGTAAATAAATTAAGACTATCCCTATTTCCTAATTCAACGCATGACAGTCTTATTTATGGTAATATTGGTAGAATTAGCGATAGAAAGGGAATTGAAATATTGATTGATGCTTTTCAAGTAATTCATCAAGAATACCCAAACAGTTATTTACTTTTAGTAGGATCTCCTGCTCCTGGAAAAGAAGATTTTTTAGATCAAATGGAAGTAAAAATAAAAGAATATCAGCTAACAAATCATGTTAAATTTGTTCCTTTTGTCAATAATGTCTATCCTTATTGGCAAGCTATGGATATTGTTATTATTCCCTCTAAAGAACCTGAGTCATTTGGGTTAGTTGCTATTGAAGCTATGTTGGTTAAAAAACCTGTAATAGTTGCTAATCACGGTGGACTTACAGAAATTGTTGACAACAACATTACAGGAATAAAGTTTGAACCTAACAACTTAATAGAGTTAGTGTCTGCTATGAAAGAATTAACTGAAGATAAAGAAAAACGAATTCTTTATGGAGAAAATGGACAGAAAATTGTGCTAGAAAAATTTAATGTAGACAGATATGTTGATAATATTGCTATAATTTGTAAAAAACTAATTTAATGAAAATAGCCATCTTAGGAACTCGAGGTATACCAAACTACCATGGTGGATTTGAACAATTTGCAGAGTTTTTTGCCGTTTATTTAACAAACAAAGGGGAAGATGTTTATGTCTACAATTCTTCATTGCATCCATACAAAGAAAAAATATTCAACGGAGTCAAACTAATTCATTGCAAAGATCCTGAAGATAAAATGGGAACTGCCGGACAATTTCTCTACGACTTAAATTGTATTTTAGATGCTCGCAAACGCAATTTTGATATCATCTTACAATTAGGTTACACAAGTAGTACCATATGGTGGTGGTTAATGCCAAAAAAAGCTAAAATCATAACCAACATGGATGGATTAGAATGGAAACGTAGCAAATATTCCAAAAAAGTACAAAACTTCCTTAAATATGCTGAAAAATTAGGTGCGAAACATTCTGATCATTTGATAGCAGATTCTTTAGGAATACAAACCTATCTGAAAAATAAATACAACAAAGATTCTACTTATATTGCTTACGGTGCCGATATATTTATTAATCCTAATGATTCTATTTTAGAAAAATATAATATCGAAAAAAATAAGTATAGTTTGTTAATTGCTCGATTTGAACCCGAAAATAACTTAGAAATGATTTTGGACGGAGTAGCTACCTCTACAAAAAAAGAAACCTTTTTAGTGATTGGAAAACATGAAACACCATACGGTGAGTTTTTAAAAGAAAAATATAAAGCTTTCTCTAACATTATTTTTACAGGAGGTATCTATAATTTCGAAGAATTAAACAATATTCGTTATTATTCTCGTTTATATTTTCATGGGCATTCTGTTGGTGGTACAAACCCTTCATTATTAGAAGCAATGGCATCCAACTGCTTAATTTGTGCTAATAATAATGAATTTAACAAAGGTGTTCTAAAAGAAAATGCATTTTATTTTTCTAACAAAAATGAAGTAAAACAACTTTATGACACTTTAGATAAAGAAAATGAATTAGAAAAAATTAATCAAAATACAGCTGCTATAGAAAATGAATTTAGCTGGAATATGATTAACGAAAAATATTATTATCTTTTGAAAAGTAATCAATAAAAAAAGGAAGATAAATCTTCCTTTTTTTATTGATTTTTGGCAGTTCCAGATCCAAAAAATTTATTTTTTGTTTGTACTAAGACATTATAGTTTTTAGCTAATTGCTTCTTAAAAAAAGATGCATCTTCATTCGGATGCCAATCAGTTGTCCTAGGTTCTTCAATATGTACTTTATGCTCTTGATAAGCATATGTTGCAATAGAAGTTCTATATACCCCTTCAGGAAAATTGGTCATTTCATAACCATGTAATGTATATGGAGCGCATTGTTGAATAATTAATCGATTAAATGGAACTCCAACTTCAGCTTGTTCATCTGTACGTAAATCAACTAATTTCAAATCTCCCTTGTATTCAGGTTTCCAATCTTTATTTAAGTAAAGTAATAGATTTAATTCTCGATACCAATTCTTATTTATTGGATGATAATTAAAATCTAAATGCATATCTAAGAAACTATTCTTTTTACCTTGATGCAATCCTCCTCCATGATTTTTAGGGTCTACAAATATGTCTTTATTAACAATATATGACAATATTTTATTAAAACGGTCTGAAGATAAGTCCTTATATAATTCTTCTAACTCTGATCCTAAAACTTTATAGTTTGATTTCTCAAATTTGTTATTTGCAAAAGCATAATCTCTACTTTTATTATCTAATTCTGGAATACTATTATATGCCTTTATTAGTTTTTCTTCATCACAAAAGTTATCTAAAATAAGATGGGGATACGGTTTAGCTATTAGATATTCTAACCTTAGTTCATCTAATTTTTTTTCAAGTATGTCAAAATTAATCATAGTAATTCTTTGTTTGATTAGATATTATTTTATAACTATAAATTTAGCCTTTTATTGTTTATAATTAAGGTTATTTTGAACCCTCTTCATTTCTAAATTAATAATTGTAATTTCATTATTTTTTGAACAGAATTATAATTTAGTCTTTTTGCAACTTTGACCAACCCAAAAATAGATACATATTTTCAATGATTAAAAATACATAAACTTATTACTCTTACTTAACCGTAATTTTATTGTCTTTTATTAAGATTTTTTTCTCATTCTCATTTTCAATAATCAACCCAAGTTTATATACTCCTTTGTCCATTGTATTAGTATTTATTTTGCCTGAGAAACCAGAGTCATTATATTGTCCATTCATTGCTTCACTAACATCTAATCTCTTCTCTTTAGAAAGTTCAGATACATAAATTTTTGAACCTCCAATTAGTAATAATTTCACATTATCTTTAATACTATTTGCTCCAAAAATAATTGCCCAACCTTTTATAGAATAAATTTCTTTATCATTTGTTACAATATCAAAATTACCAGTAACATTTTCTGATGGCTTTAATTCAATATTAATTAATTCCGGAATAAAAATATCTATTTTATTAAAATCTATAATAACATGCTTTCCATCTGCTCTCAAATTGTAGAAACTTGTTCTATTTATAATTGGAATGTTCATTTTATTATTTAATACCTCCTCTCTTCTTTTATCTTTAAGAAAACTAATATTATATAAATTATTTGATTTCAAAACAAAAAATTCCTCTAATCCAAAATTTTGATTTCCTAAAAATTTTATATGTAAATAATTAATAAAATCATATCCATAAATTAAGTTCTCTGATTGACTTGACCACGGTACTTGACCATCTACAATTAAATATTTTCCATTCAAATCTGTTTTTGACATTACATCATATACAATTGTAGTCTGAAATTGATCTTGATCTTTTAATAAATTTGCAAAAGATCCCATCAATGGAAAGGAAATAATAACAAAGTATAATGATATATAAGTTGTTAATTTTTGAGAGTATTTACTTACAAGAAATAACATTGGATATCCTAACGAAAGTTCCAGAGTAAGAAAAGGTATATAATACTTATCTTACAATTATGAAAGGAATAAAAAAT
>NZ_JACAGF010000017.1:0-67925 GCF_030324345.1 Empedobacter sp. R750 | reverse complement strand
AAACCTCGCTTAAAAAGGCTTAAACGAGGTCATATATTCTGTTTTTTACTGTAAATTGGAGTTGTGCAACAGTTACCCGTGTTATATGCAGTGCTTTTTGTTCAGTCAGTTTGTAAATATGCAGGAGAAGGTGTAGGAAATTTATACTTTTTTAGCGGAGGGGAAAGGAGGGAAGGGAAAAGCTCTTTTGCAGTCTTTGGTTTTGGTGTTGGTGGAGCGGACTGCAAATGTGCTTTTTCCTTTGCGGTGGACTTTGCAATTTGTTTTGTTGTCAACATCGGAAGAATGTAAAATCACATCACAAAAATAGAAGTCCGCAACGCTCCAATATTAAATCACATCGAAAGAATAATATTCCACATTACGAGAATATAAAATTACAAGGCAAGAATATAACTCTACATCGTGCCAATATAAAACTACATCACAAAAATATAAAGTTACATTGCAAGAATGTAACTTTATATCGAGAGAATATAAAAACTTCTCGGTCGAATATTATTTTCGGGTGGTAAATTCAATATCTGAAACGTTTGCATATTCGGGAGAGGTGGCTCCGTAAATGCTTTTTACGTATTTTTTGACGTTTTGGGCAATGGAGTAGAGTCCCGTTCCATCTGCATACAGAATGTTGTCTCTTTCTATGAGTTTTAGGTTAAGTTCTGCTTCGGTTTGGTCTACAGATTGGGTGGAATTAACGAGGGAATCTTTGTAGATGTTGAGATTTACTAACTTCAAATCGTCTTCGTTAGGGTTGTAAATTGGAATGGTGGACAATAATTGTAATAATATCCCGAAGTTTTCGGCTTGTTGGGTGTAGGATTGTCGGGAAGTGGAAACTGTTTTGGGTGTTTCTTCTCCGTCTTGTGGTGTTGGAGCAACTTTCTTTTGTCCGCCTTGAATTAATCGATTTAAGGATTTTGCTTGGTCTAAAGTTCCTTGCAATATTCCTAAAATATCTAAATGGTTGATGATTTTTGTACAAGTTGATTTTAAATTTTTAAAAGTAGATTGACGCAATGTAATTGCATTTTTGTTGGCATTTCTTTTTTCTTCGACTTCCGAAAGTTTTTCGGAAGCAGTGGAATAAAGTACGGTAAGTTTTATAACCTTAAGATTATCTACAGGCGGATTGTAAAGGGTGTATACGGTAACTTGTTCGGTTAGCTTTTGCAGGTTGGCTACATTTTTAGCGTGTCCTACTTCTGAAATTGATGCCATAATGGTTTGTTTTTGATGTTGGTATTGATTTTCTTATTGAAGAAACATTTTCCTCCATTTCGCAACTATATTCCTGCTTAATTTGAAATGATCTGCAAGCTGGCTGTTATTAAGTTTATGTTTTTTCTGGTAATCCAGAATTTGCAGGATATCGGATTTGCCGTAGAAGCGGTGGCTGTTGTTTTGCTCATTTTTCTTTGCGGTGCCGAAAATTATGAAGTTGAGCTCGATAATATCCATCGCGGATAAGGCTTCCTTTTGCAATAATGGCAGATGCTCTTTTTTCTTTTCCGGAAATTTCTGCTCCAGAATATCTGCATAGATTGCTTTATAATCGGGTTGGTTATTTTCCATAGGAGTAGGTTATGTACTGGCTTATTACTTTATTGTTTTCATCAAATTCTATATGAAGTCTCTTCTTTCTTCCCCACCAATATTTTTTCAGGGTGTACACCCATTCCTTCTCCTGATAAAAGTTGAATTCATCACCTAATTCTTCCAAAACTTCTTTTTTGGAGAATCCGATAAAGGATTTCATTTTCCATATTTGCTTATCCATTTGTACAGTGTTGTTTTCGGTATTCTGTATTTTTCAATGACTTCATTTTTGGTCATTTCGTTTGCTGAAATACGCTGTAAAATAAAATCAATGACTTCTTTGGTGTAGATGTTTTTACGGAATTGCGGAAGCGTTGTTTTCTTATTTTGCCGGTTTGTTTTTTTGTCTGCCGAAGCAGGAGCATAGAGGATTAAATGCTGGGAATAGATCCTGAAAAAATCGTATTCCAGCAGCTTGCTCCATTTGAGAAGAGTATCCGTCGGAAGATTTCCCTGCAAATACATTTCCGGGATTTCTTCTTCGGAGCATTTGAAAAAGTTGCAGATACGGGATATTTCTATCCCGCTTTCCGCAACCCTTTTTTCAATCATTTGTCCTATATGGATGTTTTTGAAGTTCATATTATTTCCAATAATTCCAGACAATACCGTTAAAAACCGCTAGACTTTTGCTGATGGTATCATAACAGATCATTCCGGGATATGGGCTTTTTACGGTAGTATCCGGATTGGCGATTCGGGGAAGTATGATGGCTTTGTCTGCGGATTCCAGTACCAATATACCTTTGGCGTTGCTTGTGCTTTTCCCGATGATTACTCCTTGGTTTTCTGATGATTTATCGGCTGATGTGTTTACTATAATAGCAGTATTGTCTCCGGCAGGACTGAGATTAACCCACGTTCCGTTTTCGTACATTTTCACTTTGCTATCCGAATTGTCGTACAGAAAAGTCCCGTTATTCTCTGATGCAGTTGAAGCAAGTGCTTTACTATTGTTTTCTACCGCAGATAGTATTATTCCCCGGAAATTTCCCGGTGTATTGTTAAAATCGACCAGGGTTGCCGTTCCTTCAACGGTTTCTTTTCCTCCGAAGGACACCTGTGCATTGGAAAAATTGGCGATTGTACCAAGTGTGATTATATAAATTATTTTTTTCATTATTGATGAATTTAAAAAGTTAATTATTACGGGTTACTATTTTCAGTTTTATTTTCCGCATTCGGAAATGCATCTCCAGATAATGCCGTTGAATAATTTCACGCATTTGTCCTGAATGTCATATACCAACATACCTTCTTTTGGGTCTTTAATGGAATCATTTGTTAAATCCGGTGTGCTGCTTACGTGTGCCACTCTGGTAATGACCATTCCTTTTTCTTTGGATTCTAAAGTGATGAAGCCATTGGGGATATTTTCCGGCCAGCCGGATTGCTTCTGCTGTATGGTGATGCCGATTTTGGTGTAACCGTCCGGCGTACCGCCCGCAGCAGACTTAAAACAGTCTCCTTTGATTACAACAATAGTTGCTATAGCAGTGGCACAAACTGTATTGTCAGAAAGCAGGCATATTTGATAAGTCAGCGTATAAGTTCCGGGAGCCGTACCGGCAGGTACGGAAATTATACCGTTGGAATCAATTGTTGTTCCGGTAACTCCTCCGTTATTGGTAAGTGAAACAGATACATTTGAACCTGAAGCAGGATTCCCTTTCGCCATATCGGTTCCATTGCCATTGTCGGCAAATACGCTTCCTGTGCTGCCGCCTGTATAACCATTGATAGGTGTGGCTGAGAAGTCATCATTTTTTGCAATGATCGCCGGGCTGATTTTAACCTCATATGATTCAAAATTTTCTCTTCCGCAGGCATCTTTAATTTTTACGGTAATAATGGCATCCGTTTCGGCAGCTGCAGAACCTGCATTAAAGGTGGTAGAAGATGCTGCCGTAGTACCATTGGGTGTAAAAGTTCCAAAACTGGAACCGTCCGATTTTTTTACTGCCGACCAGGTATAAGTTAAAGTAGATGCCATAGGAGAACTGCCAGAAGCGGAAAAGTTATAATTGGTATTAGAGAAATAGGCATTATTATCCCCAACTCCGGAAACACTGCCCAATTGAGGCGATTTGTCATAAGCAGCCAAAAAGCTGAAATTCCAGAATGCCCTCTGTGCAGGGACATCGCCTATGGTTTCTTTGTTCAGGTTATGCCCTCCTTCGTACATTACCCATCCGTTTCCGGTATTTCCGTAGCCTCTTCCGTAGGCAATATAGGCGGCCAGATTACCGCTAGTTTTGGATGATGATGAAGTCGTTGTTTTCCTGCTGTCATTCGGGTCATAAACTATAATATTGGTAGTAGATCTGTAACCGTCAACAGTAGAGGAAACGGGGAAATAAACCTGCCCGCTACCATTTTTATGTGAAGAATCTGTAGCACCCATATATTGGGCGATAGGATCACTTGCGGAAACTAATAAAGGATAATCCGGCACGGTGAAACTGGAAGAAGATGTACCATTTGTATTGACAAAGCTGTTATTTTGAGCGTCTCCTTGTTTTCCTATCCCTGCTGTGGTTAAAAAGTTCATTTGCTGTGAACCGCTATACAAGTTTTCCAATACATTTACGGCGTGGCAGCCTGCCCATATTGCACCTTTGTTAGCGTTCCAGTTGATAAGGTAATAGTGGTTAGCCCAGGTTGGGTCCGCATGGGGCATTACAAAAATATCATCGCAATCTGTTAATTGGGATGGTGCTTTTCCTGTGTTGTAAGAGCTTGAGGGGATTCCTGCATTGGTCCAGAATGGCTTTACTAAATCTTGGTTCTCATCATTTAATGTCCAGTTAGGCGCAGATGTAAGCTTATAAGTAGTCGTAAGTGTTAAACTGCCTGTGGTATATATCCCCACAACTCCCTGTCCTTCCCAGTATGTAATCCTGTTTTTGACAGTCTGCGTAATGTATTTGGATGAAATAATAAAGGTACCTCCTTTATAATCGGTTCCGTTGTAGGAAAAATCTTTCCCGTCTTTGGCTTTTCCCTGCCCAATGACCCAGTAAACAGGAACATTATAGCTTTTCATCAGTTCATAGATCATTCCGTAGGGTTTGAGCTGTGTTTTTACGTCATTTGTTTTGTTTGATGTGTATACTCCCATATTAACAATATAGGTTCCGCTATCAAAATTTGTTTGTGCAGCCGCCCATAAGGATAACAGGAGCAGAACAATAAGATTAATTTTTTTCATCGTTTTTCTCAATTTTAGGATGTTAATTATAAATAGTCCTATGTAGACTACTATTTGTCTGTAAATATAAAAAATATTTCAGAAATAAAAAACACATAAGTTTCTGTAAGGTAAATTATTGCACTAATCAAAAAGTAATTTCATTGATTTTTTGATTGAAAAATAAGTTCCATAGGAAATACAATTGCTCCAAAATTTGGAAACTGAAGTTATTGATTTATTAATCAATAGATTAATAATTAGTCTACATAGGACTATTTTATTATGTTAAATTTGTTAATTAATAATAAACTAAAAATTAACGAAATGACATTTAAATTCTTTTTATCGCAAAGTGGAACTAATAAGAATATTCACTTAAATCTAACCGATAAACAGCAAAACAAAGCTTATACATTTCGTACAAATCTTAGGATTTCAGATGATGATTGGGATAAAGAGAAACAGCGTCCTACCAACATCTACCTGAAAAAGTACAAAAAATTAAACGCGAATTTAAATAATATAAAAAAGGAGCTTGCTGAGCGTATTTGGGAAAAACGATCAGAAAAAAAACAAGTTCACCAACAGGCATTGGCAAGGAGAATCAAGGCAGTTTGCAGTGGAAAATCTACCAGTTTACCAGAAAATTCTCTGCTGTATTATATGAAATGGTACATTGATACGAAGAAGGAACTGATTTGTCATTCCACTTAGAAACGATACAAAGTATTCTTTCATTTGTTGGAGCGTTTTGAAGGGTTTATGTGCAAAAAACTATATATAGACACGGTAAATTCGGATTTTATAAAGGATTTTATGATTTTTGGAAAGGAAGAGGAATATAGTGAAAACACCATTTACCGAACAATACATTTCGTGAAAACTATTCTGAATTTTGCTGAAAGAAAAGGAGTTCGTACTTGTGTTCGTGAATTGGAAATTCGCAGGGAATGCCAAAAGAAAGAAGTCATTACACTGACTGAAAGAGAGATTGACCAAATTAAATATACGGATATGCCGGAACATTTGCAGGCTGCCAAGGATTGGCTTCTCATCAGTTGTTATACAGGACAACGTTTTTCAGATTTTATGAACTTCGATTTTCATAACTTACAATGCATTGGCGAAAAAAAGTGTTTGTCATTTGTACAACAGAAAACGAAAAAGGAAATATTATTACCGTTGCATCCTACTGTTTTGCACGCTATTGAGCGTAATAATAATGGTTTTCCAAGACTTATGGATATTCAACATTACAATAATGAAATAAAGGAAATCGCCAAACTTGCTAATTTAAACGAATCGGTTAAAGCAAGAAAGCGTTTTGGTTTTCGTAGTAGAATCGTCCAAGTTGAAAAGTGGGAGTTTATGAGCAGTCACATAGGAAGACGGAGTTTTGCTACCAACTTTTATGGGAAAATTCCAACACCTCTCTTAATGGAAGCTACCGGACACAGTACAGAGCAGATGTTTCTTCGATATATTAATCCTGTGGATAAAGATAGGATCTTGTCTTTAGGAAATTATTTTGATAGGATATATGAGGAAAGGGTGGCGGTGTAATTCTTTTTTGTAATCAAAAAATATTCTAAGGAAAATGGGAAGCGGAGGAAAAAAATCAGCTCTTTTGCAAAATATGCGTTGGTTAAGCGTTGGCATTTTGCAAATGTGCTGATGTGGGTTGGCAAAAAAGCGGCTGGAAAAAGAATAAATTTGGGGTGGGCAAGGTTTGTTTTCATCGCTCAATAATTTTATGATTATTATCTGTATTTGTTTTTATGCACGATTTTTGGGAGTATTGCATATAACATTGTTTTTTACGAAAAGAAATATAGTTTCGTTTCGTAAAAAAATACCTATATCCACATTTCATTAAATTACTCACTAATATAATTATTAATATGTAAATTAATAATTTATACTCAAAATATTTTTGCATCACGAAGTAATTTTATACAGAATATAATAATGGATGTATGGATAGCGAAACAAATATTACAACATCATTTTTATCATTTCAAGGACAAATTTCCTCCCACTTTCGCTCGTGTTTTCTTCGACCGTTCTTCGACGAGAATACCGTTTTTCCGAAGTTTCGTCGAACAATGGTCGAACGATGGTCGAACAAGCTAAAAATTGACCAAAAATACGAATCTTATCTACCTATGATGAATAGAGGTTTAGCGAGGTTTTTATTTTGCTATAATACTATTATTGAATAAAAAGCAACCGGACAAAAGTGGACAAATGTGGACAGAAGCGGACAAATGTGGACACAAAATGGCGTTTTTGTAAATGGTGTTGTTTCTGTTGCTAACTTTATGAATATTAATCATAAAAACTTGCAATTATGGCAGAAATTAAAAAAGGAATCCTTGGTGGATTCTCAGGAAAAGTGGGAACTGTAGTAGGCGTTAATTGGCGCGGTAAGGACATTATCCGCAGTTTACCAAAAAAATCGAAAAGGCGACCAACTGATTTGCAGTTGATGCAACAGATCAAATTCAAGAAAGTAATTGGTTTCTTGCAACCAATTCGCCCTATTCTTAATCTGTATTTTGGGAATAGAGTTGGGCTAAAATCGCGCTACAACATTGCGACGTCTTATACGCTGAGCAATGCATTGGAAATGGTGAATGATTTGCCTGTTATTGTGTTGGAGCGTGTGCTGGTATCAAAAGGTGATTTGGTTGGCTTTTTGCAACCTACGATAGATACGGCTGGTGGGGATACTTTCCAAATGAATTGGGAAGATAATTCTGGACAAGGTAATGCGCAACCTTCAGATCTTGTGAATGTTGTTTGCTATTGCGAAGAACTAAATTCGTTCGAAGTATTTCAAAGTATTGAGACTCGTAATTCTATGAGTATAGATATTGCTTTACCAACGTATTACAATGGCAAAAAGGTTAACTTTTGGGCATTTCTGAATAGTGAAACGAAGACGATGGCGAGTACAAGTATCTATCTTGGCGAGCATACAGTTGTGTAAGCTTAGTTGTGAAATGCAGTTCGTTGATTGGAGTAATTTTTCGGTACAATACTTTAATTAACGACGTAGAAGAATGAAGAAAAATTGTATCGAAAATAGAATTTTATAGATGTTGTTCAAATTTATTTTAACCACATAGAGACATAGATTCAATCGTGATGGTTTGTAAAGATTAGTTGAAAATACGAATAGTTAAGCAACTAATTTCAATACAAAATCATTTGGTTCTATGTTTCTATGTGGTTATTTTTGAGGAATACTGAGATAAAAGCAGTGACGAAAAAATATTACAAACCTTTCTATTATGCCTTTTAACCGAAGTTATTTTTATCTATTAAAATATAAACTTTTGTATCTAAATTCAAAACTTGTGTTTCATTTGCTAATACAACTGGATGATTTGTATCCCAATGTACATGTCCACAAAAAGAAATTAATGGATTTCCATTCTCTAGAATGACTGTAAGTTTTTCATCACCAATAAATTGTTTAGAATTTATTGCAGGTGACAAATGAGTTAATAAGAAATCAGGATTTTTCTTAATTAGTTTGGTTATCGAATTATAATAATCAATATCTCTTAATCTAAAATTTTTATCTGATCTTCCTATAATTCCACTCAACCCACTTATTGTCAATTTATCAACACTAATCGTTTCATTTAAAAGTAATTTTACATTAGTTAATTGATTCAATTCGTCAATTCTATCTCCAAAATCGTCATGATTTCCAGCTACTCCAATTGTCCATTTAAATATTTCAGAAAATTCTTTCCAAACATTAATTGGATTTCCACTTGTTCCTCTTTTTAACAAATTAGTATACAAATCCCCACATAATATTGCAATACTTTTTTTCAATTCTAAATTTGGAAAATACATTTCAAATAAAATTGGAAAAGTTTTAGCAAGAATCTCCCCTAAAAGAATTTCTTTATCGTTTTGAATAACTATTCCTTGTAAATCGGAAGTTGCAACAATAGCATCAACAGTTTTTGGTAAATTTTCAACAAAACCGACATAAATTGGTAAGTTATAGATTTGTGGTTCAAAAGAGTTTTGAGATATTGTCAAAAAAGGAATTTCTTCAATCGGTTTTTCTAAAATTTCATTTATCCTTATTTTTTGCATAAAGTTTCAACTAACATTATTTTCTCATGTATTTCGCCAATAAATTATTAGCTATAGTTTTTTATTTAATTGTATTACATTCCTTAAGAAAATCATCATAACTTTGCCAATCTCTATAATTGATTCGATCAATTTTTAAGAAATCAAATGAATCAATATGATTTTTAGGAATTTCAATAAAAGGATCTTCTATATTTTCAAGTTTTAAGTCCCTGTTATAACTCCAAAAAGATATTGTTTCTAAATTAACTTCGTTATCTTTTACAGCAAAATCCATTTCATCAATAGGAATATCGGCCCAATCACTTGTATGATAAATTACAAAACTATTTAAATTATTAGAGATTATAATATCTATAAATTCATAATCATCATAGTCATTGATGTTTGTCTTCAATGATCTTAATGCCTCAAAAATAAACCTTTCTAATTCATTGTTTTCAAAAGCAATATAAACATATCCATTTTTTATAATATGAGGAACCCGAATATTATCATTTTCCTCATCAAACAAGCCTATTAAACCAGTATAATTTTGTGACATAATCTTTATAAAATATTTGCAAACATTATTTTTTACGAAAACACGTTTTGTGATGTTTCGCATCGTTATACTCAAATATAATTATTTTATTGAATCTTAAAAACTTAACGAATAAAGATTATTGACACACACACACCAATTCAATTAAAAAGGAAATAAAACTAAACTCCGTTTTAAAATCTATCACTTAAGAATGTAATAGATTAAATACAAATTTTATTCAAGCAAGGATTTTAAAAATGTCATATGATTTACAGACAAGAGTCAAAATTTCTACTTAAAAACAATATAAAAGTTGACATTAAATCTATAACGTTAAGAAAATAATTAAATGTAACGTTAAAAAGATTTTAGCCTATAGGTTTTTAAAATCTTTAATGATACAAATTACCTCAACATTAAAATCATCTTCGTATCTTCACCTCTCAAACAACAAATAATGAAATTCGTTACTTTCTTAGAAAATCAGCAAGAAAAAGTAGGTCTTATTTGGCAAGATGCTATCTATGATTTGACAAAAATTAATCACAACTTACCTTCTACTCTAATCGAAATCTTAGCAGATGACGAGTTTTCACTATTAATCTGTCAACAGATTACAAACGAAATTTCACGTGGTGAGTATAAAAATACGGTGGTAAAAGAACCACAAATTTTGGCTCCAATACCTCATCCAGCAAGTTTTAGAGATGCGTATGCATTTCGCCAACATGTAGAAACTTCTCGCTTAAACAGAGGTTTGGATATGATTCCCGAATTTGATCAATTTCCTGTGTTTTATTTCTCTAATCATCAAGCTATTCAAGGTCCAGGAAAAGTTTATGCAATGGAAAAACATTTCGATCGAATGGATTTTGAACTTGAGGTCGCAATTGTCATCAAAAAAGAAGGCATCAATATCAAAGCAGAACATGCGGACGAATATATTGGTGGCTTTATGGTTTTGAATGATTTGAGCGCACGTGCATTACAAATGGAAGAAATGAAACTGAATCTTGGTCCAGCAAAAGGAAAAGATTTTGCCTCTATGTTTGGTCCATATTTAGTCACTCCAACCGAAATCGAAAAATACAAAGTTGAGCCTAAAGAAGGACATATCGGAAATTGCTATGATTTAGAAATGTCTTGTTCTGTTAATAATATCGAAGTTTCTCATGGAAATTTCAAAGATATGCATTGGACTTTCGCCGAGATTATCGAGCGTATTTCGTATGGTGTCAAACTTTATCCTGGTGATATTATAGGATCTGGAACTGTTGGTACAGGTTGTTTTCTTGAATTGAATGGCACTGGAAAACGTCAGAATCCAGCTTATCAAGAACAATGGTTACAACCAAATGATACCATCGAAATGTCTGTTACAGGATTAGGAAAATTAGTAAATTCTGTTCATCTTTACACCCAATAAACTCAACTTATGCAACATACAAAATCTTTTGAGCCAAATACAAGTCAATTTGATGACATTTTCAAACACGCCATTTCCCCACGTCCTATTTGCTTTGCAAGTACGGTAGATAAAGATGGAAATGTGAATTTGAGTCCGTTTTCATTCTTCAATATGATGGGACAAAATCCACCTATTTGCGTGTTTTCTCCACTTCGAAAAATGAGAGATGGATCGACAAAACATACATTAGAAAACATTTGGGAACACCCAGAATGTGTGATTAATATTGTCAATTATAACATGGTTCAGCAACAATCGTTGGCAAGTGTGGAATATCCAAAAGGTGTAAATGAATTTGAGAAAGCAGGTTTTACAGAATTACCTTCAGAGTTGGTAAAACCGCCTCGTGTAGCAGAGTCTCCGATTCAATTTGAATGTAAAGTGCGTGAAGTAATTTCTGTTACAGATCAACCAGGTGCAGCTAATTTGGTGATTGCAGAAATTGTGCGCATGCATGTGCAAGAGGATTTATTAGATGAAAATGATAAAGTTTCGCCTTATGATTTGGATTTAGTTGCTCGCATGGGTGGTGATTATTATTGCCGAGTTATTCCGGAATCTATCTTCGAAGTCGAAAAACCTACGCGCACAATTGGTTTGGGAATAGATCAACTTCCTGATGAAGTGAAGCATTCTAATTATTTAACAGGCAATAATTTAGGTCAATTAGGGAATGTGGAAAAATTACCAACTAATGAAATGATTCGTAATTTCAAAGAACAATTGACGCAACGATTAGATATTAAGAAATTTAAATCTGCAGAGGTTCGTCATCAAGTTGCAGCAAAACTTTTGGAACAAGGAGATGTAAATGGTGCGTGGTATTGGTTGTTGATGAAAATTTAGACGATGAACAAAACTGCATTGGTTTTAGGAAGCTCAGGTTTAATTGGCTCTCTTCTCTTAGAAAAGTTATTCAATCATCCTGATTATGCTACTATTGTCGCAATTGTTCGAAAACCTCAACAAATCAATCACCCAAAGTTAATTGAAATCGTAACTGACTTTAATTCAGAAATTAATTTAGATGAAATTGAGCAGATTGATTCTATTTTTTCATGTTTGGGAACAACTCGAAAAAAGACGCCTGATTTAGATGCTTATCATAAAATTGAAGTCGATATTCCGAATCAGTTTGCAAAGCTTGGGAGTCAAAAAGGACTAACTAAGTTTCATTATATTTCGGCAGTTGGTGCAAATGCGAACTCGTCTAATTTTTATTTAAAAATGAAAGGCGAAGCCGAAGAAACTTTGCAAAAGAATACTATCAAACAATTGTTCTTGTATCGTCCATCTTTGTTAATTGGCAATCGAACGGAATATCGTTTAGCTGAGAATATCAGTGCAAAAGTTTTTCCTTTGATTAATATATTTTTACGAGGAAACTTATCTAAATATAAATCAATTGAAGCTGAAAAAGTTGCTCAATCACTTATTGAAAATGATTTGCATTCAACATCAAATAAAGTTTCAATTTTACATTACAACGAAATAATTAATTCGATAAATACAACACAATGATCATATTAGCCGTACTCCTACCTTGGTTATCATTCATTTTAAGAGGAAAAATAATACAAGGCGTTATTTGCTTAATCTTACAAATTACCTTAATTGGATGGTTGCCCGCAGCAATTTGGGCTGTTGCATCACTCCTTGATAGCCGAAATAAAGCAAGAATAAAAGAATTGAATAGATGATAAATCAATATAAAATAGCAAAAGATAACATTAACTTGTACGTCACTTTAGAAATTAATCCTTCTAAAAGGAGAAAATTCTTTTTGTTCTTTTGCATTTTATTGATGATTTCAATTCCGATTAGTTTAATCTCAATAATTGATTCGGAGCCGCAAAATTTCATTATTCCAATTTCTATAATCAGCTTCCTTATTTTCTATTTTATTATTCGATATTTTCTGTGGAATATTTATGGAAAAGAGAATATTATTATCAATAATAAGACAATTAGTTATAATCGAGATTTTGGTTTATATCAAACAAAATATTCTTCTAATAAGTATTCAAAATTAGATTTTGCAATTCAGAAAATTAAAAATGAAAATGATTTAGATGTTGGAGATTTAGTTTTCATTGATTATTTAGAAGATTCTCAATTACCAGAAGTTATTTTTCAGACTTCGATATTAATACCAATTGATGATTTAAAGAAAATACAACAAGAAATTGAATTGCATTTGTTTGATATTGATAAAGATAAATTAGCAGGGAATTATATTGTTTTCTCTCAGAATTGAAATAATTTTTAATAAAAAAGACAACTAATTAAGTTGTCTTTTTGCGTTATTTACGTTCATAATAATTTAAGATTTTATCTTCTTTCCCATCATTATTTTTATCACGATATTCTATCAACACCAGCGTATTTTCGTCTACTTTTTGATATTTATACACAGTTGTTGTTCTTGTACCATAAGTTAAACTAAATTCGTTATTATTTTCATTTACCGAATATTTGCCTTTAACAGGATCCAAATACGAAGAACAATCTTTACCTGTTGCATACATCGACACAAATTTTCCTTTTGCCATAAACTCTATCGAAGATTTCTTTGTACATTCATCAAAATCATATTTTTCTTCGTTCCCATCTCCAGTATCAACAAAATAATGCGTAGGATACCACTTTCCTATCAACCAAGATGTATCAAATTTCACCTGAACTGGTTTTGACACAGTATGATGCTGCTCGTTGGCAAAACTTAAAGGAGCAAACATAATAAAGTTTACAAGAAATAATAAGCAATTCTTTTTCATAATTATATTGGTTTTAATTGATTTATAAATATACCATGAAATTAGAAATTGGATAATAATTTATTTACGATTTAATCTAGTAAATTCAATAATTATAGTGAGTTTTTTGAACAATTTTCGGGATAATTTAGCAGTATCAAAATAGAAAAGTAGATGAAAAAAATAATGGTTCTAATGGTTTGTAGTCTTTTGGCTTCTTTTGGAAATGCACAAGAATATACAACTAACAATCTTATTATAAAACAAGGAAATAAAACATATACTATTAATGAAGCTGAGCAAACAATCACGCTTCGCCCTGAAGAGTTTAGTATTGAATACCTGAATAAACCTTATCAAGAGAAGAAAAATCTGTTTTATGCTGCACAAGCATTAGTGACTGATAGTTCGGCTGATGTTAATTTACAAGAAGGAACGAAAATAGAAAGTATTCAATATTTTGAAGCTGGAACTGGCTTTGCTGTAGAAAAAAACCAAGTTATATACTATCCGATTTTATCGTATGATGGGCATCAATATTTATACTATGTTTCAAATAAGGAAAAACGTGTGGATAAAATTGGAACTTCTGGAAATTGGGACATCTACAAATGGACATTAAAAGGTGTTTATCAATATGACGCTGAAATGGATTGGAATATTTACGACAACGATCAAGTACATATTGCTTTAATTATTGATCGAAATTTAGACGGAATTCTTCAAAAAGGTGAATTCTTCAACGTTCATATTAATTTTAAAAAATAACAATAACCTACCTCAATTTATATACAAACTAAAACAGTCTTCGGATTGTTTTAGTTTCTTCGATTCTACAAAAGACATTATATTAGCTTAAATAAAACCTCAACATCACAATATGTTAAAAAGTAATAGTGCTTTAAAAAATCTTTTTTTTCAACTTATAGTCATCATTTTATGCGCTATTAGTGGAATTGCTAATGCACAAGAAGTACTTATTAATTTTGAAAATCAATATAATAAAACAGCTCCAAATTCTGTAGAACGATACGAAATAACAGGAAAATATGCGCAAGCTTTATTGTTTAATAACCAAAAAGAAAAAGCTTTCGCTGTTTTGAAACAAAATATTGCGAGCGCCGAAAAACTGAGTGATGGAAAATATGCTGCCTATTTGCATGCGGTTTCTGCGATGAATAATCGAATTGATGATAATTTGAATGCAACAAACTATAATTTGCAAAAAGCAATTTATTACAGCGGACGCACAACTGATTATTCAACAAAAGGATATGTAAAATATTGCGAAGGTTGGTTGAATTTAAGAAACAATGAAGAAGCAAAAGCTGTAAAAAACTTTATAGACGGGCTTAAATTTCTGGACAAAGCACCTGTTACGCCAACTGTTCTTACGCGAATGAGTTCTATTTATAATGAATTGACTGGAATTTATTCGAGATGGGACGATTACGAATTACAAGAAAAATACAGCAAACTTGCTTTAGAAGTAGCCCTTAAACAAAATAATCCTAATTTAATTTTTACTTCTTATATGTCGATTGGATACATGTATGAGCAAAAATTTATGCAAAATGAGAAGAATATTTTTGTGCGAGATTTGGCTGAAAAATATTATTCTAATGCAATTGATACGTATTATAAAAACAAAAATGAAATGGCTACAGCAACAGATTTGTCGTTTGTTGCCATCAATTTAGCGAATTTATATCTTCAATATTATCCAAAAACTTACCAAGGAAAAGTTATCAAATATGCGTATTTAGCCAAAGAAATTGCTGAACAAAATCATCAAGCGGATCACGTTGCTGCTGCCAATGGTATTTTGGCGGAGTTATCTTTGCAAAATAATGAAGTTTCTACTGCAAAAAACTATTTACTCAATTCGCTTATCAAAGTCAATGAAAACACCGTTCCAGACAAAAATATTCTGCTTTCGCTGTATTTGAGTTTATCTGATATTGAAGATCGCGAAGGAAATTACAAAGAAGCCTTGCGTTATTATAAATTGTACACTTCTACTTACAAAGAAGTCTATGATAACGAGCAAGCGCAGATCAGCAAACGTTTGGAAGCTCAGTTTGATAAAGAACGTCAACAACAACAAATGATTCGTTTGCAATTAGAAGCCGAGAAAAAAGAACAACAAATTCAACTAATGCATTCGTTAGGAATTCAACAAGAACAAGAATTAGAAAATTCTAGATTAAGTGAAGAATTTCAACGTAAACAATTAAAATTAACTCGATTAGAATCTGATAAGCGTTCTCAAGAATTAACTATTTCTGAACAAAATTTAAGGCTTTCTAAACTCGAAAATAAAAATAGAAAAGATGAATTGGTTAATTATATCACCGAACTTAATTTCAAGAATAAATTAAACAAATATTACATTTTCTCTATCATCTTCTTTATTGCTTTACTTGGATTATTGCTTTATGCTTTAAAACAACGTAACAAACATCTAAAGCAACGCGAAGAATTATACAAGTTGGAAATAGAACAAGAACGTCAAAATTCTAAAATCTCTACGTTAACGGCTCTTCTTGATGGCGAAGAACAAGAACGCGCACGACTTGCACGCGATTTACACGATGGTTTGGGCGGTTTACTTTCTGGAACAAAAATTCAGCTTACTCATTTAAACGATAAGATTGACGATCATTCTAAAAAGGACATGGCAAAATCTATTCAACAATTAGATGGAGCTGTTGATGAATTACGCCGTGTAGCTCATAATTTAATGCCTGATTTGTTATTGAAATATGGTTTGGAAGAAGCCCTAAAAGAATATGCAATCCGAATGTCGAATGAACAATTGGATATTGATGTTCAATTTTTGAGCTATACGAATTCGCTTGACAAAGAGCATCAATTATTGGTCTATCGTATTATTCAAGAATTAGTAAATAATGCCATTAAACATGCACATTCGACACAAATTATCATTCAATTTGTTGAAGATGAAAACAATTATTCTGTCACTGTAGAAGATGACGGGAAAGGTTTTGATATGAATAATACAAAACTAACGCAATCAGCAGGTTTACATAATATTCAATCGCGTGTCCAATTTTTGAAAGGACAATTAAATATACATTCAGAAATCGATTTAGGAACAAGTATAGAGTTCCAATTTCCTAAAATATAACTTATGATAAAAATAGCAATCACAGACGACCATCCCTTATTATTAGAAGGTTTACGAAATATTTTGAGTAATCAGCCAAACTTACAAGTAGTTGATTGTTATGCTTCGTCTCAACAATTACAAGAAGCCTTAAAAACCACAGAAATTGATATTCTTTTGTTAGATATCAATTTATCGGATACCAATAGTATTGAATTGATTAAACCTTTCAAGAAAAAATATCCTGAAATGCACATTATTATGTTGAGCGTGCACAATGAATACGCTGTGATTAATAGTTGTTTGGAAGAAGGTGCTTCTGGCTATATTCAGAAAAACGCTTCTGTTGACGAAATATTAGAAGGGATTAATTCTATTTTTGATGGAAAAAAATTTCTTTGTTCACAAACCAAAAATGTGATGAATAAGAAAGAAAAAGATGGTTTGAATACGATTCCGAAATTGACACGTCGCGAAAAAGAGGTTTTAATTGAAGCTGCGCAAGGATTAACAACACAACAAATTGCAGATAAATTATTCATCAGTACACATACAGTTGACAGCCATCGTAAGAATTTGATTGAAAAATTTAAAACATCAAATTTAAGTTCAGCAATCACATCAGCCATAGAATATGGATTGATTTCAAAACCTTAAAAAAATACCTATAAATAGGGATATTTTAATTCTAAAATTTTTATCAATTTTGAAAAAGAAATAACAACCTATATTTCAACCAACTAAACAACCCAAAATAAGATTACTAACCAATTCTTATTACCTTAACTACATCTATTGAAAAATCGCTTAGTTCTCTACTTAAGCGATTTTTTTTATATTATCTTAAATACTTAATAAAAAAGTATATAATTTAAAACTTAAAAAAAACGGAAGAATAATATTATTCTTCCGTTTTTTTATGACTAACATTATTCTTTTTAATGTCCTCCTTCAGATTCAATCTCATCTATATTAATTCCTTGTTTCTTTAAAAATCCTTTGACCATTACTGCAAAAGATATTAAATAAATAAAACAAATTAATGGAATAACATATGAATTATGAATTCCTATAATATCAGATAATTTTCCTTGTATAGGAGGAATAATACCTCCTCCTAAAATCATCATTACTAAAAATGCAGAACCTTGTGCTGTATATTTACCTAAACCTACAATAGATAAACTAAAAATTGCGGGCCACATGATAGAACAAGCTAAACCTCCAGCTAAAAATGCATAAATGGCAACAATACCTGTCGAAAGTAAACCAATTGTCATTGCGATCGCTCCAAAGATTGCGAAAATAAGTAATGTACGAGCTGGTTTATCTTTAGATAAGAAAAATGCTGCAATTTGTAAGGCTATACATATGATATAAAAATATAAATGTGACATATCAAATCCAGCTATAGTATTAACACCTATAACAATTGAAAAAGCAATAACCGGAACAATGATTAATAGGAATTGTTTTTTGGATTTAGTCAAATTAAATGCGCTTATAGCTCCTGCCCATCTACCAATCATCATACTTCCCCAATACATCGTTACATATGGAGTTATTTGTGATGAGCTAAGACTTCCAAATTCTTTTAGTGTCAACAATTCTCCTAGATTAGAACCTATAGCTACTTCAACACCTACATATAAAAACAATGCTAACATTCCTAGAATTAATTGAGGATATTTCATAGCTCCCCATCCTTCCGACTTTTTCTTTGCGCTGAAATAGGCATACAATAATCCAATTATAACAACTGATAAAGCTCCAAAAAGCCAAGCCATTCTTTTTAATTCTAAAGGATTTTTTAACGTAACTACTTCTGCTTTATAACTATCTATTAATGTTATGTTTGTCGTATTATTAATTAAGTTATTTAATTCTTCAATTCTTAAAGCTTCGACACTCTTATAACTTAAAAATACTGGAACAAACATGATTAATAGTAAAATTGTCATTACAATTAACATTGT
Organism: Empedobacter sp. R750; assembly: GCF_030324345.1. Classification (NCBI taxonomy): domain Bacteria; kingdom Pseudomonadati; phylum Bacteroidota; class Flavobacteriia; order Flavobacteriales; family Weeksellaceae; genus Empedobacter; species Empedobacter sp. R750. The sequence goes on along the minus strand of NZ_JACAGF010000017.1, from coordinate 49,155 downwards.
TAATGCTTTGTTTGATTTCTCCATTGGTTCATTATTTATTCCTGCTGGAACTTTCTTAGAAAAGAAGAAAATTGCCGCAGCAATAACAAATAATAAACCTACTCCTATATATAGATATTCTACCTTTGTTAATGGTAAGCTCTTAATTACATCGTCTGACACATGATCAAAAGTACCAAACAATGCAAAACCAATTACTAATGGACCAATTGTAGTTCCAAAAGAATTTATTCCACCTCCCAAGTTAATTCGAGAAGTTCCTGTTTTAGGATCACCTAATAAAACTGCAAATGGATTTGCAGCAGTTTGCTGCAATGAGAATCCTAAAGCAACAATAAATAATCCCATTAGCATCCCAATATAAATATTTACTTGAACTGCAATTATCATAGCCCCAGCTCCTAATGCAGAAAATAAAAGTCCATAAACTATACTTTTTTTATACCCCCATCTTCCTACTAAATCCTTTCCTTTAACAACACTCAATATATATAATAAAAGCGCACCAATATAATAGGCTGTATAAAAAGCAAAATCGATTAATTGAGATTGAAATTGATCTAATTCAAAGTAATTTTTACAAAATGGAATAAAAATATTATTACCCGCTGCTATAAAACCCCAGAAAAAAAATACAATTATCAGCGTATAAAGTGCTGGATAATTAGTTTTTTGTGTTTGACTCATGTGTTTTGATATAATTATTAATAATGTTTGATGATTAGCTTTTTAAAAAGCTTATAAATATAGTTTATTTCTATTCTAAAAAACAAATATGATTTCATTTTATGTTAATGATAATTATAAATCATTTATATATTTCTGTAAGTAAATGGTATAAGTTTTTTTTATTACTAATAATTTTCAAACAACTACATTCGTCATCTCTTGTAAAGAAATTTTTATAGTGTTTTATGTACATTATTAAAAAACTTTTTAATACTTTTACAAAACATCATCTCGATGTATTTTTTTAAATACAAAATGTAATCGATTACATTAATTTTAATAAATAACAATTATGATAAATTCTGAATTTAGGTATGCACATCACCCTAATGATGTTAAAAAATATACAACTGAAGAACTAAGAGAACATTTTTTAATTCCTGATATATTTATAGAAGATCAGGTGAAATTAGTGTATTCGATGTATGACCGCTTGATTGTTGGTGGAATTTATCCAGCTAATCATGCGCTAACATTAGAACCTACAACAGATCTTAAAGCAGAATTTTTCTTAGAGAGAAGAGAATTAGGTATTATAAATGTTGGTGGAAAAGGAAAAATAACTGTTGATGGAACTTCTTATGAATTGAATAATAAAGAAGCTCTTTATATTGGTAAAGGGAATAAAGAAATCGTTTTTGATAAACTAAATAACGAACAACCTTTGTTTTATATCAACTCTGCTCCAGCTCATCACTCTTTTCCAACTAAAAAAATAACAAAAAACGAAGCTGAAATTGTTGAGTTAGGCGACTCTAAATACGCGAATAAAAGAACAATCAATAAACTTATTGTAAATAGTGTTTTAGAAACTTGCCAATTACAAATGGGTATGACCGAATTACATCCTGGTAGTGTATGGAATACAATGCCGGCTCATACACATGAAAGACGAATGGAAGCTTATTTCTATTTTGATTTAGAAAAAGGGCAATCAATTAGCCATTTTATGGGACAACCAAATGAAACGCGTCACATTTTCTTACAAAACAATCAAGCTGTTATTTCGCCAGAATGGTCTATTCACTCGGGTGTAGGTACTTCAAATTATACTTTTATTTGGGGTATGGCTGGCGAAAATATGGATTATGGTGATATGGATGGTGTAAATACGGATGAATTAAAATAATAGAATTATGAATTTATTTGATTTATCAGGAAAAGTAGCTTTAATCACTGGCGGTACACACGGTTTAGGATTAGCAATGGCAGATGGATTGGCGCAAGCTGGTGCTGAATTAGTTATTACAAGCACAACTCCATCAAAACTTGAGGAAGCCTTACAATATTATAAAAACAAAGGATTTACGGCATCAGGATATATTTTTGATGTAACTGATCAACTGAAAGCAAAAGAACAAGTTGAGTTAATCGAAAAAAATCATGGTCAAATTGATATTCTTGTCAACAATGCTGGAATTATCAAACGAGTTCTTGCGGTAGATATGGATGTCGAAGATTTCAGAAAAGTTATCGATGTCGATTTAGTTGGTCCTTTCATTATGTCACAATTGGTTGCAAAAGGAATGATTGAGCGTAAAGCTGGAAAAATAATTAATATTTGTTCGATGATGAGCGAATTGGGACGAGACAATGTTTCTGCCTACGCTTCGGCAAAAGGTGGATTGAAAATGTTAACGCGCAATTTAGCGACAGAATGGGCAAAACACAATATTCAAGTTAACGGAATCGGACCTGGTTATTTTGCAACTTCTCAAACAGAACCTATTCGTGTGGATGGAAATCCTTTCAACGAATTTATTATCAATCGAACGCCGACTGGTCGTTGGGGAAATCCCGAAGATTTAGCTGGCACAGCGGTTTTCTTAGCTTCGGAAGCAAGTAATTTTGTTAATGGACAAATTATTTATGTCGATGGAGGAATTTTAGCAACAATAGGTAAACCATCAAACGAGTAAAATTTAAATACTATATGAAATCATTTATTACTGATACATTTTTATTACAAAATAAATATGCCGAGGAATTGTATTTCAACTATGCTGAAAAACTTCCTATTATAGATTATCACAATCATTTATCGCCAAAAGACATTGCAGAAAATAGAGTTTTTGAAAATATTTCGAAAGTTTGGATAGCTGGAGATCATTACAAATGGCGTGCAATGCGAACGTTGGGAATTAATGAAAATTGTATCACGGGAAATGCGTCTGATTTAGAAAAATTTGAAGCTTGGGCGAAAACTGTTCCTCATACACTTCGAAATCCTTTATTTCATTGGACTCATCTAGAATTAAAACGATATTTTGGAATCGATGAATTATTGAACGAAAATAACGCAAAAGAAATTTTCGAAAATACTTCGGCTCAATTACAACAAGCAGATAAATCTTGTCAAGGTTTATTAAGCTTAGTAAATGCTGAAACGGTTTGTACGACAGAAGATCCGACAGATACGTTAGAATATCACAAAACGCTGAATGAAAGTAATTTCAAGACAAAAGTTAGTACAGCTTTTCGACCAGATAAAGCAATTCTGATTGAAAATGAAGATTACAATTCATATATTAATAAACTTTCTGAAGTAGTTGGTTTCGAAATTAATTCGTTCCAAAACTTGAAAGATGCGTTATATAATCGAATTGAAACATTTAATGCAATCGGTTGCAAAATATGTGATCATGGTTTAAATAATATTTCTTACGAAGAATTTACTGATAATGAAATCAATACAATTTTCGAATCAAAAAGAAATAATCAACCGTTAAATCATACTCAAATAGAGCAATTCAAAACTGCCCTACTTCTATTTTTAGGAGAAACGTATCATCAATTTGGATGGATTCAACAATATCATTTAGGCGCACTTCGCAATAATAATGCTCGTATGCATCGTGTTTTAGGGCCTGATACAGGTTGGGATTCTATCGGAGATTTTAAACAAGCAGCCAATCTTTCTAAATTCTTAAATAGACTAGATGGAAATGATAAATTGACAAAAACAATCATCTATAATTTGAATCCAGCTGATAACGAAATTTTCGCAACAATGATTGGGAATTTCAATGATGGAAGCGTAAAAGGAAAAGTACAATTTGGTTCAAGTTGGTGGTTTTTAGATCAAAAAGATGGTATCATCAAACAACTAAATGCCTTATCTAATATGGGGTTAATAAGTTGTTTTATTGGAATGTTAACAGATTCAAGAAGTTTCTTATCTTTCCCTAGGCATGAGTATTTCAGACGAGTTATTTGTAATTTATTCGGAGAAGAAATGGCAAATGGAGAATTACCAAATGATATTGAATTAGTTGGAAAAACAATATCAGATATCTGTTATTACAATGCAAAAGAATATTTTGATTTTTAGATTTATTTATGAGCAATAATATTTTGACTTTTGGAGAAGTTTTAATGAGAATTTCTCCATCAAATCATAAAACTTTGCAACAAAGTAAAGAAGTAGAATTCTTTTTTGGTGGAACAGAAATGAATGTTGCAGCTTCTTTGTCAACTTTTGGTTGTAAAACGCAGCACATCTCAAATGTTTCGAATGATTTTGTTGGAGATACAGCTATTTCTTACATGAAAAGCTTAGGAATTGATGTTTCATTTATCACAAAAAATGAGCATCCACTTGGATTATATTTTTTAGAAGTTGGTTCTGATGTTAGACCAAGTCGTATTGCTTACAATCGATTAAATGGTTCTTTTTCAAACATAAAACCAGAAGAAGTTGATTGGAATAAAGCCTTAGAAAACTGTAACTTTTTCCATTGGACAGGAATTACACCTGGAATTTCAGAATCTGCTTACGAAACGTTGAAACAAGGTTTACAATTCGCTTATTCCAAAGGTATTCATATCACAACTGATCCTGCTTACAGAAGTAATTTATGGAATTACGGTAAAAAAGGACAAGATATTTTGAAAGAATTAATCGGATATTCAACCATTTTTATTGGTGGAGTCAATGAAATCAATGAAATTTTAGAAACAAATTTCTCTACGGATAAAAATGGATTTATTGAGGCTTCTAAAACATTGATGAAAGAAATTCCATCAATTCAAAAAGTGTTTGATAAAGTTAGAATTGGAATTAATGCAAGCTCGCAAGCAACACAAGGTAGAGCTTGGATTAATAATGAATATTTAGAAACAGAAGAAATTCAAATCAACCATGTCGTTGATAGAATTGGAACTGGCGATGCTTTTGCTGCAGGTTTGATTTATGGTTTGATTAATCACGATGATCAATTTGCTTTAAACTTTGCAAATGCCGCTTGCGCAATGAAACATACCATTTTAGGAGATACAAATTTAGCTTCTGTTGATGATATTTTAGAGTTAGTTAATGGGAATTTTGGAGGAAGAATAAAAAGATAAAAATGGCACGATTTACAAGAATAGAAGTCGCTTTAAAAGCAAAAGAAACTGGAATTGTTCCTGTTTTTTACCATCAAGACATCGAAATTTCTAAAAAAATAATAAAAGCTTGTTACAATGGTGGCGCAAGATTATTTGAATTTACAAACAGAGGCGATTTTGCGCACGAAGTTTTTGCTGAATTAAATAAATATGCTGCAAAAGAATTACCAGAATTAATCTTAGGAATAGGTTCTGTTTTAGACGCACCAACTGCTGCATTATATCTACAATTAGGAGCAAATTTTATTGTTGCACCTTCTTTAAATCCTGAAGTAGCAAAAGTTTGTAACCGAAGAAAAGTAGCTTGGATGCCTGGTTGTGGTTCTGTTTCGGAAATATCTTTAGCAGAAGAATTAGGAGCTGAAATCATCAAAATATTTCCAGCAAGCCAAGTTGGAGGGCCAAATTTTATAAAAGCTGTAAATGGACCAATGCCTTGGACGGATATTATGCCAAGCGGAGGTGTTATGCCTACAAAAGAAAGCATCGCAAGTTGGATAAATGCTGGCGCTTATTGTGTTGGAATTGGATCACAATTGTTTACAAAAAATTCATCGAATGAATATGATTACTCTCAAATAGAAAGAACAGTTGGAGAATCAATACAAATCTATAAAGAATTAAAAAATATATGATTTAAAGGAAGAAGTCAAAATAATAAATCACAAAAACACACTAAATGAAGAACGAAACTTCCATTAAACCAATTAGTTTTAGATGGACTATTTGCAGTTTACTATTTGTTGCCACAACCATAAATTACTTAGATCGTCAAGTTTTATCATTAACTTGGAAAGATTACTTAGTTCCAGAATTTCACTGGAATAATAATGATTACGGAAATATTACCGCTCTTTTTTCAATATTTTATGCTGTAAGTATGTTATTTGCGGGCCGATTTATTGATAAAATGGGAACTAAAAAAGGTTTCTTATATGCTATTGCAATTTGGTCGATTGGTGCTTGTTTACACGCTTTTTGCGGAATTGCAACCGCAGGATTTATTACAAATAACTGGCTTGTTGGATTTGCTGGAGCAAAAGAAATCTTAGAAAAAGTAAGTGACACTTCATTAATTATTTCAACAAGTGTTAGCTTATTTATTTTTGCTCGATTAATTTTAGCAATCGGCGAAGCAGGTAATTTCCCTGGAGCAATCAAAGCTACAGCCGAATATTTCCCGAAAAAAGACCGTGCGTTTGCTACAAGTATTTTCAATGCTGGTGCTACTGTTGGTGCGTTAGCTGCTCCTCTTACAATTCCATTTATTGCAAAATCGATGGGTTGGGAAATGGCTTTTATCATCATCGGAGCATTAGGATTTATTTGGATGGGGTTTTGGATTTATTTGTACCAAGAACCACACAAACATCCAAAGGTTAATAGTGCTGAGTTAGAATATATTCAACAAGACATAGAAGAAAATACAGGAGTATCTACAGAAGGTAGAAAACTAACTTTTTCTGAATGTTTTAAATACAAACAAACATGGGCTTTTATCTTCGGAAAATTTATGACAGACGGTGTTTGGTGGTTCTATCTTTTCTGGACTCCAGCCTACTTAAGCTCAGTATACAAGATGGATAGCACACAAAGTGCCTTACCTTTATTTGTACTTTACATCATCACATTACTTTCAATTATTGGAGGATGGTTACCAAAATATTTTGTAGATAAATTAAACATGAATCCATATTCAGGAAGAATGCGCGCAATGTTAATTTTTGCTTTCTTTCCATTATTGGCATTATTAGCTCAACCTCTTGGTGCAACCTCTTTTTGGATTCCTGTAATTATCATCGGTATTGCTGGAGCAGCACATCAAGCTTGGTCTGCAAATATTTTCTCTACTGTTGGAGACATGTTTCCTAAAAGCGCTATTGCTACAATAGTTGGAATCGGTGGTATGGCTGGTGGAATTGGTTCTTTTTTGATCAACAAATCATCAGGAGTTTTGTTTGATTATTCGCACAAAAACTGGACAACTATCGATGGCACACCATTATTAGAAAAATATCCTCAATACATTAACGAAAGATTACCAGAAAATTTACTTTCAGATTTAGAAAAATCGGGAGCAATTATAGTTGATGGAATCAATAAAGGTTATATGATCATTTTTACAATTTGTGGAGTTGCATATTTAACAGCATGGATTGTCATGAAAATATTAGTACCAAAATACAAAGTGATTAAATAATCAATTTAAATTCAATAACTTGAAAACAAAATTAAATAAAAAACTATATCATCAAGAAAATGAACTTCCTATAAAAATTATTCAATTTGGAGGTGGAAATTTTATGCGCGCTTTTACAGACTATGTAATCGATAAACTGAATAAAGATGCCAATTTTAATGCAGGAATCGCAAACATAAAAGTTACGCCTTCTGGAAGTTCATTTCATACTTTTGAAGAACAAGATAATCTGTACACTTTATTTATTAGAGGGATTAAAAAAGGTGAATTGATTGATGAAAATCGTGTTATTTCTGCGATTCAGAAATCGATTAATCCTTATAAAGAATATCAAGATTTTTTGAAATTAGCAAAAGAAGACCAATTGGAATTTGTTTTTTCTAACACAACAGAATCTGGAATTGTATTTGATCCTTCAGAAGATAAATTAGAAAATGCGCCACACGAAAATTTTCCTGCAAAATTAACCGCGTTCTTATATGAAAGATATCTTTATTTTAATGGAGATTCTGACAAAGGTTTAACTATTATTCCATGTGAATTAATTGAGAATAACGCCATTATTCTGAAAGATTATATTTTAGAATATGCTAAATTATGGAACTTAGAAAATGATTTTATTACTTGGATTAACACTTCAAATAACTTTCATAATACATTAGTAGACAGAATTGTACCTGGATTTCCAAAAGATGATTTAGAAAACTACACAAATCAGTTAAACTATGAAGATGAATTGATTGTTGTTTCAGAGGCGTTCTTATTTTGGGCAATTGAAGGTGATGAAAAATTAGAAGAAAAGATTCCTTTTAGTAAAGCAAATGAACAGATTTTGCTTGTCGAAAATATAGCGCCATATCGTACTTCTAAAGTCAGAATTTTGAACGGCGCTCACACTTCAATGGTTCCTTTTTCTATCATGTTAGGAATAGAAACTGTTCGTTATGCAATCGATAACAAAGTAGCTGGAGGTTTTATTAAAAATATTATTTATAATGAAATTATTCCTATCCTTGATTTACCAGAAGAACAGTTAAAAGAATATACAGAAGATGTTTTAGACCGATTTAGAAATCCTTTTATCAAGCACTATTTATCGAGTATTGCGTTAAATTCAATTTCTAAATTCAAAGTTCGTGTTTTACCTAGTTTATTAGATTATGTGGAGAAATTCAATCAAATTCCGAAAGGAATTACATTTTCTTTGGCTTGTTTAATTCGTTTTTACAAAGGTGATTGGAACAATGAAAAATTACCTGTGAATGATGACGAAGCGATTATAAATGAGTTCAGAAATATTTGGGAAAACAATGATTATCAACAAATAAGTCATTCTGTTTTGAAAAATATAAATTTTTGGGAACAAGATTTGACAAAGGTTAATCAATTAGAGAATGAAGTTGAAAAAGCTCTTCGACTGATTGATGAATATGGGATTGAAAAATCTTATGAAATGTATAGCAACCAAACGATTTAAGAGAGAAAAATGCAGAAAAAAGCTATAAAAGTTAATCCAACGGATAATGTAATTGTTGCATTAGTTGACCTAAAAGCAAATGAAATTGTGGTCGTTGATAATGCTGAATATCAAATTCAGAAAGATACAAATGCGAAACACAAATTTGCTGCAATAGATTTTGTAGAAAATGATACGATTACAATGTATGGTATTACTGTCGGAAAAGCCGTTTGCAACATAAAAAAAGGTGAAGTTATTACGACTGAAAATGTAAAACATCAAAGTTCAAAAGTTGAAAAGAAAACGGCTACAACGTCATGGACTGCTCCAAATATCGATAAATGGAAAGACAAAACATTTATGGGGTATCACAGAGAAGACGGACAAGTTGGAACGGAAAATATTTGGTTGTTTTTTCCTTTGGTTTTTTGCGAAAATAGAAATGTCGAAATTTTGAAAGATGTTTTCGAAAAAGAATTATTATTCGAAAAACCATCTAAACATCAATTACTTTTACGTTCGTTAATTCAGAATTCTGATGAAAATGAGCAAGAAACAGATGAAGAAGATACAAGAGTTTTCAAAAATATTGATGTTAAATTCGTTACACATCAAGGTGGTTGTGGCGGAATTCGACAAGATGCTGAGGCTTTGGGAAGATTGCTTGCTGGTTACGTAAACAATCCTAATGTCGCTGGCGCAACAGTTTTGAGCCTTGGTTGCCAGAATTTACAAGTTGATATTTTTAAAGAAGCTTTGCATAAAATCAATCCTGATAGTCAAAAAACTATTATCGTTTATGAGCAACAAAAATCTGGAACGGTTGATAATATGTTGAACGGAATTATTAAAGATTCGTTCGAAGCAATCAAAAAAGCCAATGAAATTGAACGTAAACCAGCTCCATTATCTAAATTAGTTTTAGGTTTAGAATGTGGAGGATCAGATGGTTTTTCTGGTATTTCTGCTAATCCAACCTTAGGCTATTTATCAGATATTATGGCTGCAATTGGAGGCGCAACAATTTTGTCCGAATTCCCTGAATTATGCGGAGTTGAACAAGAATTAATCAACCGTTGTGTGAACGAAAAAGATGCCGAAAGGTTTTTACAATTAATGAAAGATTTCGAAGATTCTGTTGTCGCCGCGGGTTCTGGATTTGACATGAATCCTTCTCCTGGAAATATAAAAGATGGATTAATAACAGATGCGATGAAATCTGCTGGTGCAGCTAAAAAAGGCGGCTCCTCTCCTATTCAAGATGTGTTAGATTATACAGAATATATCAAAAAAACAGGATTAAATTTGTTATGTACTCCGGGAAATGATGTTGAATGTACAACTGCTTTGGTCGGAACTGGATCTAATATTGTCTTGTTCACCACAGGTTTAGGAACGCCTACCGGAAATCCTGTTGCCCCTGTTGTAAAAATTTCTTCGAACACAGCGTTACAAGAAAAAATGCCTGATATTATTGATTTTAACACAGGAGAAATCATCACAGGAAATAAAACAATTGAAGAAACCGCTGACGAACTTTTAGAATTTATCATAAAAGTTGCTAGCGGTGAAGTCAAAGTAAAAGCTAAAATTTTAAATCAAAACGATTTTATCCCTTGGAAAAGAGGTGTTTCATTATAACCTATTTTCTTTTCGAAGATTTTCGAATATGAATTTGAGGATTTAAAACAACCTTTTTTTCTATGCTTATCCCTGAAAAATTTTCGTTCATATATTCCAGAAATACTTGAGCGGAAATTTTTCCCATTATATCTGGTGTCTGATCAACACTACTAATAGGCAATTCCATATATTGTGTAAATGGTTCATTACTAAAACCTATTATTGCAACATCTTCTGGAATGCTAATATTTTTCTTTTTCAATTGTTGACAAGCACCCAATGCTGCATAATCACTGGCTGAGAAAATTCCATCTGGTGGCGAAGACAAACTCCACAATTTTTTTATTGCTTCAACTCCATCTTCTATCGAACTTTTAATTGGAAAAACATATTCTTCTTTAAAAGTTAACTTATTATCTTTCAACGCATCAATATAACCATTGTAACGATTCTGATAAATCTCCAAACGTAAATCTCCAGATAAATGACAAATTCTTCGACAACCTTGTTTAATCAAATGTTCGGTTGCTAAGTATCCACCTTTATAATCATCAATTGTCACAGTACTAATTCCCGCAATATCCTTTTTACGGTCAAAAAATATGATGGGAGTTTTTGATTCTTTTGCAGCTTCTATATGCGAAATATCTTCCGTCGTTTTAGAAACAGACATAAAAATACCATCAACCTGTGCATTTAATAATGTATTTAATTGTTTTCTTTCTAAATCTACATCTTCGTGACTTTGGCAAATAATAACATGGTAACCATGTGGAGACAACTCCTCTTCTATCCCACGAATTAGAGATGAGAAAAAATTTGTATTAATATAAGGAACAATAATTCCAATATTATTTGTCTTTCCACTTTTTAGAGCCTGCGCTAAAGTATTTTGTTTATAATTAAGTTCTTTAGCAGCTTTCATAACCAACTCTTTCGTTTTCTGACTAATTTTAGGATGATCATTTAAAGCCCTCGAAACGGTAGCTGCACTAATATTCAATTTTTCAGAAATATCATATATTGTAGCACTTTTTTTCATAATAAGGTAAAATTCAAGTTCGTTATCAAGATTTGCAGTAAATATAAATTAAATCTCAATAGTATTATATAGTAATGTATAAATTACAATGGTTCTAAAACTATTTAAAAGCGTTCAAAACGCATTTGTAATCGATTACAAATTTAAATATTTAAAAGTCTAAAATCAAAGAATTAGAAAAAACTAACACAAATTTATACATTCTTTAAAAAGTCATCTCTTGATTATTGCATACTCAATCATTATATATGATAATTTATATTATATATGATTTTGATTATCAACAATTAACAAAAGTTAAAATATTTTTTTTATAAATTTTAAAGTTTATATATTTTTTTAAAAAAATAGTTATATTTTAGTGTTCTCTGTACACCTTTAAATTTATTATTGCAATCGATTACATTGTATTGCAACTTAATAATTGACACAGTTTGAAAAGAAACACAAAACCATACATATGAGGATATCAAAAATTAAATTATTCACGCTTTTGCTTCTACCAATCGCGAGTTTTGCGCAGGAAGAAATAAAAGTTTCCGGAACAGTTAAATCATCTATTGATAATTCTCCACTAAATGGAGTAGATATTTATGTAGATGGAACCACATACGAAACAATTACGGATGAAAATGGATTTTATGAAATTGTTGTTCCAGATAATTCGACTTTAACCATTACCTATGATGGCTATGAAATACAGACTATTCCTGTTAATAAAAAAGGAATAATCGATATAAAACTGAAAGATCTTGTTGCAACAGAACAACAAAATCTAAATGAAGTTGTTGTAATTGGATATACAACTGTAACACGTGATGAATTAACAGGTTCTGTGGCAAGTGTAAATGCTGATCAAATAAAAGATATGGCGGTAAACTCAGCTGCCGAAGCGATACAAGGTCGATTGGCTGGTGTACAAGTTAGTATGTCCGAAGGTGCGCCAGGAGCAGATATTACTATTAAAGTTCGTGGAGGTACATCGATTACACAAGATAACAGTCCTCTGTATATCGTAGATGGAATACAAGTAGAAAACGCTTTATCTATTTTATCTCCACAAGAGATTGCAAGTATTGATGTTCTGAAAGATGCTGCTTCTACAGCTATTTATGGAGCTCGAGGTGCAAATGGTGTTGTGCTTATTACTACAAAAAGTGGTTTCAATATGCCTACACAAGTTACTTATTCTAATTATACTGGATTTAGAGAAATTCAGAATAAATTAGAAGTAATGACTCCATATGAATTTGTACGTTATCAGTATGAATTGTATAATATTAATAATGATGAACAATTAGCAAATTCTTTCAGAAAAAGATATGGGGATTTTAGCGATATTGACATCTATAAAAGTATGGAAGCGAGAGATTGGCAAGAAGAAGTTTTTGGAAGAAAAGCTTTTTCTCAAAATCATAGCGTTTCGATTGTTGGAGGAAATAAATCGACTGATTATAGCTTAAATTTAAATCACATTAACGAAGATGGAATTATGCTAAATTCTGGTTATAAAAGAAATTTAGCAAACTTCAAATTAAATCATAAAATCAGCGACAAAGTAAAAACTGGCGTTAGTTTTAGATATAGTAAAGATAAAATCATGGGAGCTGGTACTTCAAATACAGGTTCTCAATCAAATAACAGACTTCGTAATTCAGTGAGATATCAACCTTTTGCTGCTCCAGGAAACGAGTCATACGTAGACTTCTTCGATCCAGATTATTACGCGCAAACAAACCTTACAAGTCCTGTTTTGTTAGCGAATAATGAAGTAAGAGAAGACGAAAGACAAAACCTTTTGATGAATGGTTATTTGTCTTGGCAAATTGTTAAAGGATTAACCTTCAAATCTGTTTTTGGTTATGTACAAACAGATCGTAATGACAATAGCTTTTATGGGAATATCACAAGTGTCGCAATGGCAAACGCTAATCTTCCTGTGGTTGATCTACGCGCAAGTCAAACAAGAAGAATCTCTAATTCAAATACATTACAATATTCACCGAAATTAGGTTCTAATCATAAATTAGATGTGATGATTGGACAAGAAATTGTAAAAACAGACGGAGAAACATCAAGAACATATATCAAATGGTTACCAAAAAATATTTTGGCTCATCAAGCATTTTCTAATTTACAAAGTGCGGTTCCTCCAGCAGGAATGGTTCAAGATCCAGTTTCGACATCAGTAAATGTAGATCGATTGGCTTCGTTTTTTGGGCAAGTTAATTATTCGTTCAATAAAAAATATATGTTAACGCTTTCTGTCAGAACAGACGGATCGAGTGTTTTCTCTCCTGATAATCGCTATGCTACCTTCCCTTCTGCTTCATTTGCTTGGAATGTTGCAAGAGAAAATTTCTTAAAAGATTCTTCTTGGATTGACGAATTAAAATTACGTCTAAGCTATGGTACTTCGGGTAATAACCGTATCGAGCCATTCTTATATTCAACATTCTTTAGTAGTTCAAGTAACTGGGGATATTCATTTGATAATGCTGTAGTTCCAGGTTTAGCGCCTAATGAAAGGTTGGCAAATTCGGGTGCGAAATGGGAAAAAACAATTTCTAAAAATATTGGTTTAGATTATACTTTATTCAATAAACGTGTTTATGGTAGTATCGATGCTTATATAACAAATACAAAAGACTTATTATTATTAGCTAAAATACCTCAAACAGGCGGATACGAATACCAATATCAAAACTCTGGTGAAACGGAAAACAAAGGAATTGAATTTACAATAGGTGCTGATATTGCGAAATCTAAAAACTTTAAATGGAATGTAAACTTCAATATTTCTCATAATCAAAATGTTATCAAATCTTTAGGTAAAGATGTAACTGGTGATGGTCTACAATATTATTATCAATCATCTGGATGGGTAAATAATTTGCAAGATTTCAAAGTTGAAGTTGGTAAACCTATTGGACAATTCTATGGTTATGTAACAGATGGATGGTACAAAGTGAGCGATTTCGATTATAACGCTTCAACTCAAAAATATACATTAAAAGCTGGTGTTGCAAGTAATTCTGCTGCTGCATTAGGTTCAAAAGATGTCAGACCTGGAGATTTAAAATTGAAAGATTTAAATAACGATGGAATAATTGATGACAATGATAAAACAGTGTTAGGAAATGCTCAACCAAAATTCTATGGTGGATTTAATCAACAATTTCAATGGAAAAACATCGATCTAAGTATGTTCTTCACTTATTCTGTTGGAAATAAAGTTTACAATGCCAATAAAATTGAATTTACAACACAATATTTATACCGCGACAATAATATGTTAAAAGCTGTTGCTGGAGCTTGGAGAAATTTTGACGACAACGGAAATCGAGTAACAGATCCTACACAATTAGAAGCTTTAAACGCAAATGCTACATTTTGGTCACCTCCTTCTGGAAACTATATTTTACATTCTTATGCCATCGAAGATGGATCTTATTTAAGATTAAGCAATGTTACAGTTGGGTATTCTTTACCAGAAGATATGTTAGCAAAAACGAAATTTATTAGCAAAGTAAGAATCTACGCAACAATCAATAATTTATTTACAATTACTGGTTATTCAGGTTATGATCCTGAAGCAAATACAAGACGTACAAGTCCTTTAACTCCTGGAGTTGATTATGCTGCCTATCCACGAAGCAGATTTTTCTTAACAGGTATTAATGTTACTTTCTAATCTCAAAACACATCAAAAATGAAAACAAAAACATTTATAAAAATATTAGGCGTTAGCATCGTTTTATTAACAACAACATCATGCGATGATTATTTGGATGTTAGTAGCCCTTCCAATACTTCCGAAATAGAAGTTTACAACGATGCAAGTTACACCTACTCTGCTTTGGTTGGCGTATACAATCAATTGGCTGGTGACAATGGTTACGGAAACAGAATTTCTTCTATCATTGGACAAGCAGCTGATGATTTCAAAACATCTGGTGATTACAATTGTAACGATCGTCGTGGAATTAGTATGTACAATGCATGTCCTACAAATCCAGAATTAGACAAACCTTTCCGTCAATTATACACAGGAATTGAAAGAGCAAATTTATTAATTTATAATATTCCAACCTCTGATGTCTACAAATCTGGAAGTGATAGCGACAAAAAGTTAATGGACAGATATTACGGAGAAGCATTGACGTTAAGAGCACAATATTATTACGAATTAATCAGAAACTTTGGAGATGTTCCATTTCAAGATAAACCATCTTCTCAATACGAACATATTTTCCTTCCGAAAACTGATCGTGATGAAGTGTATGAGGTTTTATTAAATGATTTAGAAACAGCTTCAAAAGTTATTCCTTGGAGAGCCGAATCTGGAGATCCTACAACACGTATCACAAAAGCTTTTGTGAAAGGCTTACGTGCTCGTATTGCACTTGCTAGAGCTGGATATTCACTAAGAAGACAACCGATACAGATGGTTAAAGGAGCAAATCCAGAAAAATATTATCAAATTGCTCGTAACGAAACGTTTGACATTATGCAACAACGTGGAAGCCATAACATCAATCCAAATTACGAAGATGTTTTCCGTGCTATTCACGAAGGTCGCATGGATAACACAAACGAAATGATTTTTCAAGTTGGTGCTTTCGGTGGAAATGCACGAACAGATAGTAAACTTGGTTATTACAACGGATTGCGTCATAACGCAGCTTCTAAATGGAATGGTGGCGGTGGAATCAATGCTTTACCAACTTATTTTTATGAATTTGATAAATATGATCAAAGACGAGATGTCACAATCAATGCATTCGAAATTAATGCTGATGATTTAACACAAGTGGTAAAAATTGATGCTTTAACAGACGGAAAATTTAGAAAATCTTGGACAAAAGTAACAGGTCCTTCTCAAAATGTTGGAATCAATTGGCCAATTATGCGTTTTGCAGATGTTTTATTAATGTTTGCTGAGGCAGAAAATGAATTAAACGGTGGACCAACAGCTGCTGCAATAGATGCTTTGAGAGAAGTTAGAGCTAGAGCTTATGCAAACAATCCTGATAAAATGCCTGCAGTTACAGCGAATAGCTACCAAGGATTTTTTGAGCAAATTGTACACGAAAGATTATTGGAATTTGGTGGAGAATCTATCCGAAAATATGACTTAATCAGATGGAATCTTTTAGGTCAAGTAGTAACAGAAACTCGTGCTAAATTGCAAAATTTATTAGATGGAACGGGAGAATATGCCAATGTACCTAAATACATCTATTACAAAATTGGGAAATACGATCCAACACAGACAGCCCAAAAAACTGTTTTGAGTTTAGATACTTATTTTGTTGGAAATGATAAAACAGAATTGTTCTACACTCCTTCTGTTGCTTCTACTCCAACGGGATATACACGCATAAACTGGCAAACAGGAATGGCTGCAACAATGATTAACGACGAGCGAAAAGGTTGGTTACAATATTACAAACCAAATCATTCAGAATTGTTACCAATCTATCAAGATATCATCAATACAAATTATAATTTAACACAAGATTACGGATACTAAAACACAATTATTATGAAAAAAACTTTTTGTAAAATATTGATTATAGGAGCAGTATTACTTTCTGCAAATGCTGTAATCTCTTGTAATGATGATGAATTTCAATCAGAATCTAACGATCCAATGAGAATGTTTACACCATTGTCTTTATCTGTTGAAAATTTTGAAACAGAAACAAAAGTCACTTGGTCACCTTCTCTATACACTAATAATATTGACGAAACTTACACAACAGAGGTTTCGAGCGATTCGTTGTTTACAAATCCAAAAGATATCATTTTAACTAAAAAAACAGATTCTGCTGGAGTTGTTATTACGGATCAAGAAATTCCCGTGAGAAAAAATTTCTTTATACGTGTTAAAACAAATGCTTATGAAAACAGACCAGAGTCTCACTGGTCTGTTAGTAAGCGAATTAAAATTATTGGAATCCAAATTTTGCATCCTATTTATGATCCAAATATTCTGGAAAATCAAGCAACGGTTAGTTGGGACGTAACTTCTGGAGTAACTGAATTGAGATTTCAAGCTTATACCCAAGTTTCTGGTCAAGATCCTGTTTATGTTGGCGATCCTATTGTAAGTCAAATCACAAGTAGCGAAGCAGCTGCTGGACTTAAAACAACAAAAGGACTTAATCCAAGCACACGATATACAGTCGAAATTTATAAAGGAAATACAAGCGTTGGTTCTCAGAATTTCACGACAAAATCATCTACAAGTTATAGTGTTATTGCTAACTCTGGCGATGATTTAATCACCTTGATTAACAATGCAAAAGATGGTGATATCATTGGATTAAATCCTGGAAAATATGATTCTGGCGATAAATTATTCACGATTAATGCGAAGAAAATTTCATTGATTGGAATTTCTGGAAATCCAGAAGACACAAAAGTTTCTTTCAAAGAATTTACGTTAAATGATACTGGAGCTGGTTTACATCTAAAGAATATCGAATTAGATGGAAGCGCAAATACGGCAGATTATTTAATCAATTTGACAAGCAACAGTAGCAATGGTGCGAAGGCTAATTTTGCAAATGTATCGATTGAAAATTGTGTTGTAAGCAATGTTAAAACCTCAGCTTTCAGAGCAAATAGAGGTCCAAATAGCGGATATGTAATGGATAAATTTGAAATTAAACATTCTTTCTTCAAAAATTTCCCAGCTTCATCTTACGGATTTTTACATTTAGATAAATTACTTTTTAACGAAGTTAATATCGAAAATTCAACATTTACAGAAGTTGGAGATTTATTTATTCGATACAGAGAAAGCATTACTACGCCATCTGCAAACGCAACAATTAATGTCAACAATTGTACGATTAACAGTTTTGGACAAAGTTCTTCTTTTCCTCTATTAGACAACAATAACGTGCCTATCAAAGCTAATTTTACCAATAATATTATTGCAAATTCGCCAAGAGTTGGAGGAAGTTTATCGAGTAATAATTTAATTCGTTTGACTACTACAAGTACAGCTGTTTTTACGTTCAACAATTTCTATAATTTAACGAATGGTAAAGCTGCTGATTTACAAAAACTTGTTTTTCCAACTGGAGTAACTTCTACAAATAATCAAGAAAATGCTCTAAATTGGACAAACACAACAATTGATTTTACATTACCAATCAATTCTCCATTAAGAACTGCATCTTCTACAGGTGCTGCGATTGGAGATCCAAGATGGTGGAATTAATTAAACGATAAAGAATGAAATCACACATCGCAATTACATTTATATTTTTAATTCACTCATGTTTATTTGCACAGAATTTACCTGCTTTTCCTTCTGCCGAAGGATATGGCAGGTATAGTTCTGGTGGACGAGGTGGAGAAGTCTATATTGTCACAAATCTCAACGATTCTGGTAAAGGAAGTTTACGATACGGTATTCAGAAAAAATTGAGCAGAACAATCGTTTTTGCTGTTTCTGGAAACATTGTATTGCAATCCCCTTTGGATATTAATTACGGAAACATTTCTATTCTTGGACAAACTGCTCCTGGAGATGGTATTACCGTTTCTAATTATCCTGTAACCATCAAATCTGATAATGTAATTATTCGTTACATGAGATTTCGTTTAGGCGATTTAGCAAAAGTAGAAGGTGATGCTTTGGGTGGTCGAAATGCACAAAATATAATCATAGATCATTGTTCGGTAAGTTGGGCTACGGACGAAAACATCTCGTTTTATCGTGTCAAAAATCTTACAATTCAATGGTCTATCATATCAGAAGCTCTTAATAAATCTGTCCATATAAAAGGAGCGCATGGTTATGGTGGTATTTGGGGTGGTGAGCCTGCAAGTTTCCACCACAATCTAATTATGAGTAACAATAGTCGAAATCCTCGTTTTAGTGGTTCAGAATCAACTGTGAATCCTGAAGATGAAATGGTTGATTTTCGTAATAACGTGATTTTTAATTGGGGCGCAAATTCTATTTATGGCGGAGAAAATGGAAAATATAATTTGATTAATAATTATTTCAAATCTGGTCCAGCCACAAAACATAAAAATAGAATTGTAAATCCTTCTATTCCGTATGGTAAATTTTATGTCAACGGAAATTTTATAGAAGGTTATGCTGATATAACATCAAATAACTGGAATGGCGGTGTACAAGCTGATGAGCCATTAAAAGCAAAAGCTGAAACTGAATTTGGTAAAAATGAAATTATCACTCATTCTGCTGAAAATGCATACAAAATGGTTCAAGCACATGCTGGAGCAAGTTTAAAACGCGATGAAGTTGATAATCGATTAATTGGTTATTTAACAAATGGATATCCAAAAAATATGACTGGAATTATCGATAGTCAAACAGAAGTTGGCGGATTTCCTACGTTAAAAACATACAATATTCCTACAGATACAGATCTAGATGGAATGGACGATGAATGGGAAAAAAGAAATAATTTGAAAGTTGGTATTAATGATGCAAACGGTTACAATTTATCAAGTCAATATACCAATTTAGAAGTTTATGCAGAATCGTTAGTTTCAGAAAAGATTAATTCAGCGAATAACAAAGTCAAAGATTATGATTTTATTGTAGCGAAAGATGGTTCGGGGCAATTCAAAACTATTCAAGAATTAATTGCTGCACTACCCGATTTTAGTCGAGTTCCTGTAAAAGTTTTGATTAAAAATGGTGTTTACAAAGAAAAAATCACTTTGCCTCCTTCTAAAACGATGATTAATTTTATTGGTGAAAATCAATACAAAACCATTTTGACGTATGATGATTACGCATCAAAATTAAATAATATTGGTCAAGAAATTGGAACATCAGGTTCGGCTTCATATTTTATTTTTGGAGACAATTTTTCAGCCGAAAATATAACATTCGAAAATAGTGCAGGCGAAGTTGGACAAGCTGTTGCTGTTCGCGTTGATGCAGATAAAATAAAATTTACAAATTGTCGATTTTTAGGAAATCAAGATACGTTGTATTTGGTGAAAAGCGGAAGCAGACAATATTTTAACAACTGTTACATCGAAGGTACAGTCGATTACATTTTCGGAGCAGGAACCGCTTATTTTGAGAACTGTCAGCTAAATAATAAAGGGAAAGGATACATTACAGCGGCATCAACGACAGAAGATCAGAAATACGGTTTCGTTTTCGAGAATTGTAAAATTTCAGGAAACAATCAAGATTCTCATCATTTGGGAAGACCTTGGCGACCTTTTGCTCAAACTGCTTTTATCAATTGTGACATGGATTTGTCTGTTAAAGCAGAAGGTTGGAACAATTGGGGAAAAGTTGCAAATGAATCTACAACACGCTACTCCGAATACAAATCTACTGGTAAACATATCGCAAATAAAAGAGTTAAATGGAGTCGTCAATTAACTGCTCAAGAAGCTTTAGCATTCTCTAAAAAGAATGTTTTAGGTGATTGGATCGTCAATTAAACTCCTTACTAATTTTAAAAATTAATACGTATGAAAAAAATTATTGCCACAATAACAACATTAATCCTTGTCACTTCTTGTAGTAACAGATTGGTTCAACATGAAAACAATGGATTTACCTATTCAGAAATTTCTATAAAAGAAGGCGGAAAATGGGTAGATGGAAAAAGAGGTCATAAAGAATATGAAGGCGGAACATTTCGAAATGTACAAGAACATACACTTGATCCTCAACATACCGATCATGCTTTTGATATTCGATACGAAGGTCCAGGTTGGGAAAATCAAAATGTTGGTTACCGCTTGTATTTGGATTGGAGAAATGCGGTTGATATTTTTGGAAAAAAAGTGAAAACACAAGTTTTACAAGATGTTGGACAAGATGGTTTTGATTCTTATCACGAACCTCTTCCTTGGGGACAAGATATCTTGAAAGCTGGTAAATCGCTTGGAATTGGTGGTTTTGGACGATTAGTGAATGATACAGTTGCGCATTTGCATCAAGTTGAAAACACATATATCAAAATAAAAAACAGTAAAAATGTTTCGAGTTTTGAAATTGATTATTCTAAATGGAAAACTGATAATCATACAACAGATGTAAAAGCGAAAGTTTCAATTTATCCTTATGATCGTTTTTCTAAATTTGAATTGAAAACTTCTGTCTTAACGAATGGTTTAACAACTGGTTTGGTGAAATTCAAAAATATTCCGTTGAAGCAAAAGAAAAGCTTAAATGGAAATTGGGGATATATCGCAACTTACGGAAAACAAACTTTAGTTGACAAAAATGATTTGCTTGGAATGGCAATTTTCTATAAATCGGATGAGGTAGAAAAATTAGTTGATGGAAAAGATGATCATTTAATCGTTTTCAAACCGACAACCAAAACAATGACATATTATATTTTGGCAGCTTGGGCACAAGAACCAAATGGACTTAAAAATGAAACTGAATTCTACAATGATTTGAATTCGAAATTGGTTCAATTAGAAAAGTCTAATCGTTTATAAATAGTTGATGATGAAAAACATTTTAAAAACAACGGTTTGTGGTTTGATGATAATCTCGAGTACGTCTTGTATCAGTCAGAAAAAAAATACAGAAGATATTCTTGTCAATCCAAAATTAAAATGGTCAGAACGAATGGCAATTTCAGAGACTATTCGTTTCCCTGATCCTACGCTTTTAGATTTTCAAAAAAAACCACGTTGGAGTTATACAAATGGATTGGTTTTAGACGCTATGTACAAAGTATATGAGCAAACAAATAATCAAACGGTCTATAATTATATCTACGATTATGCAAATAGAATGATTGATTCGAACGGAAAAATTGATACGTATAAATTCGAGAATTATAATTTAGATATGATCAAATCTGGTGATGCAATTTTTGATTTATATGAAAAAACAAAAGAAAATCGTTTCAAAATTGCAATGGAAACGTTGGATAAGCAATTAGAACAACAACCAACAACAACGGAAGGCGGATATTGGCACAAAAAAATCTATCCAAATCAGATGTGGTTAGATGGTGTTTATATGGCCGAACCTTTTCATGCAAAATATGCAACAAAATTTCAGAGCGCAACAGAAGCGAAAAAATCGTACGATAAAATTGTTTTACAATTTGACTTAATCGAAAAATATAATCGCGATCCAAAAACTGGTTTATATTATCATGGTTGGGACGAAAGCAGAAAAGAAAAATGGTCAAATAGTACAACAGGCCTTTCTCAACACTTCTGGTCGAGAGGAATGGGTTGGTACGGAATGGCTTTGGTTGATGTGTTAGATTATTTGCCAAAAGATTATCAAGGTCGTGATAAATTAATCAAATACCTTAATCAATATGCAGAAGCGATTGTGAAGGTTCAACATTCTTCGGGGACTTGGTATCAAGTTTTGGATCAAGGAAATAGAACAGGTAATTATTTGGAAGCGACGGGTTCTTCGATGTACGTTTATACGTTAGCGAAAGGTGTTAACAAAGGTTATTTGCCAAAATCATACATGAAAAATGCCAAAAATGGATTTGAAGGAATTTTAAAAGAATTTATTCAAGTCGATGAAAAAGGTATTGTAAGTTTAGAAAAATGCTGTGCTGTTGCTGGTTTAGGAGGAAATCCTTATCGTGATGGTTCTTACGAGTATTACATCAATGAAGAAATAAGAGCAAATGATCCAAAAGGAACTGGACCATTTATATTAGCTGCATTAGAATTAAATCGTTAATCGCCATGAAATCAACATTAATTCTCCTATCATTATTAGGATTAAATTTCTTGCCAATACACGCTCAAAAATCAAATGTTTGGGTATCAGATTTAGGAAACGGAACATACAAAAATCCTGTTTTATATGCAGATTATTCTGATCCTGATGCAATTCGTGTGGGTGATGATTTTTTCATGACAGCTTCCAGTTTTAATGAAGCGCCAGGTTTACCAATTTTACATTCAACTGATATGATTAATTGGAAATTGGTTAATCATGCCCTACCCGATGTTTTTCCTATCAAACATTTTAGCACGCCAAAAAGAGGCGATGGTGTTTGGGCACCGAGTATCAGATTTCACAACAACGAATATTATATTTATTGGGGCGATCCAGATTTCGGAATTTATATGGTCAAAACCAAAAATCCTTTCGGGAAATGGGAAGATCCTGTTTTAGTTGAAGAAGGAAAAGGTATTATTGATACGTGTCCGTTTTGGGATGAGGACGGAAATGCCTATATCGTACATGGTTGGGCAGGAAGTCGCGCTGGTGTAAAAAGCCTTTTGACAATCAAAAAAATGAATGCGGAAGGAACAAAAGTCTTAGATAAAGGAAAACACATTTTCGATGGACACGAAAATCATCCAACTGTCGAAGGCCCAAAAGTCTATAAACGCAATGGTTATTATTACATTTTTGCTCCTGCAGGTGGTGTAGCTACTGGTTGGCAATTGGTTTTACGTTCAAAAAATATTTATGGACCTTATGATGAAAAAATTGTTTTAGAACAAGGAAAATCAACTGTCAATGGACCTCATCAAGGTGCTTGGGTGGATACAAAAAATGGAGAAGATTGGTTCTATCATTTTCAAGACGCGGATACTTACGGACGAATTGTTCATCTTCAACCGATGAAATGGATCAACGATTGGCCGTTTATTGGTGTCGATCAAGATAAAAATGGAATTGGAGAACCAGTTTTAACATATAAAAAACCTACAATTTCAAATAAATCTGAAATTATAAATCCTTCGGAAACGGATGATTTTAAAGGAAATGATATCGGATTACAATGGCAATGGAGCGCAAATCCTTCAATTGTTTGGTACAGTAAATTAGCAAACCAAAATTTTCTTCGTCTTTTCTCTATCAAAGTTCCTGAAAATTCGAATAACCTTTGGACGGTTCCTAATTTGTTAACGCAAAAATTTCCTGCACCAAATTTCACAGCTTCAACAAAAGTAAAACTTACGCCTGAAGATGCTACAGAAGGAAAAACAGCTGGTTTATTAATCATGGGAACAGATTATCAATCTTTGGTTATTACAAATAAAAAAGATGGCTATTATTTACAATTGATTCGAGCAGAAAAAGCAGAGAAAAATAATCCAGAAAAAATTCTATCCGAAGTAAAATTATCAACGAATGAAGTTTTCTTGAAAGTAAAAGTGAGCGAACCAAACGGAATTTGTCAATTTAGTTTTAGTGAAAACGGAAAAAAATATACATCAATCGGAGAACCATTTCAAGCTAAACCAGGAAAATGGATTGGAGCAAAAGTTGGCGTGTATAGTATAAGTTCTCAAGATGCAAAACGTGGTGGTTATGCTGATTTTGATTGGTTCAGAATAGATAAAAACGAGAAATAATGAAGACAAAACAATTTTTATATACCTTGATTTGCTTCATTACTTTGTCAAGTTTTTGTCATGCACAAAAAGGAAAATCTATCACCATTTTCTTAATCGGAGATTCAACTGTTGCGGATTATACAGGCGATTATGATCCGGGTAAAAACTATATGAAAAACAGATATCCAATTGCTGGTTGGGGACAAGAATTTCAACCATTTTTTGCAAAAGATAGCATACAAGATGTAAAGCATTTAGCGAATAAAAATATCATCGTCAAGGATAAAGCAAAAGGTGGTCGAAGTACGCGTACTTTTTTTCAAGAAGGTAGATGGCGAGAGGTTTATTCACAATTAAAAAAAGGTGATTATGTGTTGATTCAATTTGGACATAATGATGCCGCCGAAGATAAACCAGAACGATTTGTAAATTTAGAAGGTTACAAAGAATTTTTGAGATTATATGTGGATCAAACAAGAGAAAAAGGTGCAATTCCAATTATTTTAAGTCCTGTTGCGAGAAATTATCCTTGGAAAAATGGAAAGTTAGAAAATGTACATGGCGAATATCCATTTGTCGCTAAAGAAATTGCAAAAGAAAAAAATGTTGCATTCTTAGATTTGAATCAATTATCGATGGATTTTTTTAGCCAAAAAGGACAAGAATATGTAACAAAAACCTATTTCATGAATTTTGAAGCGAATTTGTACGATGCTTATCCAAATGGACAAAAAGATAACACACATTTTCAAATTGCAGGCGCAAAAGCTGTCGCATCAATTGTTTTCAAAGAATTCAAAACTATCATTCAAAACAAAAACATTAAATAATGAAAAAATACATAAAACTACTTACAGTTGCCTTAGCGGTTGTTTGTTCTACTCATTTATCAGCTCAAGTTGATGAGAATATTTACAAGGATATTGAGTTCAATATGCCGAAAGTAAAAGAAACTTCGTTTCCAAATCGTGTTGTTTCAATTGCACAATATGGTGCAAAATCGGACGGAATTTTCAAAAATACAGAAGCAATCAACAAAGCTATTTCAGAAACAAGTGCGAAAGGTGGAGGAAAAGTTGTTATTCCGCGCGGAATTTGGTTGAGTGGACCTATCGAAATTAAAAGTAATATTAACTTACATTTAGAAGATGGCGCTTTATTGATTTTTAGTAAAGATTTTAACGATTATCCTTTGGTTGAAACAAGCTTCGAAGGATTAAATACAACGCGTACAGTTTCGCCTATTTCTGCTAAAAATGCACAGAATATTGCGATTACTGGAAATGGAACAATCGATGGAAATGGTGATGCATGGCGTTTTGTAAAGAAGGGTAAAATGACAGATTCTCAATGGAAAAATTTGGTTGCGTCTGGCGGAGTTTTATCGAATGACAAAAAAACGTGGTTTCCAAGCGAAGGTTCTAAATTAGGTTATATCAGCAGTTCTAATTTTAATGTTCCTGATAAAATCAGCAAAGAAGATCTAATTAAAGTAAGAGATTTTTTACGTCCAGTAATGGTTAGTATTGTTAATTCGGATCGTGTACTTTTAGATGGTCCAACGTTTCAAAATTCACCTGCATGGAACATTCATCCGTTAATGAGTTCGAATATTATCATTCGAAATTTGAATGTTAGAAATCCTTGGTATTCTCAAAATGGAGATGGATTGGATTTAGAATCGTGTAAAAATGTGTTGATTTACAACAATACGTTTGATGTGGGTGATGATGCAATTTGTATCAAATCTGGAAAAGATAAAGATGGTCGCGATCGTGGAATTCCTACTGAAAATGTCATTATCAAAAATAACACAGTTTATCATGCACACGGCGGATTTGTAATTGGTAGTGAAATGTCTGGTGGCGTTCGCAATGTTCATGTTTCTGGTGCAACTTTTATCGGAACAGATATTGGTTTAAGATTCAAAACGACTCGCGGTCGTGGTGGATTAATCGAAAATATTTATATCTCTAATATTGATATGATTAATATTCCTGCACAAGCAATTGGTTTTAACATGTTTTACGAAGGAAATTCTCCGATTGTAGAAGATGATCAAAATGCGGATGACGAAAAAAGAAATGATAAAAAAGTTCCAGTAACAGAGGAAACTCCAACAATTCGAAATATATTTTTCAAAAATATTAATGTTGTAAGTTCTCACGAAGCCTTGTTTATCATGGGACTTGCAGAAATGAATATTAAAAATATTGTGGTTGAAAATTCGACTTTCGACACGAAAAAAGCTTTAAGTATTATTGATGCTGATGGAATTCAATTGAAAAATGTAAAATTCAATTACAAAGACGGAAAAGCGGTCACAATTTTTAACAGTAAAAATGTTGATTTAAGCACTACTGAATTCAAGTCAGCTATAACTCCAGAAATTAAGATTATTGGTAATGAATCTGATAAAATCAAGTTACCAAAAGCATTTGATAAGAAGAATGTAACAAGTTCTAAAGAAGTCAAAAAGAATGCAGTTATCAATTAAAAAGATTTTGTTTGTTTTTATGATGCATATGGTGATAGCCTTCGGTCAAGTTGAGAGACCGAAGGCTTCGCCTTATACAATCGAAACGACTTACAAAAAATTAAAGAAAAATTATCCTTTTATTACGCCGATTTCTTCTAAAAACTTCGAAAATATTAATGCGTTTGAGGATATAATTTATCAAAAAAAACATCAATTAAAAGCAGATATTTATCAACCAAAAAATCAAACTAAAACTTCTATAGCTATTGTTCTTGTACATGGTGGAGGTTGGATTTCGGGTAGCAAAGAAAATCAAAAACCAATGGCTCAAGCGCTTGCTTCGGCTGGTTTTGTAACAATGGCAATAAATTATAGATTAAGTGATGTTGCAAAATATCCTGCTCCTTTAGAAGATATGGATGATGCAGTTAATTATTTAATAAAGAATCGTAAAAAACACAAACTCGATCAATCGAAAATCGTTATTCTTGGCGCTTCTGCAGGTGCTCAATTGGCAACACTTTACGGCGTAAAATCAAAGAAAATTGCTGCAATTATCAATATTGATGGAATTGTTTCTTTTATTCATCCCGAAGCTGAAGAAGGTACTTATGCCAGTTATTTTTTCGGTTATACGAAACAAGATAATTTTGAACTTTGGAAAGAAGCTTCGCCTTTGGAATATGTGAATTCTAAAACGCCTCCTACTCTATTTATCAATAGTTCGCAACCGAGATTTCGAGCTGGTAGAGATGATATGATGAAAAAATTAAGCGATTATCATATTCTAAATGAAGCATACGAAATTAAGAATTCGCCTCATTCTTTTTGGTTGATGAATCCTTGGTTTGATGAAACGAAAGACTACATTATTGATTTTTTAACGAAACGATTTAACAAATGAAAATCATTCAATTCATTTTTATAGTTTGTTTACATTTCATCTATACTAATGTAAATGCTCAATACAAAACAATTACTGTTGCAAAAGATCAACAAGCAGATTTTACATCTATTCAAGAAGCGATTAATTCGTTGAGAGATTTAGGACCAGATCAAGCTTTGATTCTTGTTAAAAATGGCGTTTATCACGAAAAAATTAGAATTCCTTCTTGGAAACATAAAATAAAGATAAAAGGTGAAGATTCAGAGAAAACTATTATTACTAATAATGATTTTTCAGGAAAAATAGATGGTTTAACCAATCAAAAAATGACAACCTATACTTCCTACACTTTTTTGGTTGAAGCAGATGATATACAATTAGAAAATCTCACGATACAAAACGAAAGTTGTAACCAAGGACAAGCTGTTGCGTTGCATGTGGAAGGCGATAAATTTGTGGCAAAAAATATTCGATTATTAGGATGTCAAGATACATTGTACACTGCAACAAATAGAAGTCGACAATATTATCAAAATTGTTATATCGAAGGAACAACCGATTTTATTTTTGGTGAAGCAATTGCCGTTTTTGAGAATTGCATCATAAAAAGTTTGGCTAACTCTTATATTACAGCTGCGGCAACACATCAAGAGCGAGAATTTGGTTATGTATTTTTCAATTGTAGCCTTATTGCAGAAGACAATGTGACAAAAGTTTATTTGGGAAGACCTTGGCGACCTTTTGCCAAAACAGTTTTTATACATACCGAAATGGGAAAACATATTCTTCCTATTGGCTGGAACGAATGGAAAGGTGATGCAATGTTTCCAGATAAAGAAAAAACAGCTTATTATGCAGAATATAAAAGCAAAGGTTTAGGAAATAATCCTCAAAAAAGAGCAAATTGGTCGCATCAATTAACCGAAAAAGAAATACAAAAATATACCATCGAGAATATTTTTAACGGATGGAATCCAAAGCAAAATTAACATGAAAAAAATAATTTTATCAACAATATTATGCTTATTTTTTAGCATATCATTCGCACAAAAAAGAACCTTATTCCTTGTTGGAGATTCGACAATGGCGAATAAAGAAAATCCAACTAAAAATCCCGAACATGGCTGGGGACAACTTTTACCTGAGTTAATGAATTCTGATTTAGAAATTCAGAATCATGCAACAAATGGAAGAAGTTCCAAAAGTTTTAGAACAGAAGGAAGATGGAAAAAAGTTCAGAATCAATTAAAAAAAGGCGATTATGTAATTATTCAATTTGGACATAACGATCAAAAAATTGAAGATTCTATTCGTTACACAAATCCTGTCACTCAATATCGCGCAAATTTGGAACAATACGTTACAGAAGCACGAGCAAAAGGTGCAATTCCGATTTTAATGACTTCTATTGTTCGTCGAAATTTTAACGAAAAAGGCGTTTTGGTTGATACACATGGTTTATATCCTTTGATTGTGAGAAATGTTGCAAAAGATTTGGATGTTCCGTTTGTTGATATGCAATATTTGACAGAGAAATTGGAAATAAAATATGGTCCAGAAAACTCTAAAAAATTGCATTTACATTATCAACCTAATGAAATTGAATATTATCCAAAAGGTAAAGACGATGATACGCATCTATCAAAACTTGGAGCCGAAGAAGTTTCGAAATTAGCGGTTAGAGAACTGATCAAGCTAAATATTGGCTTTGAGAAATATATTAAAAAATAAGTTTTAGTTTTTAATTCTCATCAAAAAAATAATCCTCGCTAAAAATCTTAACGAGGATTATTTTTTATATTTCTTAATTATCTTATTTAAATTCGACATCAAAAACTTCTGCAAAATGTTTCTTCGTAAACGCTTTTACTTCGTTCATATCTACCTGATGTCCAAGTTCTCTTTCTAATGAAGCTACAGCTTTATCCTGAATTCCGCATGGAATAATGTATTCAAAATAACGCAAATCTGTATTCACATTTAGCGCTAAACCATGCATCGTTACCCAACGTGAAGCCTTAACACCCATTGCACAAATTTTTCGAGCAAAAGGTCGACCAACATCCAACCAAACACCAGTTTCTCCTTGAGAACGCTCACCTTTTAATCCATATTCGGCAATAGTTTTGATAATCACTTCTTCCAAATTGCGCATATACAAATGAATATCTGGCTTGAAAGTATCCAAATCCATAATCGGATAACCAACCAATTGTTGCGGTCCATGATACGTTATATCTCCACCACGATTGGTTTTCACAAAAGTTGCATTTATTTCGTTTAATTTATCACTCGAAGCCAACATATTTTCTAAATGTCCACTTTTTCCAAGCGTATAAACGTGCGGATGTTCTACAAAAAGTAAATGATTTCTAGTATTTTTAAAATCTGAACTTCCCTCCTTTTCTTGCGCTCTATTATATTGTTTTACGGCTATATTCTCTGCTAAAAGACTTTCTTGATAATCCCAAATCTCTTGGTAATCTCTGTTAATTCCTAAATCTTGGAATTCGACAATTTGTTTCATTTCACAATGTGTTTCGAATGTCAAATTTACGAAGGATTTCAAAAATTATCATTAATCTTCAAGCTCTACTTTAAAATTTCCTAAACTAGGATTATTAAGGATTTCTTCTAATGTATATTCCTTTATAAATGTTTTTCCATCTAAAGTAAACATTGCATCAGTAATATTTAAAGATTTTATTTTCTTAGAAAAAGTATATTTATATTTAAACTTAATTTGTTTCAACATTCCTAAAAAAATCGCTTTTTCTTCATCATTATCAAAGTTCTGTTTATCAAAATCTTTTGAAAATTTTTCAGCATCAATTGTTTTAGAGAAAGATTTTCCATCGAAAGCATATGTTGAGCTTGTCATCATCGCCATAGGATTATCACTAAATAAAGGTTCATCGACTAATTGTTTTGATTTTCTCTTTCTCTTTTTCTTTTGACTTAATTCATCTGTAATTCTTTTTTCTTCTTTTATATTGATACCTGCAAAAGTTTCTTCAATAATTTTTGAATTTGAATTAAATTCTTCTGCAGATTTAGATTTATTAATCATTTCTATTGCAAATTTATCTCTCAAGTCTAATCGAAATTTAAAAAAATCAATTGCAGATAAATCATCTTTATATAAGTCAAATTTTTCGGTTTGTTTTCTGAATTTTTCTCCACCTTTTTCTTGTAATAACTGAACAAATTCATAATATGAATACTCATTATTCGAAATTTGATTCATCTCAATCTTATCATCAATATTACTTGAATTCATCATTGCTCCAATTTGAGGTATATCTATTTTTTGAAAATAATCAAACTCACCTTTTTCATTTACAACAACTTCCTCAGAAATTGTACATGAAGTTAAAGTAGCTAAAGCTAATAATAGTGTAAATATTTTACTGAAATTCATATATAAATTGTTAATTTTTGTTAAAAATAATTGATTTTGTCCAATAAAAAAAACTGAATAAACACCTCTAAAAATAATGGTTTTGAGCAATACATTAACGATTGAATAAAAATCTTTATCTTTGGAATTCTTAGAAATCGGTAGAATAAAATAATCAAATAAAAATGAAGAAACTATTCGTTAAAGGATCTATTTTAATGGCTTTGTTTGCAAACTTTAGTGTTTTTGCACAACAAGGTGGTGGAATGTGGATTCCAACAGAATTGAATGAAAAGGAAATGAAAGACATGGGATTGAAAATCTCATCAAAAGACATTTTCAGTACTGGAGATAAAAGTATCAACAATGCAGTTGCTCACTTTGGTGGCGGTTGTACATCAGAAGTTATTTCTCCAAATGGTTTACTACTAACTAATCATCACTGTGGTTATGGAGAAATCCAAGCACATTCATCTTTAGAAAATGATTATTTAACAGATGGTTTTTGGGCTAAAGAGCTGAAAGACGAATTACCAAACGAAGGTTTAACAGCGACTTTTATTGTAGACATTAAAGATGTAACTACAGCCATTTTAGCTGGTGTTAATGATAATATGTCGGAGGAAGATCGTAACAAAATCATCAAGAAAAACATTGAAGATTTTAATGCTAAAAGCAAGACAGAATCTTATCGTTCAGTATTTATTAAGCCTTTTTACAAAGGAAATAAATATTACCAATTTACGACAGAAACATACAAAGATATTCGTTTAGTTGGTGCGCCGCCATCTGCAATTGGGAAATACGGAAATGATACAGATAACTGGGTTTGGCCACGTCATACAGGAGATTTTTCGATGTTTAGGATTTATGCAGATAAAAACAACAAACCTGCTGATTATTCTCCAGACAATGTTCCGTACAAACCAAAACATTTCTTACCAATTAATATTTCAGGAATTAGCGAGGATGATTTCACGTTTGTATATGGTTTCCCAGGTGCAACGGACGAATATTTACCAGCATCTTCTATCCAGCAAATAAAAGATGTGATTGATCCTGCGCGTATCAATGTGCGTACAATTGCGTTATCTCATATCGATAAAAAAATGCGTGAAGACGATGCAACTCGTATCGCTTATGCATCTAAACAAGCGCGTATTTCGAATTCACACAAAAAATGGGTTGGTGAAGTTTTAGGACTTAATCGTTCGAAAGCTGTAGAAAAACGTCAACAATACGAGCAAGAATTTATGAATCGTATTGCAAAAAATCCAAAATTAAAAGGTGAATATTCGAATATTATTTCTGAATTAAATCAAGTTAATAAAGCAAATCAAGATTATAATTTAGCGTACACAATGTATTCTGAAACGTTTTTCTCAAATTCAGAAACATTCAGAATGGCATTAACATTAAACAATATTTTGAATGCGGTTGGGCAAAAAAATTATGCCGAAACTAAAGCAAAAGCGTTGAATACTGTTGCGTCTATGCACAAGGATTATAATCCTGAATTAGACAAAACTATTTCTTCTGATTTGGCAGATAATTATTTCAAAGTTGTTCCTCAAAATTTATTACCAACTACAACTGCTGCAAATATCAAAACGGCTTTAGGAAATTCGGTAATCAATGGAACGAAAAAAATTAATGGTCAATCTGTTTTAGGAAATATCAAAGCATTAGCTGAAAATGATGCTGAGTTTATTAAAGCCTTAAAAGAAGATGCTTTAATTGCTCAAATTCGTTTGATTTTAGATGCAAATCAAACAAAAGTTACGCCTACATATTTAGCGAATCAAGATAAAATTAACAAGTTGATGCGTACGTATATGAAAGCACAAATGGATGTTTTTACAGACAAAAAAATCTTCCCAGATGCGAATTCTACTTTACGTGTAACTTACGGAAAAGTTGATGGTTACCAACCACGCGATGCGGTTTATTACGAGCCTGTCACACACATGGAAGGTGTCATGGAAAAATATATTCCGGGAGATTATGAGTATGATTTACCAAAACAAATGTTGAGTTTATATGACAAAAAAGATTATGGAAAATACGCCGATAAAAACGGAAAATTACCTGTAAACTTTATTGCAACAAACCATACAACTGGTGGTAATTCTGGTTCTCCTGCATTGAATGCAAAAGGAGAATTAATCGGATTAAATTTTGACCGTGTTTGGGAAGGAACAATGTCAGATTTAAATTATGATCCAGAGATTTGTCGTAATATTATGGTGGACTCTCGTTACATTTTGTGGGTAGTTGACAAGTATGCTAATGCGCAACGTTTGATTGATGAAATGACCATCGTTGACGAAAGCAAAAATGCAAAGAAAAAATAATATTTTTCACTATATTCTGAAAACCACGTTATTACAACGTGGTTTTTTTATTGAAATAAACGTAAGATTCAAATAAAATCTTAAGAAATAAAACTATATTTATACAACTTATCTAAAAAATTGTCAAAATAAAACACTTATAATTATGGAAGTCATTAGAAAATGGCCTTTTTATTTAAAACTAACTTGCACATTATTGTCAATCATTTGTTTAACATTTATTTCAATAATAGGTAAAGGAATTTTAGTTCCATTAATATTAGGCTTCTTAATTTCAATATTATTAGCACCCGTTTGTGCATTTTTTGAAAGATATTTACGCATTCCGCGTGCTATTTCGAGTATCATTACCACCTTGCTTTTTGCAGCATTTATCTTAGGAATTTTCTATTTGATTGCTATACAAATGGCGGAAATAGCAAATGAATGGCCTACGTTTCAGAAACAAATCATAGAAGCTTTTATGAATTTGCAAGATTGGATTCATCATACATTTGGTGTTAATTCGCATGCGCAAATGGAATATTTGACAAAAAATGTCAAAACAACTATCGAAACGAGTACAATTGTAATTGAAAAAGTAATTTCGATTGTTTCATCGATGGCTGTTACAGTTTTGTTCACCTTTTTATACATTGTTTTCTTGTTGATTTATCGTCGTCATTTAGTAAAATTTTTATATTACGCATTCAATTCAAATACACACGATCAGGTTTATAACGTTATTACATCTATTCAAAAAATGGTCAAACAATATTTGATTGGCTTGTTTTTACAAATGTTAGTCGTATCAATTTTATCCTTTATTGCATTTTCTATTCTTGGTCTTAAATACAAATTTGTTTTAGCTATTTTAACTGGCGTTCTAAATGTTGTTCCTTATGTAGGAATTGTTATTTCGTTAATTATAACGCTAATAATTACATTTGCTACAATGTCAGCTTCAAAATTGTTCTTTGTTTTAATTGCATTTATTGCAATTCATGCAATTGATGGAAATGTAGTAATGCCAAAAATTGTAGGTTCTAAAGTGAAAATCAATTCATTGATTGTCATTATTGGATTAGTAATTGGAGAAATGACGTGGGGAATTATGGGAATGCTTTTATCGATTCCAATACTTGCGTTGATGAAAATTGTTTTTGATAATGTGACTGAATTAAAACCTTGGGGTTATCTTTTGGGTGATGAAGATTCAACAGAAATTGATGATGATTTAAATTCATTTTTAGCCAAAAAGAAAGCCAAAAAATTGAAGAAAAAAACAAAGAAGTTGGACGAGAATTTGGAATAATCTGATTTCTATTTTACATAATTATCACTCTTTATGAAATATAATTTATTATTCATTTTTAGTTTATTGATTTTCAATATTTCTTGTGAAAAGAAGTTAGAAAAAGAAGTAAATAAAAAATATATGTACAATACAATATCAATTGATGATAGAAATTTATCTATAAGAATTTATGATTACTCTGACTCAATAGAATTTATTACATGGAAGAATATCAATGATTATACAACAAAATCATTCAAAATTTCTAAGAACGATAAAAAAGTATTAGAAGAAAATATTTATAAAATAGTTACAACTCCATATGAAAATGAAATATTTTGCACAGACTATGTAGGAAAAATAAATATTAGTATATCCAATCATAATAGTAAATATTCTATTAATCTAAATTCTGTTTGTGATTGGAAAACATTTAATGAAGAGACTAAGAATATTTCTAAAATAATAGATCGTTATAAATAAAATTATATTTTATCAAATAGAATGAGAAACTGAAATAAATTCAGTTTGACAATACAAAAAAAGTCTATAACAAATTATTATAGACTTTTTTAATTTATATTATTTTGGTTCTAATTCTTCAAATATTTTTTTCTAAGAAATAATACAATTTCAAGAAAAGAATCGAGAAAAATATTCCGATTAGTGTTCCGAAAAATATATCACCCGTAAAATGTACTCCAACATAAACTCTACTGTAAGCAACCATTAACGCCCAAACAAGTAAGACATAAAGTAACCATTTGTAATAGCGTCTTAATAGTATTCCAATAAAAATTGCAATCGCCATATGATTAGATGCATGTGCCGAAGTAAAACCATATTTACCTCTACCCTCGCAATCTATCGGGCGAAATAATCCTTGAATCGATTCGGTGTAACATGGACGAAAACGTTGAAAAGAATTTTTCAAGATATTTGTAAATTGATCTGCACATGTTATCATCAGTGCTATACAAACTCCAGCTAACAAGGTTTTCTTCCAACCAAGTTTTACATAAAGTAAGATGAGAAAGATGACATACAACGGAATCCATGTTTTTTTATCGGTTACTAATAACCAAAACCAATCCCATTTTTCGTTCCCTAAATTATTGAAATACAAAAATATTTGTACGTCCCAATCAAAATAATCTTGTATCATTATCTACTTACTGATCCACCTAAACCTAATGCCTCGTCTACAGATTTTGGTTCTACAACAACCACAGGTTCTTCCACAATTGGCTCAACCACATTTTCTACAACGGGTTCTGTTGTTTCTTGCACATCCAATTCCAAATCCTGTACAGGATCTACAGCTTTCATAGTTGGTGCATCATCTTTCAAGGCTGCATTTACTGTATTATCTTGATGAATTGCTTGATGCATTTCATCTACTGGATTACGAACTTCGTCAAATGATTTCTGAAAATCTTCCATTGGATTGATTTTCGCAAAAGAATCTTTGACTTCATTCATTGGATTTAACTCTTTTATGGTATTCTGAATCTCTTTTGTAGGATCAACATCCTGAACAGGATTCATGATTTCTTGTTTGATATCTTCAGATGCTTCTTTTAATTTGCGCACAGCAGTTCCCAAACCACGAGCAATTTCTGGAATTTTATCTGGTCCAAAAATCACTACAGCAACCACCATAATAATCACGACTTCTTGGAAGTCTAAAAACGCTGGGTATATTACTAAACTATTCACTAAACAAATGTATAAAATCTAAATTTAGTAGAAGAAAAAAAGCCATCAAATTTCTTTGATGGCTTTCTTAAAATTTATTTAAAATTTGAATCTTATTTATTCATTTGACCTTTTTTAGTAAAGTCATACAATAAAGGAGATGCAACGAAAATAGACGAGAATGTACCAATTACGATACCGATTAATTTCGCAAACATAAATCCTTTGATTGATTCTCCACCAAATGCAAAGATGATTAATACGATTAAGAACGTTGATAAAGACGTATTGATTGTACGTGATAATGTTTCTGATGTAGAAATATTAATAATATCGTACAAGTTGTGGTTTTTCTCAACTGTTAAATTCTCACGAATACGATCCAAGATAATAATCGAGTCATTCATCGAGTAACCAATTACCGTCAAAATCGCCGCGATAAATGCTTGGTCGATCTCCATGTTGAAAGGTAAAATTCCTTTGAATAAAGAGAAAACTCCTAATACAATAATCACGTCATGCGCTAATGCGATGATAGTTGATAATGAGAATTGCCAACGTTTGAACATCACGATTAAGTAGAAGAAAATTGCAACTAATGCTAAAGAAACCGCTATATAAGAAGCTCTTGTTGTATCATCGGCAATTGTAGGACCTACTTTTGCAGAAGACATTAAACCTATTGTAGCATTATCTTCAGAGAAATCTTTTTCAGACATATTTGCTGGTAGATAAGATTTAAGACCTGTATATAATTTGTCTTTGATCTCGTCATCTACATTTGTTCCGTCTTCGTCAGCTTTGTATGCTGTTGTAATTTTTACTTGATTTTGACCACCATACGTTTTCACCTGTGGCATCATTTTTTCGCCATCTAACACGAAAACATCACCCAAACTTTCAGAAATTTGTTGTGGATCTACGTGTTTATCAAAACGAACTGTATATGTACGTCCACCTTGGAATTCGATACCCATATCAAATCCTTTTGTGAAGATAGAGATTAAAGCAACTACTGTTAAAACAATTGAAATCGCATAAGAAATTTTTCTTGTTTTTAATAAGTCAACCTTAATATTTTGTAACCAGTGCGCTGTAAATGATGTATAGAAAGGAACAGATTTTCCTTTTGCTAAACGTCCTTCTACGAAATAACGTGTAATGAAAATCGCTGTAAATGTTGATGTAAAAATACCAATCATAAACGTTGTTGCGAAACCTACAACAGGACCTTTACCAAAGAAGAATAAAATTAATGCTGTGATAAATGATGTTGAGTTGGCATCGATAATTGCAGAGAAAGCCCCTTTCCATGAATAAGCGAAATCTACTGCTTGACGTAATGATTTTCCTTTTCTTAATTCTTCTTTTACACGTTCGTAAATCAAGATATTCGCATCCATTCCTGTTACCAATGTCAAGATAATCCCGGCAATACCTGGTAAAGATAATGTAGCTTTAAGTGATACTAAAAATCCTAATAAGAATAATAAGTTAACGATTAATGCAACGTTAGCATAAATACCTGCACGGCTGTAGTAGAACACCATCCAGATTAATACTAATGCAAATGCACAACCAAAAGCGATTAACGAACTGTTGATTGCTTCTTGTCCTAATGATGGACCAACAACCTCAGCAGAAACGATTTTAGATGAAGCTGGTAAAGAACCTGCTTGTAAAATGTTTGCTAAATCTTTTGCTTCGTCAATTGTAAAGTTTCCAGAAATAACAGAATTACCTCCTGTAATTTGATTACTGATGTTTGGCGCAGAATACACCATATTGTCTAACACAATTGCAACACCTTGACCTGGTTGTCCAGGACCTGCAGGTTTCAACTCGTCTGTAATACGAGACCACTCTTGTGCACCAACTTGGTTCATTTGCATTGTAACAACAGGCTCATTTGTAAGAGAACCAGGATTACGTTCACCAGCAGCAGAAACTACTTTATCTCCTTCAATTAATGGTTCTTGCGTTCCATTTTTACCTTTTAAGACATAAAACTCTAATAATTTAGGAGCAGATTTATCATTTGCTTGTTTACCTAAATTCATTGGCTTATTCGCCCAAGAGTATTTGTATCCTCTAATGTTTGCTGGTAATCCAGGTACAAAACCTTTGTCTTGCATCACACGGTTTACAACAGCAGTATCTTTTACATTCACAACAAAACTTGCGTTAGAACCAGCTGGTTGCATAACTTCTGCTAAAGTTTTGATTGTTTCTCCTTTCTCATTTTTTACATTATATTTCTCTGTATTAACGCTAGAAAAATATTGTAAAACTGTAGGATCTTGACGAACAACTTGCCAAAACTCTAATTTTGCTGTAGATTGTAATAATTTTTTTACACGGTCAGTGTCAGAAACACCTGGTAATTCTACCAAGATACGTCCATCACCTTTATCACCTAAACGTTGAATTACTGGCTCAACAACACCAAATTGATTAATACGAGAGCTAATTACATCATAAGCTGTTGCAACTTTAGCTTCGATATCTTTACGGATTACTTCTTTTACCTGATCGTCAGAAGCATTGTACGCAATTTTATCTGCATTGTTTTTGTTTCCAAACAAATCTGCAGCTGCGTATTTTGTTCCTCCTTTTATTTTATCAAATTCTTGAAAAAATAATTCGACATAAGGTACGTTACCGTTTGTTTTTTGAGCTTTATCTGTAGCATCCAAAGCCGTTGCCAACATAGGGTTTTGACTTTTCGCTGATAAATTCTCGATTAAATCTCTTTCAGAAACTTGTAAAATTACGTTGATACCACCTTTCAAATCTAATCCTAAATTGATTTCATTGTTTTTGGCATACCCATAATCGTACTTAATAATTCCCAAATCAAGAGGATGCTGAGCCAAGCTATCTAAAATTCTTGGTTCGTCTTCTGGCTTACTCGCCAAGCGCGCCGCCTCATGCTCCACTTTAGTTGTGTACCAAGTATAACTTAGTTGTCTGATACACAAGAGACTTAAAATAATTGCAAATGCTGCAATGAGCCATCTTCCTCGCATAATGTTTAATTGATAAATAAATTTTGACGGACAAATATAATAGTCTTAAAAATACTTTCACAATTTTTTAAGAATAAATCGAAAATCGATGTCCGTATTTCGAAATTCTTTATTCAAAAAATTAGATTTCCTTTTGGTATTTGTAGATATAAATTGACGCTTTATTAGAGTCATCATCATTATCTTCGCACAAATACAAGGTATAATTCTTTCCAGATTCTTTATACAACGCTAAACCTTCGATTTTCTTATCATCCGAAATTTTTTGCCAACGTGTAACCTCCATTCTAGCTAAATCTAACTCACCTATAATAGAGCCTTTTATTTCTCCATTAAACTGAGTTGTACTTTTAGATTCTACTGTTGCTGTAAACAAAACTTTTCCATCTACTAAAATAGCATCCGAAAAAGTGGTAGTTTCATTGTTAATTTTAGGCAAAGTGATTGGAAAAAAATCAATTGATTTACCTCTCAAATCATTTATCTTACCTCCCACTCTATAAATTCCATTTACACCAGCAGGTCCATTTCCTCTGTTGAAAAAATATGTACAATGTCCATCTGTAATAATTCCTTCGATGTTAAAATCTTTTTTAGATAAATTCGAAACTTTTAAAAATTCATCCAAAAGAAAACTATAATTATCGTTTTGTACCTCCTTGGTTTTGATGTTATATGAAATCAAATCGAAACGATTTTCCTTAGAACCCGAACCAAGAATATACAAATGATTGTCAAATTTTGTAATCGCTTCAAAATCTGGTTTATCTTTTTTGGTGATATGTTTTGATTTTACTTCTGGATTCAAATCAACTTTATCCACTTCTTTTTTCTTTTTATTGTAAACGTACAAATGTGCTTTATCATCGGAAATTGTGTAAACATGGTGTTTATCAACCACTAATCCAGATGCCGCTCCAAGCCCATTTATGACAATTAAAACCTTAAGAATGAAATTGTAAAACAACATAGATGTAAGATTTGTTTTTAAGAGGTTTCAAAAGTAATCAAAGAATATCAGAAACCTCGATAAATAACCGATTTTTTGTAAAAAAAGAACTTAACTTTGTAGCATTTAAAAAGAAAATTGAGAGATGAAAAAAATTCTAAAAATTTACATTGACGCCTACAGCGGACTTTCGAAAGAATCTTGGATGTTAGCCATCGTAATGTTGTTGAACCGAATGGGTTCGATGGTTTTACCATTTTTAGGAATTTATATGATCTCCGAATTAGGATTTTCTTTAGAAAACTCGGGAATAGTCTTAAGTTGTTTTGGAGTTGGTTCTGTAATTGGTTCTTGGCTTGGAGGTTGGATAACAGATAAAATCGGAAACTTTAAAGTGCAAGCCATCAGTTTATTTCTAAGTGCTCCGATGTTTTTGATTTTACCTTATTTTAAAACGGTAGAATCTTTTGCAGTTATTATGCTTGTTTTGAGTATTATTAGCGAAATGTTTCGTCCAGCAAACTCAGTTGCCATCACACGTTATGCTAAGAAAGAAAATATCACTCGTGCTTTTTCTTTGAATAGAATGGCGGTTAATTTAGGTTTCTCAATTGGTCCATCAATGGGAGGTTTTTTATCTAATTATTCGTACGATTTATTATTCTATTGTAATGCAGGAGCTGCTTTGGTTGCTGGAATTGTATTCTTTGTCTTTTTCAATGGAAGAAAAGAACGAAATGCTGCCTCAGAAAATATTTCTGATAAATCCGTCGTAGAAAAAGAACGTAATGCATACACTGATACACCTTTCTTAGTATTCAATCTGTTTTGTGTATTATTCTCTATTGCATTTTTCCAAATCCTAAATACACTTCCATTATTTTATAAAGATGTAGTGCATTTAACACAAACAGAAATTGGGTTATTAATGGGATTCAGTGGAATAATCATTGTTGTATTCGAAATGTTATTGATCCATTATACCGAAAAAAGATTTACAGTTACACAACTTTTAGTTTTCGGTTCATTTATCACAGCAATTAGTTATTTTATCTTCACATTTAGTCACACATTAGGAATGTTGTACTTAGCAATTGGACTGATGTCTATTGGAGAAATGCTTGTTTTACCTTTGATGTCAACGGTTACAGCTTTTCGTTCGCAAAAAAATAACCGAGGAGCTTATATGGGACTAAACGGAATGACAGCAGCGATTGCCTTTATTGTTTCGCCATTTTTAGGAACTCACATTGCTACCGATTACGGTTTTAATACACTTTGGATAATCACCACAGTTATTTTAGTTATCGTAGCTATCGGATATCACTTTTTTACTAAACCACTTTTACCAAAAAATATTTAAGATTTTCTTATCTTCGATAATTATTAGTTGAAATCACATGAAAGTATATACAAAAACAGGAGACAAAGGTACAACAGGTTTATATGGAGGAACACGTGTCTCTAAAAATAGTTTAAAGATTGATTCTTACGGAACAGTTGACGAATTAAATTCTTATTTAGGATTAATTCGTTCATATGAAATTGATCCAGCATTAGAGGAAGAAATTATCATCATCCAAAAAGGTTTATTCAATCTTGGAGCTGAATTAGCAACACCAGTCGATAAATTATACTTGGCAAATGGTAAACCTCGTATTCCGAAAACTATTTCTGAAGAAGATATTGTACAATTAGAGGAATGGATTGATGATTTGGAAGGACAATTGGAACAATTGACTCATTTTATTCTTCCAGGTGGAAATCAACCAGCTTCTCATGCTCATGTTGCGCGTTGTATTTGTCGTCGTGCCGAACGTTTGACAGTTGGTTTGGCTGAGGAAGAAGAAATCCGTCCAGAATTACAAAAATACTTGAATCGTCTTTCTGATTATTTGTTTGTTTTAGGGCGTAAAATTGCTACAGACAATAATCACGAAGAAGTAAAATGGATTCCAGGTGAATAAAAAAGCTCTTTTATTTTTGAATGGCGAAGTCCCTACTATTCTGCCTGATACATCAAATTATGATATGATTTTTTGTACAGATGGTGCATTTCGTTATTTACAAAAACTAAATATAACGCCCGATGTTATTTCGGGCGATTTTGATTCTTTCGAAATCAGTCAATTCCCTTCTGAAATAGAAGTTATTTCTACTCCAGATCAAAATGATACAGATTTTGCAAAAGCCTTACAAATCATTTTGGATAAAGGTTTCAAAAACGTTGATGTTTTTGGAGCAAGCGGTCGTCAACAAGATCATTTTATTGGAAATCTAAATGCGGCTTATCGTTTCAAAGATCAAATCAATATTTTGTTCTACGATAATTATAGTCAATATTTTTTCGCAGAAAAAGAAACGAAATTAGAAGGTTATTTTGGACGAACAATTTCGCTTTTACCCTTTCCTGAATGTAAAAACATTATCACAAAAGGTTTGGAATATCCTTTGAATAATGAAGATTTGAACTTACTTTCTCGCATAGGAACTCGTAATAAAGCTAATGAAGATTTGGTTACAATTGATTATTCAGAAGGTAATTTAATTATCTTTATCATCGATCAAGAATTTCCTATTTTGATTGCTTAATTTCACTATTTTTAGTGAAACGCATCTTTTCTTTTTTTTTGTACATTTACTGAAAACCAAATTACTATGAATAAATTTTCAGTTATTGTTGCATCTATTTTAGCCGTTGGGCTGATTGCTGCAACATGTATATTAGGAAACGCCTACAAATATAAATTCAAAAGCTCTGAATCGATCAATGTTACCGGAAATGCGTTGAAAGATTTTAATGCCGATTTAGTTAAATGGCGTGCAACGTTTAGTCGCAAAGATTATGATTTGCGCGTTGCTTCGGATCAATTAAAAGCTGACCAAACGGTCGTCAAAAACTTTTTGATTTCGCAAGGAATCAATCCAAAAGAAATTGTTTTTGAAGCGGTAAATATTTCAAAAGATTTTCAGTACGGAACAGATGCAAACGGAAATTCCATTAGTCAATTTACAGGCTATAATCTTTCGCAAGATGCAACAATCGAGTCGAAAGAATTGGATAAAATAGAGAAAGCTTCGCGAGAAATCTCAACTTTAATTAGCCAAGGCATCGAATTGAGTTCATCTAATCCAAATTATTATTATTCGAAATTAGAAGATTTAAAACTTGAATTGATTGCGCAAGCTTCTGAAAATGCGAAACAACGAGCTGAAAATATTGCAACAAAATCTGGTGCTAGTTTAGGAAAATTGAAACAAGCCGATTTGGGTATTTTTCAGATTACAGGTAAAAATGATAATGAAGAATATTCGGCTGGTGGATCATTGAATACCACATCTCGCCAAAAAACGGCTCAAATTACTGTGAGAGCAAGTTATAACTCAAATTAATAAATCAATAAAAAAAGCTTCTTAATATTAAGAAGCTTTTTTTTTGTCTATTTAAATACTACTGCAAGTAATATCAAAGCAGATATTACAATAAGTACGTCTACAATTTTAATTCTAAAATTACCAATTCCAAAACCTCTTTTTGTAGCATAATTTTTCTTTGATGACATTATAAATCCAATTTCTGATGGAAATACTAAAAGCATGCCAATAATCTAAATTAGAAAAATTATTTTATCATATTTTTAAATTTTTGCTGGCGCCGGAGCAGTTGCTGTTTTTGTATTTTTCATATCCACAACTATCTTTTCATTTGTATCAGATAATAAAAGATTTTTTCTGTAAATAGCAACATTAAGTATTAAATCTATTCTAACTTGATCAAAAGTAACTCCGTTATTTGGTTGAAATTT
This sequence comes from Empedobacter sp. R750, assembly GCF_030324345.1. Taxonomy (NCBI): domain Bacteria; kingdom Pseudomonadati; phylum Bacteroidota; class Flavobacteriia; order Flavobacteriales; family Weeksellaceae; genus Empedobacter; species Empedobacter sp. R750. The sequence goes on along the minus strand of NZ_JACAGF010000017.1, from coordinate 4,519 downwards.
TAATCTCCAAGTATTTCCTGATCCAACATAAGCTCTTGAGGTATACAACACATTACCATTAATTTTTGTAGAAGTTCCCGTAACTTCTGAAATTCCTAAAGGATCTAATTCTTCTGGAGTTTTTGGATCGCCCGTTTTTATACCATAAATAATAAATCCTCCAATCATCACATGATATTTAGAAGCATCTATTTTTGTGTCATATTCTGTTAAACCTGTATTTGGTAATTTATTAAATCTGAACGTTGCATAATTAATTGAAGCATAACTCATTGTAGAAGGATTGAAAACTTTCATTTTGTTATCATCCTTATCAATTACAGTTAAATAACTATCATTTGATTTTCCTGTGTAAATTCCAGGATTTTCAAAAAACCATTTATCATTACTCCCTTTCGAAATTGTTGTACCATTTACATCTAATGTTCTTTTAGGATTATCGGTATTAATCCCTACTCCTGGAGTATAAGTTTGTCCAAATGTTATGGTTGTAAGTAATATAATTACTACACTGTATATTTTATTTTTCATTTTAATTAACTATAGGTGTTACTGCATCTCCACTTTTATTTCCTCCTAAATTATAGGATTTTGTATTTAAGTTTTTGAAAAATCTATTTGGATAAATTAATACATCAAAAAAATAATTAAAAGCATTATTTACATTTGCAGGACTTGTTGAGGGATTTCTAACTTTTACATGCCACATATTATCTAATCCTACAAAAGCATTATATTCAAACCTTCCTTTACTAGCTGTAGTTGGAAAGCCTTGTTTTAAATTGTCAACAGCTTCAAAATTTGTAATAGCAACAAAATAATCACTTAATGGAATATTAAGGTTTAAATCATCTAAATCATCACCATTTACATTCTGTATTTCATAAGGCTGAATGATAATTGGTAAAACATTTTGTTGACCATAGATTTCTTTTATTTGTCCACTAACATTTCCTATCTGATTCGGATCTTGGGCAACTACTCTATAATCTGTATTAACTTCAACATTATTAACTATCTTTTTTTCAAGTAATTCTTCTAACTTATTTACTTGACCAACTTTATTTGTAATAATGAAATTTCCATTTATTTGTAATTCTTCAGAAGTTAAATCACTATTAGAAACTCCTATTCCTACTTGACTGTACGATATATTTGTTGTAAGTAATAAAATACTTACAATTAAAAAGTTTTTCATTTTTATTAATTTAATATTGGAGTACCTCCTTCATTTAGATTAATTCCAGAATTATTCATATTAACCGTTTGCTCTGGGAGTATTTTTACATAAGTTTTTGGAAAAATAGAGCATGTGATTACCCATTTCTGAGTTCCATTTGTCACAGTTGAATTTAAAGCGGGGTAATCTGCATTTAATGTCCATTCATTATTTACAACTTTAGCTCCTACTCCAGGCAAAGCACTTGTTGTCGTACTTCCTGTAATATTTTCAGAAAAATATCCACTTAATACAACTAATGCATATTTAGTTGCATCAATTCTTGTATTAAAACTTTCAACCCAATCTCCATTTGGAGCGATAAGCTCAAAAGTCACTAACGCAGCAATACCTGTATTATCTGTAGTTCTTACATCTAATATTTCAATATTATTTGTAACAGTATTCTGTACTAATAAATTATATGATTTCTTAATATCTGCCTCAACTGGAGCTAAGTTTTTTGGAAAAATTAATTGATTAGAAACCATATCTCCATTCACTTCAATCGCCCCTCTCGGCGTATCAGTATTAATTCCGACTTGGGCAAACATTGTGGTAGTAGAGAGTAATGTTGCTAGTGAAACTAAAATCGTCTTCATTATTTTCAATAATTCAATTATCGCTAATTGACTTTCATGAGGATAGGAAAAACAAAAGTACATTTATCTACTTAAATGAAATAATGTTAACAAAAAAAATATGAAATATAAACAATAGATAAGTAGGTAAAATACTGTTGTATAACTATATATGGAATTGTTTAAAATGATTAAAAAATAGACTTTAACAGGTGTTAACATAATATTAAGAATTGTTGTTTCAAAAAAGAATAATTTCTTCACTACTCGAGAAAGTTGTAAATTTGCATTATGCTAAACAACGATACAATTTGTGCATTGGCAACTGCCAATGGAATGGGCGCTATAGCGGTTATTCGTATTTCTGGACCAGAAGCAATTTCTAAAGTTGCTCAGATTTATCAATCAAAATTTAATGTCACTAAATCTTTGAATGACGCCGAATCTCATACCATACATTTGGGGTATGTGATGGATGGAGATACCATTGTTGACGAAGCATTATTCTCACTATTTAAAAATCCACATTCGTATACAGGTGAAGATGTCGTTGAAATTTCGACACATGGATCAATTTATATTCAACAAAAAGTATTAGAGCTTTTAAATAAAATAGGTATTCGAAATGCTGATCCGGGTGAATATACTTTTCGTGCTTTTTGGAATGGTAAAATGGATTTAACACAGGCAGAAGCTGTTGCGGATTTGATTGCTTCGGATTCGAAAGCTTCGCACGAAATTGCGATTAAACAAATGCGTGGAGGATTCTCTAATCAAATCAAAGATTTGCGTGATCAAATGATCAACTTTGCTGCTTTGATGGAGTTGGAATTGGATTTCTCTGAAGAAGATGTTGAATTTGCAGATCGTACACAATTCTATGATTTATTGAATAAATTACAATCTATTTTGAAACGTTTAGCAGATTCTTTTGCTTTTGGAAATGTCATCAAAAATGGTGTTCCAGTCGCAATTGTTGGTGCTCCAAATGCAGGAAAATCAACTTTATTGAATGCTTTATTAAACGAAGAACGCGCCATTGTTTCGGATATTGAAGGAACAACACGTGATACGATAGAAGAAACTATTTACATCGACGGCGTTGGGTTCCGTTTTATTGACACAGCTGGTATTCGTGAAGCAGGAGATACGATAGAACGTATTGGAATCGAAAAAACCTTTGAAAAAATAGACAACGCTTCGATTATTATCTATTTGTATGATGCCAATATTACTGCTGATAACCAAATTGCCAATCAATTGGATGACTTGCAACGTAGAGGAAAAATCTTGTTTAATGTTGCGAATAAAATTGATGTAACGAATAACGAATCGGCTATCTCAGCAGCTATCAAACAAGAATTTAAAGATGTTGTTCATTTAGAAATCTCGGCAAAAGATCAGTTTAATATTGATGCATTGAAAGAAAATCTGATTCATCAGATTAAATTAAAAGGAACAAATCAGGATGACACAATCGTTACTAACTCTCGTCATTTAGAAGCGTTGCAAAATACACTTTCTCAAATTGGAAAGATCAAACAAGGTATGGACATGGGACTTCCTGGAGATTTGTTAGCCATGGATATCCGTGAAGCTTTGACTTATTTGGGACATATCACAGGTGAAATTGATGTGGATCAGGATATTTTAGGGACCATATTTGGTAAATTTTGTATCGGGAAATAAATCGGATAATAACGGATAACAAAAACCTAACAACTGCTTAATATAGTGATTGTTAGGTTTTTTATTTTTATATTTGGTGGTAGTTAAAAGGATGTTATTTGTACTTTGTTTGTACCGTATCTACACCTTTTTTTTAATGATTTATAAAAGATGTAGTTCGCTACATCTCTACTCTATCAATTATGAAAATAAGCTTAAAACAGAAGAAATTAAACTCAGGTAAAATTAGTCTTTATCTAGAATATTATAAAGGTTCAAAGATAGATGATAATGGAAAAGAAATTCATAACCGAGAATTTGAATATCTAGGAAAGGAAATTGGTTATCTAATCAAAGATCCAATAAAAGCTGATGAAAAGAAAAATAACAAAGAAATTCTAGAGTTAGCAGAAAATATATTAGCTATTCGTAAAAGTGAATTTTTACAAGGTAAATTTGGAATTGTAGATCGAGATAAAGCTAATATTACCCTTTATGAATATTTTGATCAATTAAAAGAACATCGTTCTTCTTATTTATCAAATTACGGAACATGGAAGTCTGTAAAAAGGTATATCGATCAATATTTTCATCATTCAACTACTTTATCAGAAATAACAATAGATTCAATAAATGGATTTAAAAGATTTTTAGATGTCGATGCAAAAACCAAACATGGGACACCTTTAAAACATGGTTCTAAATATTCTTACTTCAATAGATTTAGAGCAACTATTAAGCAAGCTTATGAAGAAGGTTACATCACAAATCATAAGCTTTTAAAGATAAAACCTTTCGAAGAAAAAGAATCTCAACGCGAATATTTAACTTTTGAAGAACTTCAAAATTTAGCTGTTACTGATTGTAAATATGAAGTAGTGAAACGTGCATTTCTTTTTAGTTGCCTAACAGGTTTAAGATGGAGCGATGTATTCAAATTAACTTGGAAAGAAGTTAGAGATGAAAATGAAGATCTGGATATACTAACTTAGTTGGGAGTAAAAGTTAAGCATAAAACCTTAATTTTAATATATGAAAAGAATCCGTAAAA
>NZ_JACAGF010000016.1:0-69225 GCF_030324345.1 Empedobacter sp. R750 | reverse complement strand
TAGTTCACCTCATTTCCTTTGGTTCTTCAGTTATATCTAATTTAATACTACTTATTTAAAGTTGCTAATCTAATAGCCTCTTGAATATACGGTTCTACTTTTAACTCTACAATAAATGCATAATCATAATAAGTATCATGATTTATAAAATTCATAAATTCATCCGACTTATAGTATTTATCATAAAACTCTAATGAATTAACAATCGTATTTTCATCATTAAATAATCCTTTTACAGATTGGTCAATTTTTTCATGAAGTTTATCTGAACCCTCTGGAAAATCATTCTTTATAATGACATAATTTTTTTGTTCCTCTAAATTAAGTTGAACAGTATTATTTTCATTTAAAGAAACATTTTTTTCGAGGCGATTTACATTATACGAATTGCACGAAGTAAAAATAATTATTAAAAGTAAAAAGCTATATTTCATGGATATAAATAAGATTTCACCAAAATTTGACTGTAAAAATGAATTCGATAATCTTTCATATTTATTTTATTAAGGTTCAATTTCGTTATTAAATCTGTGGTAATAGTACAATATTTTATTTTACATCGAATTCGCTTTATTCCCTTCAAAATGAATCATCCAAGGTGTTCCAAATTGATCGATAAAAGACGCATAAAGTTCAGCAAAAAACTGTTCTGCCAAAGGCATTTCTAATGATTTTGCATTCACCGAAAGACGATCATATAATTGATGCGCTTCTGCAGGATTATCGACATCAAGCATAATGTAATTGTTATTTCCTGCTTGATATTTTTGTCCAAATTCTTCGACAACATCAGAACCCATTAACATTGTTGTTTCATTAATAAACAATGCCACATGCGAAACTTTATCCTTTGCACTTTCTGGAATCTGAAATTCTGGACTTGGCGGCATATCACCCATTTTATACATCCCAATATTTTGCGTTTCAAAAACAGTTTCATAAAACTGAAATGCCTTTTCGCAATCTCCGTTAAAATTTAAGTAAGCGTGTACTTTAGCCATAATATTGTATTTTTTGTGATTATTTTTTTTAATATAATGGTTGACCATTTTCATCGGTTGTTAAAACCTCGGTCATATAATCTAAAAATGGTTGAAGAACTTGAATTGATTTCGCCACTTTCAGCGGAAAATCTTTTGCTAAAACTTCTTCATCCGTGAAATTCTTGATAAATAAATATTGCTTTTTACGTAATAATTCAATTCGTTCATGATCTTTAGAAAAACCTTTTGGCGCAGATTTCACTTCATCTCCTTGCATTTCTCCAAATTCTTTCTGAATCATTTTTGATTGCAAAATCTTTGCTAATTCATCCGAAACTTCAATATCTTTTCTGATACGAAGCAAATCATCGCGCTCTGGCCCCCAAAAACCAACACCAATAAAATTATGATTAGGTTGAATATGAAAATAATATCCACCTCTACTATGCGGTTTTTTACGACCTGTTTGCGCAGAAAAATGAGTTTTGTAAGGAGTTTTATCGTGAGAAAAACGAACATCTCTGTAAATTCTATAAATTTTGAGCGGTTCTAATTCTTCCTTTTTACTTAATTGTTGATAAATCGCATTGAAAATTGAATCTGCTTCCGCTTTCGCCGTATCAAATTCAACTTTATGTTCTGTAAACCATTCGCGGTTATTATTTTTTTCTAATTTTTTTAAAAATTTATCGATTTGTGACATGATTTATTTTTTTCGAGTAAGTAGAACTTTTTCATAATTTTCTATCCATTGTTGTGGCGTAATTTTTTGTGCTAATTCTCCGAGTAATTCGAACGGAATATCTTCCACTTTTTTGAAACGAATACAACTTTTTCCCATATCTAATTTACGTTTTGAGTATTTTGGATATTCATCAACAAACCAATTCAGTAATTTATCATCCATATAAATTCCCATATGATATAACGCAATAAAATTCTTTTGAGAAGCAATATTGATAAACGGCAACGGCGATTTCGGATCACAATGATAACCATTCGGATAAAGTGAATGCGGGACAACAAACCCAAGATGACCATAGCTCAACTGCAACTCGAAACCAGCGGGTAAATTATCCGCCAAAATTTTAATTAATTTCTCAACAGCTTCTTTTCTTTCTACAGGAATTGACGTTAAATATTCTTCTAAATTTTCGACTTCGTATTGCATTATTTTCGGTATTTATCATTCAAACCTTTACCTTCCATAATCATAGGTTTTATTTTTTCGATACGAGAAATTTTCGTTTTCTCTTGTTTTGCTTCATCAATATATTCGATGTATTCTTTTTGCTTTCCAGGAGTTAAAGCTTTAAATGAAGTAAATAATTTATCATCTTGATTTAGAGTTTCTTTCAAAATCCCATCAACTTCTTTTGGCGTAGATTTTTGAGGTTTTATTTCTTTTCCATCTTTCACCAATTGAATCGCTTCTAAGACATATTCTCTTACTTTTTCGACATCAATTTCATCGGCAGAATTAAATCGCCATTGACGCAAAGCTTTCGTTTTTTCTTCATTTGCGTTCACCAAAACTTTGTATGGATCTTTCAAGAAAACGCCATTGTGAAACCACAACGCAAAATGATTTTTGAAACCACTAAATGCCAACACATTTTTCTTATTGAACGTATAAATATCTCCACCCCATTTAAACTCTTTTACAAGTTCTGTTTCATTTACAACTTGTTGAATTTTCTCATTCGCTTGCGTCCAATTTCCTTTGTATTTTGTCCATTCTCCAGTTTTTAGATCTTTCATCAAATTAACCTTATACAACACAATTTCCTTCAATAATTTCTTCGGTAAAGCTTTATCCAAAGGAAGTTGTATCGCACCTTTTGATGTTTTATAATCCGTCAAATCATTTTGAAAATGTTCGATTGTTTCAGCTCCAGGATAAATCCCTACATGATTTTTGAACATCGCAAAATGAATCACATTTCCATTTAATCGGAAAGTGGGCATTTTATAATTAATCGTTTCTGTTGCTTGTGGTACAACTTCGTAAATAATTTTTCTTATGTTTTCTAAAATATCTTGTTTGGCTTGATCAAACCCAAGAATATATTCATCAATAGTTGTAAAATTATCTGTCATCATCATTATTCCTCGCAAATCTCTTTCAGCTTGCGTAGTGCATTTATCCACATTTCTCTGACTTGAGTTTCTGGAAAAACCTGATCATCTATTTCTACTGAACAGGTTAATCGTGTATGACCTTCAACATCTTCCAATTTATAGGTTTCTTCTGTATTTTTCCACGCATCAATTTCTGGTCCATCAAAAATCTCTTGACCATCTTCGTTCAGCTTTCCGATATGACGCATTTTGATTGATTTTCCTACAATATTTTCATCTATTGTAGCAATCATCGCAGCCGAACCTTTTTCAGTTTCATAAGTGAAATAAACGTGAGAACCTTCGGACCAATCTCCTTTAAAATCTGAAGTTTCACTAAACGGCCTTGTCCAAATTTTATACGAATCTGGTGCAATCATTACTTTATGCACATGCTTAGGCTGCGCATAAATAACTTCTGTAAACGATACTTTTTTCATATTTTAAGCATTTGCTAATCCAAAAACAGCTCCAGCAGGATCTTCTATAATTGCAAATTGAAGATTTCCTTCTTTATTTTTAATCTCATGAATAGATTTCCCTCCCATTTCCAACGCTTTTTGCAAACTTTCCGCAACATTTTCTACACTAATGTACATAATCCATTGCGAAGGAATTCCTTTATTCATCCCACGTTTCGTACAAACTCCACCAGCTGCATTTTCTGAAGAAGACATCATTGCATAATCATTGTATTTCTCTTCACCATCTTTCATCGCAACATTTTTGACTTCCCAACCAATCACTTCTTTGTAAAAATCTTTTAATTCAGTTGAATTTTCAACAGTTAAATCAGCCCAAACCATTTGACCAATTTTCGATTTATTTTCATCCATCTTCTACTATTTTTAGCGTTTTGATTCAACATAATTCTTGAAACTATTCAAAATAGCTTGCCAACCTTGTTGTTGCATTTCAGTAGGATTTTGACTTTCTGGTTCAAATTTTTCTGTGATTTTGGTTAAATTATTCTCTTCATGAAAATTGATTTCAACCTTGCGACCATCTGCAATGTAATAACGAATAAACTTATTTGGAATGATTTCGTCATATTTAGCTTCAAATTCGAATTGAAAACTGCCATCTTTCGCAGCCATCGTACTGTTTAATTTTCCTCCAACTTGCAAATCATTTTCTGCTTTTGGACAATGCCAATCATCAGAAGCTTGATTCCATTTTACAATATCTTCAGGAGAATTAAAAGCTTTCCAAACCTGATCTATTGGAGCATTTATTATTGTTTCGATTGTGATCATACGTATAGTTTTTTTGTTGATTTTTAAGATTTCATAAAATCAAAAGCACCTTTGCGCAAATTAATTCCGTATTCGAGATAAGCTTTCAGACAAGCCAAGAAATTCGCCCAACCTTCTGTTTGTCCCATCAATTGCTTAATTCCAGCTTCATCATCATTCATTTCATGTTCAATGACTTTAACAATTGTCGAATCATTTTCTCCTTTTTCGAGAAAAATCTCCACCAACATATCATCAACTCCACCACTCCAATCAAAAGAAATGTATTCATCTTGTTTTAAATCGCCTCCCATTACAGGAAAAATATCATCAAACTCGGGAAATTTCCATTCAACAATTTTTCCAGTTTCGATAGCACCCGTCGAAGAAGCAATAAAATATTGATTCATTTTATTTGGATTAACAATCGCATCAAAAACTTCATTTTTAGATTTCTGAATTTGAATTGTTGCTTTTGCAGTTAACTTCATTTCAATTGATTTTGGCTAACTAATTTAGTCAAAAAAAGTGTTCGAATTTTCGAATTCATAAAAAATAATTAAAACTTTATCGATATTGAAATCATTTATAGAAAATAATTCGATTTATAAGTGTAAAATTTAAAAGTTTTTTACATTTATAGTATTGTAAAATTGATAAACACGTGAAAAAATTTACTCAAAAAGCAACTCTACTTAGTCTTATTTTGATGAGTGGAATTAGCTATGCGCAAGATGCAAAAGCAGATTCTGCCTATGTTAGAGAGCATTATGAAAAGACCGAACAATTGATTCCGATGCGAGATGGAACAAAATTGTTTACAGCTATTTATACGCCAAAAGATCAAACCAAGAAATATCCTGTTTTACTTAATCGAACGCCTTATACAATTGCGCCTTACGGAGCAAATGAGTATAAAAAATCGCTTGGAAATTTCCCTGCAGAAATGCGTGAAGGGTTTATTTTCGTCTACCAAGATGTGAGAGGAAAATGGATGAGCGAGGGCGAATTTGAAGATGTACGACCAGTTAATAAAACGAAAAATAAAAAGGCAATAGACGAAAGTACAGACACCTACGACACGTTGGAATGGTTGGCAAAAAACATGAAAAATTACAACCAAAAGGCTGGAATATATGGAATTTCTTATCCAGGTTTTTATTCGACAATGAGTTTGATTAATTCACATCCAACGCTAAAAGCTGTTTCGCCACAAGCACCAGTTACGAATTGGTTTTTAGGCGACGATTTTCATCACAATGGTGTTCTATTTCTGAATGATTCTTTCAAATTCATGTCGTCATTTGGTGTAAAACGACCACAACCAATTACGCCAGATAAAGGTCCAAAATCATTAGAATATCCAATAAAAGATAATTACCGTTTTTATTTGGAAGGAGAATCTGTAAAGGAATTGAAGGATAAATATTTCCAAGATAATATCAAATTCTACAATGATTTGTTTGCGCATCCTGATTATGATCAATTTTGGCAAGATCGAAATCCTTTGCCACATCTTACCAATGTGAAACCTGCCGTGATGACGGTTGGTGGTTTCTTTGATGCAGAAGATGTTTATGGTGCATTTGAAACCTATAAAGCAATTGAAAAACAAAATCCGAATGCAACAAATATTTTGGTAGCTGGACCTTGGTTTCATGGTGGTTGGGTTCGCTCTAAAGCCGATACATTTGGTGATATGCAGTTTGGAACACCAACTGGAGAATATTATCAGCAACAAATTGAGTTGCCTTTTTTCAATTATTATTTAAAAGATAAAGGAAATTTCAAACCAACAGAAGCGCAAATTTTTATCACAGGTTCTAACGAGTGGAAACAGTTTGATACTTGGCCTCCAAAGAATGTGTCAACTCAGAAAATGTATTTGCAAGCCAACGGAAAAATTTCTTTTCAACAAGCAAATAACGCAAGTTTTGATGAATATGTAGCAGACCCAAATAATCCAGTTCCATATCAAGGTGGTGTTTTAGAAAGTCGTCCGCGAGAATATATGGTCGATGATCAACGATTTGCCTCAACTCGTCCTGATGTTATGGTTTATCAAACTGATATTTTAACTGAAGATATGACGATTACAGGTCCAATTATCAATCACTTATTTGTTTCATCAACGGGAACAGATGCTGATTATGTAGTAAAATTGATTGATGTTTTTCCTGAAGATACACCAAAATATAACGGAAAATTGATGGCTGGATATCAAAATTTGATTCGTGCCGAAATTATGCGAGGAAAATACCGCAATAGTTTTGAAAAACCCGAAGCAATGGTTCCTAATCAGAAAACAAACGTGACGTATTCTATGCCAGATGTTGGACATACTTTCAAGAAAGGACATCGTATCATGATTCAAGTTCAGAATACATGGTTTCCTTTAGCCGACCGTAATCCGCAACAATTTATGAATGTTTACGAAGCAACTGCGAAAGATTTCTTGAAACAAACACAACGAATTTATCACGATTCTTATATCGAAATTCCTGTTTTGAAATAACAAAAAAAATCCAACAAGTAATTTGTTGGATTTTTTATTTTGATTCTAACAATTTATTCCACTAAAACTGCAGACACCAATACTTTTTCGAAGCTAAATGAAACACTTATCGGACAAGTTTCTTCTGCTTCTTTTGCTATTTTCTGAAATTCTTCATTTGTAATCGAAGGAATTTTTGCTGTTAAACTTAATTCTGAGCGAATAACTTTTCCTCCTTCAAAAACAATTTTACAATCGGTTTCTAATTTTTCTGCTGTATATCCTGCTTCTCCTAATAAACCTGATGTTTTCATTGTAAAACAACCTGCATGAGCCGCTGCCAAAAGTTCTTCTGGGTTTGTTCCTACTCCTTCTTCAAATCGACTTTTGAACGAATATTGTGTATTATCTAATACTGTACTTTGTGTGGTTAGTGTTCCTGATCCTTCTGTAACCGAACCATTCCAAACTGCTTTTGCACTTCTTTTCATTTTTGAATATTTTTTAGATTGAATTTTATTAAAGTTAAAGATTATGAAATCATTAGAAGAATAAATTCTCAACTTTAAGAATAATTTTAACGAAAAAAGTTCAGATAAAATTATCTGAACTTTTGCTAAAAAAACTACTAACCACCCTTTACTATGAATTGTATTAGGTTATTCGAATATACTAAGAAAATGATTATTTATAAAATTGAAAATCAATTTCTAATCTAATTTTAATCTTAGAATAATTTATAACGTAACTTTTCCAATCTTTCCTTTATTTCCCACCAAAATCACATATTTTTTATCTGGCGAAACTGTGCACGTATTGTAACTATCTTGTGTAATAGTTGTCCAATTGTGCCCTCCATCCGCTGAATAATCTACTCCAGAATAGCCACAAACCAAGACTTTATCTTTTGAAATAATTGTTACGCCAGATTTATATCCTGTTGGATATTTCCAAGAATCTTGAAAGGTAATTTTTCCATTTGCCAACTTAAATTTATAAAAATTAAAGCTCGAATCTTCTGGTTTTGTAAAATCACCACCAACCAAGTATCCAACATTATTTGTCGCGTCATAAGCCATTCCATTAATTCCAGAAGTAGAACTTTTTGTCTTTTCCAACGCATACATTTGACCTCCTTTTGGCGTATAATAGTATAAATTTGACAACTCACCTCCTGTCACAATCAAGGTTTGCTTCGCATCTACATACAAATTACTTCCACTTGACGCAAAAAAAGCTTCTTTCGGATTTTTTAAACGCAAAGGCTGACCATGAAGCGATTTTGCAACTTCCCATTTTGACGGATCAGTAATCGAAGATGTTAATACAAATGGTTTATCTGGTGACATTGGATCGCCTAAAACAGTAATTTTCTTTGAAGTTTTATCCACATAAATTGCATCTAAAAAAATACCTTTTTCATTTTTCTCATACACTTTATTCCACGATTTTCCGCCATCTTTCGATTGCAAAATATAGGCAGGAGAATCAATTCCTAAAGCCAAATAATTATCTTTTCCTAAAACCTCTACATCTCTAAAATCTCTATTTTCTACAACTTTCGGGTTAATCCAACTAAATGTTTTACCACCATCTATCGTTTTACCAATTGTATTTTTTGAGCCAGAAACAATAAACGTTTTTGCATCCTGAAAAGCCAAACCTCGGTAACTAACAGACGAATTTTCCTCATTAATCACTTGATAGGTTTGCGCAAAAGACAAACTCGATAACAATAGGACGAAATATTTCATTTTTTTATAAATTTTAGATTCTACATTTTATATAAAACTATTTTATCTCGGCGAATCAACCAAATATTTTTTAAGTTTGTGTTTTACATCAAATAAAATGAAACGATATACATTCTCAACATTACTTCTAAGTCTTACTTTAACATGTTTTAATCCAATTAATCAAACTGTTTATGGACAAAATATGTCAAAAAATAGTTCGAGAAGTTTACAGATTAATGAAAAAACATTAAACGATATTCTTGAGAGAAATAAAGCTTTTTACAAAGAAGGAAAAGTTGCCGATTATATTCCAGAATTAGGAAAAATGCAAGCGGATAAAATTGCTTTTTCTGTAGTTAATGAAAATGGTAAAGTGATAAATGTTGGCGATATCAATCAAAAATTTACAATTCAAAGTATTTCTAAAATCATTGCGTTGATGATTGCTGTTACAGAAAAAGGGGAGAAAAATGTATTTTCTAAAATGGGTTATTTCGGAACAGATAAACCATTTAATCATTACGCAAACCTTGAAACGACAGGAAAACCTCTGAATCCAATGATGAATGCTGGTGCGATTTTAACAACTTCTATGATTGATGGTGAAGGTGAAATTCCTTTCAAAAAAATCCTTGAAATGGTTCGCTACATCACCAAAAATAATTCGATAGATTATAGCAAATCCGTTTATAATTCTGAAAAAGAAACGGGACACAAAAATCGTGGAATGTTTTATTTGATGAAAAATAATGGCTTGATTGAAGGTGATGAAGAAAAGTTGAACAACTATTTCAAACAATGTTCTATCGAAGTAACTGCCGAAGATTTAGCTAAAATTGGTTATTTCTTTGCGCATCAATGCACACGTTTTGATGGTGATACAACGTATAAAAATCCAGAAATCTCACAGTTAATTCAATCTCAAATGTTGACTGCTGGAATGTATGAATTTAGTGGCAAATATTCACGCACCGTTGGTTTACCAAGTAAATCTGGCGTTGGTGGCGGAATTACCGTTTCCGTTCCAAACAAAATTGGTATCGGCGTTTTCAGTCCTGCACTTGACGAACATGGGAATTCCGCAGCTGGATATCATATGATTTTGGATTTGGTAAAGCAATACAATTTAAGCTTATTTCAATAATTTCTTATGTTCGATTTTAGATTAAAAGTTTTTGATACGGTTGCTAAACGATTGAATTTCACGAAAGCAGCAAACGAATTAAACATAACACAACCAGCTGTTACAAAACACATTAAAGAAATTGAATTAAATCTTAACATTAAGTTATTTGAACGAAATGGGACGAAAATAAAATTGACCAAAGCTGGTGAAATTCTATTAAAATATACAGAAGAAATTTTTTCTGTTTATCAAAAAATGGAATTTGAAATTGGGCAATTACAAGAAAAACAAAAAGGAATTTTACGTTTGGGTGCAAGTACGACAATTGCGCAATATGTATTACCTCCTATTTTGGCAGAATTTCGAAAAAGATTTCCTGAAATTCAATTGAGTTTGGTGATTCAAAATTCGGAAAGAATTGAAGAATTATTAGGAAATCATAAAATCGATGTCGGTTTAATTGAAGCTCAAATCAAAAATAGAACGTTTCATTATTTTCCGTTTATGAAAGATGAAATTGTGTTAGTTTCTCGTCAAAATCATTCTATTTTTACCAAAAATAATATCAAATTAGATGATTTAAAGAACATTCCGTTGGTTTTTCGGGAACCTGGTTCTGGAACTTTAGAAACCATTGATTTAGCTTTAAAATCGAAAAATATAAAGCTAAATGAACTCAATATCGAAATTCAATTGGGAAGTACAGAAAGTATAAAATCGTATGTGTTACATTCTGATGCTTTAGCGTTTTTATCAATTCAATCTATTTTACAAGAACTTAAAAATCAAACTTTAACTATTATTGACATTAAAAACCTTGTGATAGAACGTAATTTCAATTTTATCATTCCAGAAGGTGATCAATCTAAATTGGTGAATTTGTTTATTAATTTTTGCAATAGTTATAACTTAAAGTAATAATAGATTACTTTTTATCATTTCTTTTTGAATAATAAGTACAAGAAATTTGTACCATAAAATTATTCAAATCATGAAAATTATACATTCAGAAAAAGGCTTATTTCAACAATTCACTACACAAAAAGTTATCTTTTTAATTTGTGCATTTCTATGTTTAATGCCTTTTATAAGCTCTCCTATCGCATTAGTTTTAGGATTTGTTGTTGCGCAAATATTTGGAAATCCATACGAAGTACAATCACGAAAAGTATCAAACACTTTACTGAAAGTTGCTGTGGTAGGTTTAGGATTCGGAATGAATATTTTTTCGGCTATACAAGCAGGAAAAGAAGGAATTGTATTCACCGTTGTAAGTATTTCTACGTTGATGATTTTAGGATTTTTATTTACCAAACTCTTCAAAATTGAAAAAGCTACAGGCTACCTAATTTCCGCTGGAACAGCAATTTGCGGAGGAAGTGCAATCGCTGCAATCGCGCCAATTACAAAAGCAAAACCCAATCAAATTTCGGTTGCTTTAGCAGTAGTTTTCACATTAAACTCAATTGCATTATTGATTTTCCCACCGCTTGGACATTTATTCAACTTATCTCAACACGAATTTGGTTTATGGTGCGCTATCGCAATTCACGACACAAGTTCTGTCGTTGGAGCAGCAAGTAAATACGGAGAAGAAGCTTTACAAATCGCTACAACAGTGAAATTAGCTCGCGCACTTTGGATTATTCCATTATCGTTTTTAACCTTATTGTTTTTCAAAAACAACACATCAAAAATTAATATTCCGTGGTTTATTGGTCTATTTTTAATCGCTATTTGTGTGAATACCTATGTACCTTTTGTCCATCAATTTAGTCCAATTATTATCGATCTATCTAAAGCTGCTCTTACGCTTACATTATTCTTAATCGGCACAAGTTTATCATTCAAAATGATGAAAAATATCGGCTACAAACCGTTATTAATGGCGATTATTTTATGGGTAATTATTGGTGTTGGAAGTTTAATTATGATTATGAATTTAGCTTAAAATCATTCAGATTTCTATATTTGTTGTTATCTTTAGAACAAGAAAATTTACAATGAATCATCGATTATTAAAAAATATTGCTCTCGGAATTGGATTTTCAATTTCGAGTTTTGTTTCTGCGCAAACCTATACTTTAAAATTCAAAACTAATTACGGAAAATTTGATGTAATGTTATATGATTTCACTCCCAAACATCGCGATTTGATTTTGAGTGAGATTAATAAAGGAACTTATACAAATGCACAATTTAACAGAGTTGTGAAAGATTTCGTCATTCAAGGAGGCGAATTAGATGATCCTATTTTGGCGCGAGAAGCCGAACATCCAGAGCAAAAACCGATTCGTTTAGCGCCAGAATTTAATCCGAAAGCTTTTCATAAAATGGGAGCTTTAGGTGCTGGTCGAGATGGAAATAAAGAAAAAGCTTCTTATTACAATCAAATTTATTTTGTTGTAGGAAAAAAAATTACAGCGAAAGAATTAGATGATTTGGAAACTAAAAAAGGAATCAAATTTACAGCAGAACAACGCGCTGAATATTTAAAAAATGGCGGACAGCCTCGTTTAGATCATGATTTTACAGTTTTTGGAGAAATTACAAAAGGTTTAGACAAAGTCATGAAAATTAGTGAAGTTGAAACAAAGAACGAATTACCATTAGAACCTGTTATTTTTTCAATCAAAGTGAAAAAGAAAAAAACGCCTACAAAATATAACAAAACAAGTGTTTCTTTGGGCGGTACAGCGATAGGTTTTTAATTATTATTTTTGCAAATCAATTACAAATTATGCAATCATCAATTTTATTAACGACTTTAAACGCAAAATATATTCACCTCAATTTGGCAATTCGTATTTTGTACGATTTAAATCATCATCATGGAAATATTTTTTGGAAAGAATTTACGATTAAATCTGACTTTGATGAAGTTGCAGAAAAATGCGTTAAATACAATATTATCTGTTTTAGTTGCTACATTTGGAATATTACGCAGACGTTAGAAGTTTGTAAACGTATCAAACAAATTTCTCCTGAAACTAAAATTTTGTTGGGTGGACCAGAAGTTAGTTACGAATATGATGATGTGATTGCAAATGATTATATCGACTATATCATTGTAGGTGAAGGAGAAATTCCGTTCGAGGAATTTGCAGCAAATTATCCCGCAATAGAAAATGTACCGAATTTAGTTTACAAAAAAGAGAACAAAGTTGTTTTCAATGCACAAAATATTCAATTTGATATTAATCGATTAAAAGGTCGAAATCCTTATCAATACGATAATCCAGCGGATTTGGAGAAAAAGGTTTGTTACATCGAAACTTCTCGTGGATGTCCTTATAAATGCGAGTTTTGCTTGGCAAGTTTAGACAATAAAATGCGCTATTTGCCAATGGAAACTATCAAAGAAAATTTGTTGTATTTGATGAAACATGGAAAAACAATCAAATTTTTGGATCGAACATTTAACATCAAACGAGATTTTACAATTGAATTGTTTCAATTTATTTTGGATCATTATCGTGAAGGAAATGTTTTTCAGTTTGAGATTACTGCCGATATTGTTCATCCAGATATTATCAAATTCATCAACGAAAAAGTTCCAAAAAATCTTTTCCGTTTCGAAATTGGAATTCAAACTGTTAATCAACAAAGTAATCGAGAAGTTTCGCGCAAGCAAAATTTTGAAAAAACGTCAAATGTTATCAATCAATTAAAAGACCGAATCGAAATGCATTTAGATTTGATAGTTGGTTTGCCTTTAGAGTATATTGATGATTTGAAGTTTAGTTTCGAAGAAACTTTCAAGCTTTATCCACCCGAATTGCAATTAGGTTTTCTGAAATTTCTGAAAGGGACTCCAGTTCGTCAAAAATATGAAAACTATGGTTATCATTTTGATCCAATGCCGCCTTATCAAATTATCAAAAGTGATTTTTTAAGTGAAAAAGATTTAGAAAATATTACGGCTTTAGAAAATGCTTTGGAGATTTATTGGAACAAACCAAGAACGCCAGAAACGCTGAAATATATTGCACAAAAGTATTCGATTTTTGATTTTTTGATGGGATTAGGACAATATTTTGAGCAACATCATTTGTTCCATAAACATACATTGAATGATGTTTTCCATACGATATTTGATTTTGCGAAAACATTTACAAACGATAAAATTGTATTGGAATTAATCGCAATTGATTATTATAGTTTCCATAAATCGAAACCAAAAGATTTGTTTGAAATGGAACAAAAAATAGAAGAAGATTTGAGTGAACTTGCCTCGCATCCGAAGAGTAAATTCGTTTCAATTCCAATTTCATTTGATTATCAAATTTGGAAAGATGAAAATCGAATCGAAGAATCTACTGAAAATTGGTTAATAGAATTTGTAGGAACTTCTCACAATATTATTCATTGCGAAGTTTTAGAGAAATAGAAGTATAAAAAAACCTCTCAAATATTTGAGAGGTTTTTTTCTTAAGATTAGAATTGCTTATTGCCATCCACCTCCAACAGCGCGATATAATTCGACCATTGATGATAAAGATGATAATTTCGCATCAACAACATTCAATTCAGCATTTAACCCATTGTCTCTTGCTGTAATTACTTCTAAATAGTTTGCCATACCGTAGTTTAACAATTCTTCAGAATAGGTAATTGCTTGATTGTATAATTGATATTCTTTTTGTTTATATTCAGCTTTCTTCGTTGCTGCATCGTAAGTGTATAACGCATCAGAAACCTCTTTACTTGCATTTAAGATTTTGCTTTTGTAATTAATCAAAGCATTTTCTTGATTTGCTAAAGCGACTTCTTTTTGCGTACGCAATTTGCGTTGTTGTAATAAAGGTTGAGTTAAGTTACCAATCACAGTTGCAAATAAAGATTGCGCGCTAAACAATTTATCGATATCAATTCCTTGTACACCACCTGTTGCAGTAATAGAAAGAGAAGGATAAAAACTTGCATTCGCAACGTTAACATTCTCAAAAGCGTTCATCAATCCAAACTCTGCAGCTTTGATATCAGGACGATTTTCTAATAATTGAGCTGGAACACCAACAGATAATTTTTCATTAATTTTCTGAGAAGCTAAGTTTGTACGATTAATTGATTGAGGATTTGTTCCTAACAAAATACTCATCACATTTTCGTTCATCTTAATTCCATTTTCAACATCAACCAATAATGATTTCACATTGAACAATTGCGCTTCTGTTTGGTTAACTGCAACTTCTGTAACACTACCAGCTTCTTTCAAAGCTTTCGTTGTTTCTAAACTTTGCTCGCGGTTGATTAAAGTTTTATCTAAAATTCTTTTTTGCTCATCTAAAGCCAATAAGTTGTAATACGCATTTGCAATAGAAGCAACAATTTGTGTTTTTACCGCTTTGTGCGCTTCTACAGTTTGCAAATAAGTTGCAGCAGATGCACGTTGATTACTTCTAATTTTACCCCAAATATCTGCTTCCCAACTTAAGTTCCCTGAAACTTCGTATTGACTTTGTGCACGTTTTGACATCAATGCACCAAACTGAGTGTTACGAGAGTTTTCTGTAAACGTATATTTTGGCCCAACAGATAAAGTTGGTAAATAACCTGCTTTACCTTGTTTAGCATACGCCTCAGCGACTGCAATATTTTGCAGTGCCGAACGTATATCTAAATTATTTTGTAAACCTTGATTAATCAAAGCTTGTAATTGAGTGTCTGTAAAAATTTGTTTCCAAGAAACAGTTGCAACACTAGCACTGTCTTTTGCAATAACATCTGTTCTGAAATTTGCTTCATTTACAACAGCTTCAGGACGATGATAATCTTTTGCTACGAAACAAGACTGAACAGCAAACAATCCAGCTGCGATTAAAGTAATATTAAATATTCTGTACTTTTTCATTTTTAGATTGAATTATTATGTTCAATTTCTTCTTGTGGACGATCAAATTTAATTGGTTTAACTTTTTCTTGTAATGTTTGGAAAACAACAAACAATACTGGAATAACAAATAAACCTAAAATTGTACCTACTAATAAACCAAATGCTGCTCCTGTTGCTACAGAACGGTTACCAGCAGATGATACACCTGTTGCAAATACTAATGGCATTAATCCTAAAATGAAGGCAAAAGATGTCATCAAAATTGGACGTAAACGAGCTTTCGCTCCATCTATAGCTGCCTGAATAATTGACATTCCGTGTACACGTCTTTGTAATGCAAACTCTACAATCAAAATGGCATTTTTGGCGAGTAAACCAACCAACATGATTAAGGCAATTTGGAAATAAATATTATTTTCTAATCCAGCTAACCATTGAGATAAATATGCACCCATCATACCACAAGGAACAGATAATAATACTGCGAATGGTAAAACATAAGATTCATATTGTGCAGATAAAATAAAGTACACGAATACGATACATAAAGCAAAAATCATTGCTGTTTGAGAACCTGAATTAATCTCCTCACGAGTAAGACCTGTAAAGTCAGTTCCGTAAGAAGTAGATAATGTTTGTTCAGAAACTTGATTAATTGCTGTAATTGCATCACCTGTAGAGAATCCTGGTTTTACAGCTCCTGTAATATTAGCTGATGTAAATAAGTTGAAACGGTTAACAGAGTTAGGACCATATACACGTTTTAAAGTCACAAATTGTGAAACTGGTGTCATTGAACCTGCATCCGTTTTCACGAACATTTTATTTAAACTTGTTTCATTGATACGATCATCTGGCGAAGCTTGAATGTACACACGGTATTGTTTACCAAAACGTGTAAAGTCAGCTGCATATAATCCTCCAATATATCCTTGTAAAGTTGAGAAAATAGAACTTACTGAAACACCAGATTGTTTTGCTCTTTCAATATTAACATCGATTTCGTATTGAGGGAAACCTGTATTTAAAGAAGTTTGAGCATACATAATTTCTGGACGTTGCATTAAAGCACCAATATATTCCTTAGCAACTTTATCAAAATCAGCAATATCTCCACCTGTTTTATCTAATAATTTCAATTCGAAACCAGAAGACATACCAAAACCTGGAATTGATGGTGGTTGGAAGAAAATCATTTGAGCATCAGGAATTTGAGCTGCAGCACCAAATAATTGTCCAATAATTGATTGTACTGATAAAGCATCTGTTGTACGTTCTTCGAATGGTTTCAATTTAATGAACATCATACCATAGTTAGAACCAGCTCCAGAAATAATAGAGTTACCTGAGATAATTGTTGCTTTATCTAATCCAGGAATTTTTTCAATTTTTTTCTGGAATTCTTTTTCAACCTCATACACACGGTCCATAGAAGCACCTGCTGGTAATTCGATATTACCAATAATAAATCCGTTATCTTCAGTTGGTACGAAACCTGTTGGCATCATTTTTCCAATACCCCAAATTCCTACTCCACTAAGAATAATTAATAAGAATGAAATCCATTTGTGTTTAATTAAAAATTTGAATGAATTACCATATTTATGTGTCATACGATCAAATGAAGCATTGAAAGCATCAAAGAATCGTTGAATAAAGTTACGTTTTTGCTCTCCTTCTTGATGTGGTTTTAAGAATAAAGCACACAATGCTGGAGATAATGTCAAGGCATTTAATGCCGAAATTAAAATGGCAACAATTAAAGTAATACCAAATTGTTTGTAGAATACTCCGGTAGGTCCTGAGATAAATGTTACTGGTACGAACACCGCACACATTACTAATGTAATTGAGATAATCGCTCCAGAAATTTCATCCATCGCATTTTTCGTTGCATCCATAGGAGCTTCGTGATGAGACTCCATTCGAGCATGCACGGCTTCCACAACAACAATGGCATCATCCACCACAATACCAATGGCGAGTACTAAGGCAAATAACGTTAATAAGTTTAACGAGAATCCTGCCAAATTAAGGAAAAAGAATGTACCAATAATAGACACTGGTACCGCAATCAATGGTACTAATGTAGAACGGAGATCTTGTAAGAAAATATATACAACAATAAATACTAAGATAAACGCCTCTATCATTGTGTGAACAACTTTAGAAATAGACGCATCTAAGAATGTATTTGTATCCATTAAGATAGTGTAAGAAACTCCTTCTGGTAATAATTTAGAAGCTTTTTCTAACTCAGCTCTTAAGTTTACAATAATTTCTTGTGCATTAGATCCTGGCGTTTGATAAACAGCAAATACAGCAGAAGGATCTCCATCCATTGCAGAACGTCCTGCATAAGATTGAGCACCAAATTCTACATTCGCTACATCTTTTAATCTAAGAACCTGTCCGTTTGGTAAAGATTTAATAACAATATTACGATATTGATCTTCTGTCTTGTATCGCCCAGAATATGTAATTGTATATTGGAATGATTGTCCAGAGTTTTCCCCTAACGAACCAGCAGCAGCTTCAAGAGATTCTTGAGATAAAGCTGCAGAAACTTCAGAAGGAACTAAACCATAACTTGCCATACGAGAAGGATCTAACCAAATACGCATAGAATAAGTCATCGCACCAAACACAGTTGCATCCCCTACACCGTTTACACGTTTTAAAGCTGGAATAATGTTGATGTTCAAATAATTTTGAAGATAAATCTCATCATATTTAGGGTTTGTTGAACTAAACGAAGCAAACATCAATGCTGACGTCTGTTGTTTTTGTGTCACAACCCCAGAACGAGTTACCTCCGAAGGTAATAATGGTGTAGCACGTGCCACACGGTTTTGTACGTTTACCTGTGCGATATCTCCATCTACACCTGGTTTAAATACAACATCGATAGAAGCAGAACCGTTATTAGAGGCTGTAGAAGAAATATAATCCATTCCTTCAACCCCGTTCACCTGTTCCTCTATCGGAATAATTACAGACTCCATTACTGTCTTTGCATTCGCTCCGGGATACGAAGCTGAAATTTTTACAGTAGAGGGTGCAATATCTGGATATTGTGTTACCGGAAGCGATATAAGCCCCAGTATACCCAATATCAATATAAGGATAGAAATTACCGTAGATAGTACGGGTCTTTCAATAAACTTTTTTAACATATCTATTTACAATTTAGAATACCGTTTTTGTAGATTCTACGATTTGATCAAAGTTTGCTGGAGTTGGTTTAACAGCTGTTTTATCACGTAATTTACCTACACCTTGTGCAACAACTTTATCACCTTTTTTCACTCCGTCTTTTACAACTGCCATGTTATTTGCTCTCTCTACAACAGTAATTGGAGTTGCGTAAGCTGTATCTTTTGTTATTTTGTAAACATAAGTCATACCTTGCTGTTCAAATGTTGCAGCTTCTGGCACAACCAATACATCAACATAAGTTTTTGGAACACGAATACGTCCTGAGTTACCATTTGCCAAAAGCTTAGCTTCATTATTGAACGTAACACGGAAATCGATTGTTCCTGTTGTTGGGTTAATTTGACCAGTTACAGTTTGTATTTTACCTTTTTCAGGATAAACATCTCCATTAGCTAATACTAATTCTACTGCTGGAATTTTGTTTAATTTATCTTTTAAACTAGCTCCTTCAGATTTAGAAATAAAGTTTAAATATTCTTTCTCATTCATAGAGAAATAAGCATATACTCTACTTGTATTTGAAACTGTAGTAATTGGAGTTTGATCCGTAGGACCAACTAATGTTCCTTGACGAGAATTAATAGAACCAACTACTCCACTAATAGGTGCTCTTACAACAGAATAGTCAACATTTGCTTGCGCTCCTTTATAACTTGCTTGCGCTTGTGTAACACCAGCCTGCGCTTGAGACTTAGCCGCTACAGCTTGATTGTAACTCGCTTGTGCTTTTGCTAGATTAGCTTTTGCAGTTTCTAATTGTACATTACTAATAATGTTTTTCTGTACCAAAGGAGTTAATTTGTTTACCTCTACCTGAGCTGCTTGCACTGCCGCTTGCGCTGCACTTACATTAGCCTGAGCCGCTTTTACATTAGCTTGCGCTGCACCAACACCAGATTTTAAAGCATCCGCATTTTGAGTTAAAACATTTGTTTCTAATTTAAACAAAGGCTGACCAGCTTGTACATATTGGCCTTCATCAACATAAACTTCTGTAATGTATCCTTGGATTTTTGCACGAACATCATTATTTACGATACCTTGAATATTTGCAGGGTATTCATCATAACTCGTCACCACTTTCGTAGGCACATCAACTACCGGATAAGGTGTTGGACCTTGTGCTTGTTGAGCAGCAGCATTGTCTTTCTTTCCACAAGAACTCAAAGCTATTGCCAAAGCACCAACCATTATAACGTTAACGTTTTTCATATTACTTTTACTTATTTTCTAGTTGAATTTTATTTATTTTTTGTATTGTTTCGTCTAATATCACTTTTGTTTGATTAAGATGTTCCAAATAGATATCAACTACTCTATTTTCAATATTTTTAGAAAGCGTATTATTCGCTAGTTTATGTTCTTTTATTCGATTTGTATAACCTATATCTTGAGAAATCATTTCAAATAAAAAATCTAATTTCTCTGTCAAATAATTAAAATTTAATCTAAAATATCTTTTTCTAGAGTTAATTTTATTTATGTACTCGATGTGTTTCATCGATAGTAAGTAGTTAATAGAGTTTGATAAGGAGCTTTTACTAACATTAAAAATCTCAAGAAGTTCTTCAAACGTGAATCCTTCCTCATCAGAATCTAAAATCATGTATGCTTGCAACTTAGCTGTCAATGGAGGAAAACTGTAAGTTCTCTCCAAAAAAGCACTAAAGCTGCAAAAAAGATCCGAATTACATGCTTGATTTTTTATATTCATAATGTGTATAATCTACAAAACCATGCAAATATAAAATAGTTAGTTCGGTTTACACAGAACTAACTATACTTTTTTCGTTATTTAACAATAAATTAAATTAATAATTTGTTAATCCACTATTTTTAAGACTAACAAAAAATAGACCAAACCAATTAATAATAAGTCAATTATAGTAAATTTAATTATTATTTTATACAATATTAGATAAGCAACCTTTTGTTTAAAAGAACTATTGAAGTTTAAAATTTATAGGAGTTTTTCTTAAAAAAGTATTAATTTCATCAATATCGTTCTGGTAATCAAATTTTAAATCTTCATGAAATTTATCAAAAATTGAAAAAATCAATTTCAATCTCCCATGTTGATAGTTGTATAATTTTTCTGCATTATCTCCTATTGTATAAGTTTCAAAAAGATAAGGATAACGATTAAAAGATTCTTGAATGATATATTTTCTCAATTCAAATTCTGACACTTTATCTTTCGTAATTTGAACATGATAATTCACAATCCCACTCAATGTTTTTAGCGTCAACAACAATTGACGATGACTTCTATTTATATTAATTTGATTAATTAAATGATGAGATTTTTTAAACTGTAAATCAATCTTTACATAAATATTTTTTACACGATCTTGCAGATCATTTTCATCTTCTAATAATTGAAAATGTAAATGCTCTACCAAGGTTTCATCTTTATTGATAAGACGCAAAAGAAGTTTATCTTTTTCTTTTGAAGGAAGATCTAAAATGGAGATTTTCAACTCGGGAACGTCTTTCAATTTCATACTTATTTTGTTTGTTGTTAGCTTGCTTAAAATTACAAAAATATTCGAGAAAATTCATTTTACACAAAACGATTAAATCATATAAATAATGTATATTCGAAAAAATAAATCATAACCTAAATGCCAAAATCACTCAAAATCTACATCATTTCTTCTGTTGTTCTCATTCTATTTTTGTTGAGTTTAAACCTTATTGGTTTGAATTTAAAAGGAGAATATACCTATCAAATTCTTGCTTGGACTTGGATTATTTTCACCTTTTACATCGTTATTAAATTTTGGAAAATTATCTATATCAAAATTTATGGATTTTTGCTTTTTGCTTTAGTTGGATTAAGCATTTTACCAATGGCAATTCCATTTGTTTCCATACTTAGTTTTTTATTTAATATGAATACAATTCAAACCATTAAATTTAATGATGAATATAAAATAGTGGTTACGAAAAAAGTTATGGCAAAGAAACGCGCTTATATCTACAATTCTGAATCTAAATTTCTTATTTTAGAAAAATCACAAAATATTGCGAGACCTGATTATAATGATATTGTTTCTGAAACATTAAATATTAATTCTGATGATCCAAAGCGATATGAATACGTAAATGAACCTATTCAACAAGCTAAATTGGTTTCTGTAAACAAGGATAGTATTGGCATTGAATATCAAATTCTCAACAAAAAGAAAATTATTTATCATAATCTTAACGAAACTTATGGATATTAAACGTATTTCGTGATTTATAATCCGTACTTTTGCACTCCGAAAAAAGGATTATAATTATGAAAAGCGTTGTAGAACACAGAAAATTACTTGGAGTTGATAAAAATGTCACTCTAAAAGAGTTGAAAACAATTTACAGAAATACGATGAAAGATGCGCATCCTGATAAATTTATCAACGACGAAGCAGGTAAAATAGAAGCTGAAGAAAAAAGTAAAGTTGTGATCGAAGCATACCACTTTTTAGTAAGTATTAATCCTGAAACGCACGAAAAAAATAAAGAAGAATATACGATTACAACTGCAAAATCCAACATTCATGATTTTTATATGGATGAACAAATTTTGAAAGTAGAACATTTAGATGGAAACCATTACGAATATTTCGGTGTTCCTAAAAATACGTACATCAAAATGGTAAATTCTGACTCTCCAAGCCGTTTTGCTAGAAGACATATCTATGGAAAATTTACGCATAGAAAAGCTGGTGAAGCAATGAAAGATTAATTATCGGAACGATATAAAACCAAAAAACCACTTCGCAAGAAGTGGTTTTTTTTATACTTTTTCAAACAATTCTTCATTTACTACAATACCTAAATTCTTTTCATTATGTTTTAAATGATTTACTACATATCCAGAAAACCCAATTTGTTTTAACATAAGCTTATTAATTAATTTATTTAATCGAAAAGAGATTTGATTTACTTGTTTATAATCTTCTGTTCCTTCATTAATATTTCTTCCATGAAGAAAGTTATTTCTATGATTAATTGCATTTATTTCATCTTCATTTAACTTTATATCATTTATATTAAATGGTTCTAAAAGCTTATCTCTATTTGTAGGCTTATTAATATTTTCAATATTTTTTCCTAATATTTCAATTGAATTATCGCCTCCAAGCTTTATTATATCTTGAGAAAAAACATCTAGGACTTCTTTAAGCTTAGCTATAAAACTTTTAGATATTTTTTTATCTAAAATAGGCTTTAAACCTTTATTTTCTTTAATTAGAATATTGGTTAATCTTTCTAAAGCAACTGAATAGCATGCTGGTTTTAGAATTAGACTTGATACGTTTGCTTCTAAAATTAACAAAATTACAATTGCATAATTTTCATCAAAATGGACCAAATTACAAAGCTTAGAAAATAATAAAGAATCAAACACTTTTAATTCATTTCCAACAACTTTAATAACGTTCTCTTCATTGGTGTAATCATATGGATTGGAATATATTGGGTTATATATTCCTTTAGAATAAATTGATGGACGTAATTGTAAATAAGAAAAACTATCAATTATATTGAAATCTTGGTTATTTGAAGTAAAATAATATGCTTCATCTTGAATAAAATCTCCTGAAATAAAACCATATGAAATCATAATTGAATGACATAAATCCGCAAATTCATCTACAACAATCTGTTCGTTTGAATCAATAATAAAATAACGTTTACCATTTCGATTTGTTTCATAAAAATTAAAACTAAAGTGAGACATTTTAAATGATAAAAAACCTCTAGAATAAAACATATTTTCATCACAATATGTCTTTGCTTCTATAAAATTGAAAAGTTGCGCATTTTTATTATTAACAGGTATTCCAAAACGACAAAAGACTTTACTTTTTAAATTAACGCCTTTTTTTAATTCATGAATTTCTCCAAATAAATAATTAACATTATCAATATCATTTGTTTTGGTAAGATAAAAATTTGAAATATTATATGTATATTTTCCTACAAACAATATAATATCAAAAGATTTACTATTCAGTAGACATTCAAAAAGCTTTTCATCAAATTCAACATTCAGATCAAATCCGCCTAATTTATTTTTACTTATAAGTCCATTTAGGTTTTCTATATTAAAGATTGGAATATTAATATGAACATTCTTTTTTTCGAATAAATCAAAAACTAAGTTGAATACTGAATTAAAATAAACACTATTAACACTATTAACACTATTATTACTTTGTTCTTGGTGATCCATATTTAAAATAAGATTAACTCCTAAAGTACGAAAAGTAGTAATATAAAACTAAAAAAACCACTTCGAATGAAGTGGTTTTTTTATGCTTTATAATTCCATTAATTAGTTTCCTAAAATATAGTTGAAAATCAGTGGTGCTACGATTGTTGCATCAGATTCGATCATGTATTTTGGTGTATCGATATCTAATTTACCCCAAGTAATTTTTTCGTTTGGAACAGCTCCTGAATATGATCCGTAAGATGTTGTAGAGTCAGAGATTTGACAGAAATATGCCCAGAAAGGAACATCTGTCCACTCTAAATCTTGATACATCATTGGAACAACACAAATGGGGAAATCTCCAGAGATACCACCTGCAATTTGGAAGAAACCTACACCTTTACCATCAGAATTCGCACGATACCATTCTGTTAAGTAAATCATGTATTCAATTCCAGATTTTACTGTAGACGCTTTTAAATTTCCTTTGATTACATTAGATGCAAAAATATTTCCTGTTGTAGAATCTTCCCAACCTGGACAAACAATCGGTAAATTTTTCTCAGCCGCAGCAACAATCCAAGAATCTTTCGGATCAATTTCGTAGTATTGCTCTAAAACTCCAGAATTTACAACTTGGTATAAGAATTCGTGTGGTAAATAACGCTCTCCTTTTTCTTCTGCTGCATGCCAAACATTCTCTAAATGCTCTTGTAAACGACGAAAAGCTTCCTCTTCTGGAATACACGTATCTGTAACACGGTTGAAGTGTGTATCTAACAATTCGCGCTCTTGCTCTGGTGTTAAATCACGGTAATTTGGAATTCTTTTATAGTGAGAATGCGCAACTAAATTCATTACGTCTTCTTCTAAATTTGCTCCTGTACAAGAAATGATGTGCACTTTATCTTGGCGAATCATTTCAGCTAATGAAATTCCTAATTCAGCAGTAGACATTGCTCCACCCAAAGAAATTAACATTTTACCACCTTCTAACAAGTGTTGCTCATATCCTTTTGCAGCGTCAACTAAAGCAGCTGCATTAAAGTGTCTATAGTTGTGTTCTATAAACTGACTGATTGGTCCTTTACTCATTTTATTTGTTTTTTATTTATTTAAAATTCAATTATTTGTACCCCAAAGTATTCAACACATCTTGATGCGTTTGTTCTTCAGAATATACTTTTGCTTCGTAATTTTCGTCAATCAAAATATATTTTGGTTGAGGAATCAAACAGTGATTAATTCCACCA
Organism: Empedobacter sp. R750; assembly: GCF_030324345.1. NCBI lineage: Bacteria > Pseudomonadati > Bacteroidota > Flavobacteriia > Flavobacteriales > Weeksellaceae > Empedobacter > Empedobacter sp. R750. Next base: position 44,013 of record NZ_JACAGF010000016.1, on the reverse strand, counting down.
AATCCACTAATATTATCTTGATATGCTCCTGTATTAAAGAAACCAATGTACAATGGTTTTGCTTGATCATATTTCGGAAGATAAATAGCATTTACATGTTGTTCTGAGTTGTAATAATCATCAGAATCACATGTTAAACCTCCTAATAATACACGCTCATACTTATCGTACCAACGGTTAATTGGCAACATGACAAATCGTTTCGAAATTGCCCAAGCATCTGGCAAAGTTGTCATAAAAGAAGAATCGATCATATCCCAATATTCCTTATCATTTTGTTTCTTTTGATAAAGAATTTTGTACACCACTCCTCCACTTTCTCCTACTGTAAACGAACCAAATTCTGTAAAAATATTTGGAACGGGAATTCCTTCTTCATCACAAATCATTTTAATTTGCAACAAGATTTCTTTCGCCATGTATTCGTAATCATATTCGAAATTCAACGAATTTTTGATTGGGAATCCACCACCAATATTCAAACTATCTAATTCTGGACAAACTTTTTTAAGGTTTACATAAACTCTCAAACATTTTGTCAACTCATTCCAATAATATGAATTGTCTTTAATACCTGTATTAATGAAGAAATGAAGCATTTTCAATTTAATGCGTTCATTTGGTTTTACCATTGTTTGATAAAACGGTACAATATCCTTGTAGCCAATTCCTAAACGAGAAGTATAAAACTCAAATTTTGGTTCTTCTTCAGATGCAATACGAATTCCGATTTCAAAATCGCCTTCTATCGCTTCCGAAAACAAATCAACTTCTTCGTAATTATCAATCACTGTGATTGTTTTACGATGTCCGCTATTTACCAAACGAGCAATATTTTCTACATATTCTTCACGTTTGAAACCATTACAAACAACATATTGATCGTCTGTAATCAAACCTTCTCCAATCAAATTTTCGACAATATTAATGTCAAATGCAGAAGATGTCTCGATATGAATATCGTTTTTTAATGCTTCGCCTAAAATGTGGCGAAAGTGAGAACTTTTTGTACAATAACAATAATTGTAAGTTCCTTCATAGTTTAACTCTTCACGCGCTTTTTCAAACCAACCTTTCGCTTTTTGTATGTTTTGCGAAATTTTAGGTAAATAAGTAAATTTCAATGGTGTTCCATGTTCTTCGACCAAAGCTTTTAGGTCAATTCCATTAAATTTTAAGTACTCTCCATCTAATTCAAATTCATCTTGTGGAAAGTCAAATGATTGCGTGATTAAATCTATGTATTTAGTTTTCATTATGCTTTATAAATGTTACGTGTGTTTAATAATTCTAAAAAATTTGCGAGAAAAAATTTAGGGTATTACAGACGTATCGCATAATATACATTGCGAAGCAATAAAGGGAAAGAATAATTCTTAAATTCGTTTCTATTCATTAAAACTACTGCGTTAAAGCTCTTTCTATTCTCAACGCTTTCGAATAAAAGGTTAAAACTCATCAACTTTTTTTATTAAAAAAATTATAAAAATACTTGTCGCAAATATAAGTTTTTTAATTCTGTTAAAAAGATAAAATAATATTAAAATTTAGCTTTACAGAACTGATGTTTTATGATGTAGGACAAATATTCAACAATTGTTCAAAAATTTATTTTTTCTTTAAGGTTTAGCAAGGTTAAATATTGTATTTTTGAAATCGTTTTGAACGTAAATTATGGGTAAAATTATTGCTATTGCTAACCAAAAAGGTGGTGTTGGTAAAACGACAACTTCGTTAAACCTTGCCGCTTCATTAGGTGTTTTAGAGAAAAAAGTTTTATTAATTGACGCAGATCCGCAAGCAAATGCAACATCTGGTTTGGGTTTTGATTTGGATGAAATCGAAGCAGGAACCTATGAAGTATTGGAAAATGAAGTACTTGCAAGCAAAGCTATTTTACAATCAGAATCGCCAAACCTAGACTTGATGCCTGCTCATTTAGATTTAGTTGCTGCCGAGATTGAGATTGTAGATTACGAGAACCGCGAATACATGTTAAAAAACGCGTTGTCAGAAATCAAAGATCAATATGATTATATTATTATAGATTGCGCGCCTTCACTTGGCTTGATTACTTTGAACGCGCTTACAGCTGCTGATTCTGTGATTATTCCTATTCAGTGCGAATATTTTGCGTTAGAAGGTTTAGGTAAATTATTAAATACGATAAAAGGAATTCAACAACATCACAACAAGGAACTGGATATCGAAGGTTTATTGTTAACGATGTATGATTCTCGCTTACGCCTTTCTAATCAGGTTTTAGACGAAGTGAACAATCATTTTCCGCAAATGGTTTTCAAAACAATTATTACTCGAAATGTACGTTTGTCAGAAGCACCAAGTTTTGGCGAAACAATTATTCAGTACGACGCAGCAAGTAAAGGTGCAGAAAATTACTTAAATTTAGCGCGTGAATTTTTAATTAACAACAACGATACAGTTTAAATAAAATGGCAAAGCCAAATAAAAATAATCGCTTGGGACGTGGATTATCTGCTCTATTAAAGGATGAACCAACTGTAAAAACTGCACAAGATGAAGGTGCTAAAAAATTGGTTGGAAATATTTTGGAAATAGATTTAGAAAAAATCACCGCGAATCCTTGGCAACCACGAACGAATTTCGATAAAAAAGCTTTAGAGGAATTGGTTTCGTCTATTCAAACATTAGGCGTTATTCAACCAATTACGATTCGTAAAAAACCAACTGGTGAATATGAATTGATTTCTGGTGAAAGACGTTTTCGCGCTTCACAATTAGCTGGTAAAAAAACAATTCCGGCTTATGTGCGTTTAGCAAATGACCAAGAAATGCTGGAAATGGCATTGGTCGAAAATATTCAGCGTCAAGATTTAGATGCGATCGAAATTGCACTCTCTTACCAACAATTGATTGATGAAATCAAGTTAACGCAAGAGGAATTAAGTAAACGTGTTGGAAAAGACAGAACGTCGATTACCAATTATTTGCGTTTATTGAAATTAGATCCAATTATTCAAACAGGAATTCGTGACGGAATGATTTCAATGGGACACGGCCGTGCTTTAATGGCGATTGATGACACTGATTTGCAATTTGATATTTACGAAAAAATTGTCAAGAACAATTTATCTGTTCGTGATACAGAGCGTTTAATCAAATCTATAAAAGAAGGAAAACCTGAGAAAAAAGCAACAAATGAATTGCCTTCTCAGTACAAGGAAGCATTAAGTTCTATTTCAAGTTCATTGAATACAAAAGTTGAAATAAAACGTGCAAATAATGGAAAAGGTAAAATCATTTTGAATTTTACTTCTGATGATGAGTTTGAACGATTAAGAAAATTCTTAAATGAAAATTAAAACATTCTTACTTGGATTAACGATTTCATCGACGTTTGCTTTTGGTCAAGTTAAAACTGACTCTTTAGTAGTTGTCGAAAATAATGTTATTGTTAACGATACGATGAGCGTAACCAAAGAAGTTTTGATGGAAAAAAGTCCAATTAGAGCCTCTTTGTATTCGGCTATTTTACCTGGTGCAGGACAATTGTACAACAAAAAATGGTTGAAAGCGCCAATCGCTTTAGGTTTAGTAGGAACAGGAACTGGTTTCACGATTTATTACAATAATTTGTACAAAAAATACCGAAAAGCATATATTGCGGTAAGAGAAGGAACGCCAAACGAATTCTCAGGAATTTTATCTGCAGAACAATTGGCAGTTATTCAAGACGATTACAAACGCAAACGCGATTATAGTGTCGCTTTAACAGCATTAGCTTATTTATTAAATATTGTCGATGCAACTGTTGATGCGCATTTATTTACAGTTCGTAATGATACAGAAATGTCATTCAAACCAACAGTCATTCAAGATGAAATGACATTAGAGCCAGTTTTAGGATTGGCATTTAACTTAAAATTTTAGAAATTACAGATGAAAATTGCATTAATAGGATACGGAAAAATGGGAAAAGCCATTGAAGAAATTTTAATTCAACGCGGTCACGAAGTTGTACTTAAAATATCTCGTACTCCACTTGCGGAAGAATTAAATGATGTTGAAGTTGCAATAGAATTTTCTAGACCAGAATTTGCTTACGACAACCTTAAAGTATTACTTAAAAATAAAGTCGCAACAATTTGTGGAACAACAGGATGGTTAGATAAACAAGAAGAAATTAATCATTTAGCAATTTCAAATAACACCGCTTTTTTATATGCTTCTAACTTTAGTTTAGGCGTTAATTTATTCTTCGAATTAAATTCTATTTTAGCTCGAATGATGAATAAATACCGTAACGAATACCAAATTAATCTAGAAGAAATTCATCATACACAAAAGCTTGATGCCCCTTCTGGAACAGCGATTACAATTGCAGAAGGAATTATTGACAATTCAACATATAATTCTTGGTCGATGGACGAAAAAGCAAAAGATATTATTCCAGTTGAAGCAAAAAGAATCGAGGACGTTCCTGGAACACATATCGTACAATATAACTCTGATGTAGACACTATTGAGATTTCTCATACTGCGCATTCTCGCAAAGGTTTTGCCTTAGGTGCCGTAATTGCAGCGGAATGGATTTGGAATAAACAAGGTGTTTTCACAATGAAAGATGTACTTGAACTGAACTAAATTAAAATACTAAATATCAAAAACTTATGCATGTACTAATTTACTGGTTAATTGGTTTTATTATTGCCAATATAATCTTTGGAGCTGCAACTTGGAAATTATATAAAAATGCTGGAAAGCAAGCAATTCAAGCTTATATTCCTTTTCTAAATATCTGGAAAGGTTTAGAAATTATTCATCGTCCAAAATGGTGGATTATTCTATTTTATTTGCCAATTGTTGGTCCTATTTTTTGGTTAGTATTCTTTGTTGATTTAGGAGATTCTTACGGAAAAATTGAAACAAAAGACAAAGTCATTATGGTTTTGACTTTAGGTTTATACATTTTTGCAGTTAATTATTCTGATAATCCAAAATATTTAGGACCAGAAAAACGCAAACCAACATTTGTTTCTTCCTTAATTTTTGCCCTTGTTTTGGCAACTTTGGTTCATAACTGGTTTATTCAACCAATGATTGTTCCAACAGGATCAATGGAAAATACAATCAAAATTGGGGATGCCTTATTTGTAGAAAAAGTAAGTCACGGAGCGCGTGTTCCTATGACGCCAATCGGAATTCCATTTTCTGAGTTCATTTACCGCGATGGTTTTATCGACAAAGCGCGTTTACCTTATATGCGTCTTCCGGGGTGGAGAGATTTAAAATCGAATGATATTGTTGTTTTCAACTACCCTACAGATTCTGTTTATTCTGCTATCGATCGTAAAGATGCGTATGTAAAACGTTTGGTAGGTTTACCAGGTGAAACAATTCAAGTTCGTAATGGAGTTTTATATGTAAATGATAAAAAATTCATTCCGAAAAAAGATGCACAAGTTCAACATGCGTATACAGTTGTTGTAAAAACTCCTTTCAGCGATAAATTATTATACGATAATTTCGGAATTATTAGTTCTGATTATAACGCTGCAAAACAAGCTGACGGAACATTTATTTATCAATTTGCTGCTTTGACTGATGCTCATGTTACAGCAATGAAATCTAATGCAAATGTAGTTTCTGTTGAACCAATTTTACAACCAGTTGGTGAAAAAACAGAGCACATTGTAAATGGAAAAATTGATAGTACAAATACGATTTTCCCTGTAAACAAAACGTGGAATACAGATCAATATGGACCTTTATATATTCCGAAAAAAGGTGATGTAGTTGATGTAAACAAAGAAACCTTAGCACAATACATCAATGTAATTCGTAAATACGAGCACAATAGTTTGCGTGTAGATTCTGCGAATGGTAAGTTTGATGTGTACATTAACGATCAAAAAACAAATAAATACGAAATCAAACAAAACTATTACTTCATGATGGGAGATAATAGAAATCAATCGTTAGATGCGCGTTTCTTTGGATATGTTGGAGAAGATCACATCATTGGTCGTCCAATTATGATTTGGGCAAATATGAACGGAATGTTCGAGCCTGCTGCTCCTAAGAAATTTATTTGGAACCGTTTCTTTACATCAATCAATAATGATAATCCAGACAAAACTTCGTACGGAATTTATGTTTTAATTGCCTTAATTGGTTGGATTGGATACGATATTGTAAAAGCTCGTAAAGAGAAGAAGAAAAACAAATATTAATAAAAAGAGCGATAAAATCCTCTAAATTATAAAATTAACAACACTATAAATGTGCATTATAAGCTACTTGTAATGCACATTTCCATATAAAATAATAGAATGAAAAATACGTTTGCAGCTTTTTATTTTGGACCGATTGATTACTATGCAGAAATGGTAAAAAGCCAAACTTTGGATATCGAAGTTCAAGAAAATTTTCAAAAGCAAACTTACCGTAACCGCATGTATATTTTGGGCGCAAATGGTAAATTGATGTTGAATATTCCAATCTTACATAACGGAACTCGTTTGTTCAAAGATTTACAACCTTCTTACGAATATGATTGGCAAAAAGAACACATCAAATCGTTGAAATCAGCTTATCAAAGTTCTCCATATTTTGAATATTATGAAGATGAAGTTATTCCTATTTTAGAACAAAAAGAGAAATTTCTTTTAGATTTTAATCTAAAAACGATTGATTTCATCAACAAGAAATTAAGCTTAGATTTAGATATTTCAAAAACTGAAACCTATCAAGATTTGAATCCTGAAAATGATTTCAGAAATCAATTTTCTGCTAAAAAAGCACCTCAATATAACTTACCAGAATATGCGCAAGTTTTTGATGATAAATTTGAGTTTATAGAAGGTTTGAGTATCTTAGATTTACTTTTTAGCGAAGGACCAAGTGCCGCAGTATATTTAAAAAACTTAATAAAATAACAACATGAGAAAATTATTTATTGCTTTAGGATTTGCCTTTACATTAGGGTTTGCTCAAGCACAAACAACAGAAGTACCAAAAGAAAAATGGTATCATGCAGGTGTAGAACAAACAGGTATTTATGGTGTAAATACTGATCAAGCTTTACAATTCTTAAAAGACAACAAAAGAAAAGCAAATACAATTATTGTAGGAGTTTTAGACAGTGGTGTTGAAAATTTCCACGAAGATTTGAAAGCGAATATGTGGTCAAATCCAAAAGAAATTCCAGGAAACGGAATAGATGATGACAAAAATGGTTACATTGATGACGTACATGGTTGGTCTTTTTTAGGAACTGCAAAAGGAATCAATTACAATGATGATACAACTGAATTAACACGTGTTTACAAAGCTTTATCATCTAAATATTCAACTTTTGATCAAAAGAAAAATCACGAAGCTATTGTAAAAAATCCTACTGAATATGCTGAATTCCAAAAAATTGAAAAAGAATATTTAAGTGCTGTAGGAAAAGCAAAATATAACCAACAAGTTGCTCAATCTAAATTGAATGCAGTTGAAGGTGGTGTAAATAAAATGGTTCTTGAGTTTGGTGATACTAAATTATCAAAAGATATTTTAAAGAATTATCAACCAACAGATTCTCAAATCTTAGAAGCTTTGTGGATTTTTGGTGAGTTAAAAGAAGAGCAATGGGTTGGAAAAACAATGAAAGAAGTTTCGAATACCTATTTAGGAGCTACTCGTCGTGCTGCGAAGGGAGATGCTTTATCTTCTCACTTAAATCTAGATTTGGTTGATCGTAAAGATGTTGACAATCCAAATGATAAGAAAGAACGTTTTTATGGAAACGGAGATTCTAACGGACCTGAGTCTTCTCATGGAACTCACGTTGCTGGAATTATCGGTGCTGTAAGAGGAAATAATATCGGTTCTGAAGGAACAACAGGAGGAAATAATGTAAAAATTATGTCTGTTCGTACAGTTCCAAATGGAGATGAGCGCGATAAAGATGTTGCAAATGCTATTTATTATGCAGTTGACAATGGAGCAAAAATCTTGAACATGTCTTTCGGAAAACCTTATTCTCCTGATGCAGATTTAGTTTGGGATGCGTTCAAATATGCTTCTGATAAAGGTGTTTTAATCGTTAAAGCTGCAGGAAATAGCAACGAAGATATTGATGTTCATGTACATTATCCAACTAATTTCAGAAATGGAAATACAGTTTCTAAATCTGTCCTTACAGTTGGTGCTTCTACTAAAGATCCAAATGCCTTAAAAGCTCGTTTCTCAAACTATGGTAAAAAATCGGTAGATGTTTTTGGACCAGGACAAGAGATCTATGCAACATATCCAGGTGTTGATCAATATCGTTTCTTAAACGGAACTTCTATGGCTTCGCCTGCTGTTGCTGGTGTTGCTGCATTAGTTTGGTCACATTATCCAAAATTAACAGCAGAAGATATTCGTACTATTTTAATGGAAACAGTAAATAAAAACGATCAATTAAAAGATATTTCTGTTGCTGGAGGTGTTGTAGATTCTTACAAAGCTGTACAAAAAGCTGAAGAAATTTACAAACAACGTAAGTTGAAATAATTTTAATTTTAACACAACATTATAAAAAGGCTTCAAATTTTGGAGCCTTTTTTGCGTTTAAAATCGAGATAATTTTAGATGTAACAATTTCAGTTGTTTCTCGACATATAGATAAAATCAATTATGAAAAAATTCTTATTAAGTATATCAGTTGCTATGTTTGTTGGTGTGGCATCGTTCGCACAAGAAACGACAACTGCTCTACCTTTACCTAAAGTTGATCAAAAATATTGGCAACACGAATCTTTCGAAGAAAGTGGTGTTTATGGTGTAAATACGCAAAAAGCTTTACAATTTTTAGAATCAAAAAAACGTAAACCATCACAATTAATTGTTGGTGTTTTAGATTCTGGAGTTGAGATTACTCATCCAGATTTAAAAGATAATATTTGGACAAATAGCAAAGAAATTGCTGGGAATGGAATTGACGATGATAAAAATGGTTATGTTGATGATATTCACGGTTGGAATTTTATCGGAGGAAAAGATGGTAAAAATGTTGATGGAGATACATTAGAGTTAACACGTCTTTTTGTAAAATACCGCGATTTATTCGAAAAAAGTAAAGATGCAGCTTCAAACAAAACGAAATTCCCAAAAGAATTTGAAGAATATCAAAAAATAAAACCTGAGTTCGAAAATAAATTAGCCGAAGCAAAACAAAATGCTGCGCAATATGTACAGATGAATGATATTTTCTCTGTTGCATTTCCTGCTTTGATTAAAGAATGGGGCGAAAAAGATTTGAATGAAAAAAATATGATGTCTTTTAAACCTGTTTCTAAAGAAGCACAACAAGGGATGATTATTTTTGGTATGGTTCCGAAAGAAGCTTGGGAAGGAAAATCGATGAAAGATTTCTTAACAGAAGTTGGAAATGAAATTTCAGAAGGAACAAAATATTACAAAGAACAAGTTGAAATTAACTTGAATACAGAATTAGATCCTCGTCCAATTGTTGGTGATAATTATGCTGATAAATCAGAACGTTTTTACGGAAATAATGATGTAGACGGTCCTGATTCTATGCACGGAACGCACGTTTCTGGAATTATTGCAGCAAAATCTGGGAACGGAATTGGAATGGATGGAATCGCAGGAAATGGTTATGTAAAAATCATGTCAGTTCGTACAGTTCCAAATGGAGACGAACGAGATAAAGACGTTGCAAATGCCATTCGTTATGCTGCAGATAATGGAGCAAAAATCTTAAATATGTCTTTTGGAAAAGCTTATTCTCCAGATAAACAAATTGTTTGGGATGCATTTAAATATGCTGAGAAAAAAGGTCTTTTATTGATTAAAGCTGCAGGAAATGAAAACGTAAATATTGATGACGAAATTCACTTCCCTACTGTTTATGATAACAAAGGTGCAGAAGTTTCTAAAAACGTAATTACAGTTGGAGCAAACACAATGGATAATAATAATTTAAGAGCAAGTTTCTCTAATTTTGGTAAAAAGTCTGTAGACGTTTTTGCACCAGGAAATGAAATATATTCTACCGTTCCTAATAAAGATGGGGAATACAAAAACGAAAGTGGAACTTCCATGGCTTCACCAGTTGTAGCGGGAGTTGCGGCTTTGGTTTGGGCACATTATCCAAAATTAACTGCAACAGATATCAAACAAATTTTGTTAGAATCTGTCAACAAAAATCCTGCTTTAACAGATATTTCTGTAACAGGCGGTGTTGTTGATGCGTACAAAGCTGTTCAATTAGCAGAAAAAATGTATGTTGCTAAAAAATTGAAGTAATTAGTTTTATATAAATTGTTTTAAAATTGAAATCCTCAACTAAATTTAGTTGAGGATTTTTTATTTAAATACTATAAACTTTTTCCTCTAAAACACCAGATTCAATCTCAATTGGTTGTTCGTTCTGTCTAAAAATTCGGGCTGATAATTTTCCTTTCAATTCCACCACTCCATTTTCTACGCGAAGCCAACTTCCTTCTCTCAATCCAACGACAACTTGATGATTAAACTTGTGAAATTCATTGATACGCGTTTCTCTTGTTTCACCTTTGTGCGTAGAATTTGGATCAGGATCCAAATAATGCGGATTAATATTAAAAGGTAAAAATTGCAATGCATCAAAACTTGGTGGATAAACGATCGGCATATCATTTGTTGTTCCAATTGTTAAACCAGTCAAATTACTTCCTGCACTCGTTCCAATATATGGCGTTCCATTATGTACAGCACTTCTCAACTCTTCTACCAAACCAAGTTCATATAACGTTTTTAGCAATAAAAATGTATTTCCTCCTCCAATAAAAATCGCTTTCGCATGCAAAATGGCTTCTTTTTTATTCTCGAAAGTATGCAAACCTTTTACAGAAATTCCAACCGTTTGCAAAGCATCTTTTACATTTTGCGTATAATCATCGTACGAAATTCCCGAAGGACGCGCATAGGGAACAAAAATGATTTCATCAGATTGAATAAATTCTTTGATTTCATCTTTTATATATTCTAAAAAACTATAACCGTGAATAGTACTCGTGCTTATCACTAATAGTCTATCATTTGGATTTATCATGTTATCGAATTTTAACTCAAAAGTAAGTTTAAAATAAGAAAATAGGTAGAAAATTGACAAAAAATTATACCGAATTACTTTACTTTTGTACAATTCTAAAAAATGGAATTTCAAGATTTCAAGATTTCTAGATCTTCATGAAAAAATTATTACGCTTCATTATACCTTTATTTATTATTGTGACAATAATTAGAATAGAACAAACACTTCGCAAAATTCCGAACGATTACAAATACAAAGCAGATTATTTAAAAGAAAATGGAAAACAAATAGAAACTTTGATTCTTGGGAGTTCTCATACCTTTACAGGACTCAATCCAAAATTATTTAAAAATAAAACTTTTAATGCTGCGCATTCTGCTCAATCATTGGATTTAGATTATAAAATTTTTGAACAAAATCGAAAATATTTACCCAATTTAAAAACCATTATTATTCCCATTTCGTATTTTTCGTTTACAAAACAATTGAATGATTTTAATCAAAAAAAATTAAAATATTATTCAATTTATTGGAATATTGATATAAATAATAACGACTTAAATCTTAATTATGAATTTTTCTCAGAACCTATTGATATTAATTATAATCGAATAAAAGATTATTGGATTGAGGATAAAAATAATTTAACAATAGATATTAATGGATATATAAGAAAGCGATACGAGCCAAGTTGGAATGATAGTATTTACGCTAAAAAAACGTTTGAAAGACATCGTGCAAATTTGAATTCAACTCAAGTACAACATATTATAAAAACACATTATCATGATTTAGAACAAATTATAAATCAAGCAAAATCAAATCATATAAAAGTTGTTCTATTGGCTACTCCTACAACTAATTTGTATAAAAATTATGCCATAAAAACGCCTCAATATTTCAACTTAAAAAATAATATTAATCGCTTATCGAAATATGATAATGTCATTTTCATCGATTATTTTATCAATAATAAAAGTTTCAGTAAAAAAGATTTCAAAAATTCAGATCATTTAAATGCAAAAGGTGCAGATAAATTAACCTTTAAGGTGGATTCTATTATGAATAAAACATTTACGTTGATTACAAAATAAATCGAATATCTATCATCAAAAAAGAGCTTGATAAATCAAGCTCTTTTTTGGTTTTATAGTTGTGTAAAATTAGTTTTTATAGGAAATCCATTTCACCATTTCTTTCACAGTTGGTTTTTTACCATAAATTAAAATTCCAATTCTATAGATTTTTCCAGCAATATAAACCATAAATATGGTGCTGATTAAAAGCAAAAATAAGGATAAAGCTAATTGCCAAATCGGAACATCGAAAGGAATTCGAGTAATCATTGAGATGGGCGAAGTTAATGGAATCATTGATAACCAAAAAGCAACTGGACCATCAGGATTTTCGAAAGTTGTCATACTTCCATAAAGTCCAATCATCATCGGAACTAAAGGAAAATACGTGAATTGTTGCGTATCAGTATCATTGTCAACCGCAGAACCAATTGCCGCGAAAACAGAGCTGTAGAACAAATATCCCAAGATGAAATAAGCAATAAAAGCAAAAATGATTAACGGATAATTAAACGTCAACAACACTTCGCTAATTTCTGTTACTTTCTGCATCATATCTGGATTAGTTTCCGCTAATTGTGCTTGATTCATCATTTGTTGTGACATATCCATTCTCGACGCTGCAATTGCTGGAAATAAAATCAATAACCCCATTGTCATTCCAATCCATATTGCAAATTGCGTCACAGCAACCATTGTCGTTCCTAAGATTTTACCCATCATCAATTCGAAAGGTTTTACAGAAGAAATGATAATTTCGACCACACGATTATTCTTTTCTTCTACCACAGAGCGCATAACTTTTACGCCATAAATCATCACAAACATGAAAATAATGTAAGTTAAAAACATCGATAATCCGATTTTCAACTCCATTCCTTTATCTTCTTTTCCGTCTGTAACATTGAAAACATTCAGGTTAACGCGCGCCTTAGAAGCTTCTAAAGCAGTTTTATTAATACCAGATTTCGCCTGTTTTTCTTTTTCAATCTTATCACTTATTGTTCTCGAAAGCTTTTCTCGATCAGTAATTCCAAGATTTCCATTTGTGATTAATTCAGTATTTTTCTCAATATTTTCATAATTTCCATCTGTATTTTTCGGAATATGAAGAATTGCATTCAAATATTCGCTTCCTTTCAATGTATCTTTGATTGATTTCAATTCTTGAGGCGTGTATATACTGAACATCATTTGTTTAGTCGATTTGAACGAGGTTACAAATTCTGTACTTTCATCTACAATTGCAATATTTTTCACTTCGGAATTATTTGCAGAACTCAAAAAGAAAATCACCGCTCCTGCCCCAACAATCAACAAAGGCGAAAGAAAAGTCATAACAATAAACGCTTTGTTTTTTACTTGAGAAAAGAACTCGCGTTGTGCAACTAAAAATATATTTTTCATTTGAAAATTAGCTTAAAGATTAGGAATTGAACTTTGTTTAACGGCTTCCAAAAACACATCATTCATCGAAGGAATAATTTCTTTGAATTGATGAACTTGTCCAACTTGCATCAATTTATCTAAAATCACATTGGTTGGTGTTCCTTTATTATACAACAAATTAAATTCAGTTCGCTGATTAATATTTCGTACATCTGAAATTTCAAATTCATTGGCTAAATTTTGAAGAGAATCAGCAGGAATTTCATTCAATTGAATCGAAAATTTCCCTGTTTTAAATTGATTTCTAACTTCTTCGATCGTTCCATCTAACACTTTATTCGATTGATTAATCAATGCAACATGATCACACATTTCCTCCACAGATTCCATACGATGCGTTGAGAAAATAATTGTTGTTCCTTTATCTCTTAATTCAAGAATTTCATTCGCAATAATTTGTGCATTTACAGGGTCAAAACCACTAAAAGGTTCATCAAAAATTAACAAAGAAGGATTGTGAATAACAGTAATCACAAACTGAACTTTTTGTCCCATTCCTTTCGACAACTCGCTCAATTTCTTGTTCCACCAAGACATCATATCAAGTTTCTCGAACCAATATTCGGTACGTTTTTTAGCTTCCGCAGAAGAAAGACCTTTCAGTTTTGCAAAATACAGTGCCTGTTCTCCAACCTTCATATTCTTATACAAACCACGTTCTTCTGGCATATAACCAACTTGTCCGATTGATTTTTTCGTCAAAGGTTCACCATTTAGCAAAATCGTTCCACTATCTGGCGCCGTAATTTGATTGACAATACGAATAAAAGTCGTTTTTCCAGCACCATTTGGTCCCAAAAGTCCATAAATAGAACCTTGTGGAATATTGATACTAAAATTATTAAGCGCAACTTTATCTTTATATTTTCTTGTTAAGCCTTGAGCTTGCAATAAAAATTCCATTTTCTATATCATTTGATTTGTAAAATTAGTAAGAAGAAAGTAAATTTTGTTACAGATTTTAATGAGATTCGTTCGGATCCCATACAATTTCTTTAAAATTAACCACTTTATCATTTATAATCTCCACACCTTCATTCTCTAACAATTGTTGCATCAAACTCGAAGGATTAAAATGATGTTTTCCAGTTAACAAACCATTTCTGTTTACAACACGATGAGCAGGAACATCTTCTCTATTATGTGCATGATTCATCGCATAACCAACCACACGCGCAGAAAATTTTTCGCCTATATATTTTGCAATCAATCCATAAGTAGAAACACGCCCTTCGGGAATTTGACGAACTATTTCATAAATTTTCTCATAAGTATCAGAAATGATTTTTGTCATAATCTAAACATTTATTGTAAATTTAAAGAAAGTAATAGAATATGAGCCAAAAAGTTCCAATTAAATCTCTTTTAAGCCGACCACGATTTAAGGTTTTTACACATTTATCAAAACAAGAATTTATTGATTTAATCAAAAAACACCTCGAAACAAATTCTACCGAATACGGAGGTTATGCCAATCAGGAAGTTGCAATGATTCGTGTCCGAAAAGACAAGGATAAATATTGGCATCCGCAATTGCAAATCCGAATTGAAGAAGATGACGATCATCCTGATTATTTGGTTGTTAGAGGAATTATTGGTCCGCCTTCTAATGTTTGGACATTTTTTGCATTTTTGTATGGTTTGAGTGGAGCTATTTTTATCACATTAGGCTCTTATGCGGTTTCCGAATATATTGTACAAGGAAATAGTGTATGGATTTGGAGTATACCTGTTGCGTTATTGATTGCTTTAGGGACTTATTTAGCGAGTTTATATGGTCATTATTTGGCAAAATATCAGTTAGGAAGATTGTATCATTTCGTAAATGAATTGCTTCGTGATGCAGAGTTTTATCAAAATAGTGACGAAATCAAAGAATAAAAAAAGCGACCTAAACAGGTCGCTTACAAGAAATATGTTGAGATAATATATTAATTAGATTACTTTCACATTAACGGCGTTGATGCCTTTTTTTCCTTGTTCTAAGTCAAAAGATACTTTATCGTTTTGAGCTACTTTGTCTGTTAAACCAGAAACGTGTACGAAGTACTCTTTTCCTGATTCGTCATCTTTAATAAATCCGTATCCTTTTTCTTCATTAAAGAATTTTACAGTTCCTTTATTCATAGTATTTTATTTTCGTTGATAAAGATATAAGATTTATTTACAAAACCAATATTAATTTTTAGTTTTTTTTTATAACAATTTTTTTAGCCTATAATTTCATTATAATTTTGTCTCAAATCATAATATTTTGGCAGGAATTTATATTCATATCCCGTTTTGTAAACAAAAATGTAGCTATTGCGATTTTCATTTTTCGACTAATCTTCAACATAAATCAAATTTAATTCAAGCAATTAATAAAGAACTTGAGATCAGAAAAGATGAAATTTCAGCACCTTTAGAAACGATTTATTTTGGAGGAGGAACACCTTCTATCCTATCTGAAATTGAGTTAGAAAGTATTTTCGAAACGATTTATAAAAATTATTCGACCAAAAATTTAAAAGAAATTACACTAGAAGCAAATCCCGATGATTTGAACAAAGAAAAACTTAATTTCTTAAAATCAACTCCGATTAATCGTTTTTCGATTGGTGTTCAATCATTTTTTGAAGAAGATTTGAAATTGATGAATCGCGCACATAATACACAAGAAGCTGAAACTTCTATAAAATTGGCGCAAGATTTTGGTTTCGAAAATATCACTATTGATTTGATTTATGGTTCTACAACCACAACTAACGAAATGTGGAAACAAAATTTGCAAAAGGCAATTGCGCTAAATGTTCCACATATTTCTTCTTATGCCTTGACAGTCGAAGAAAAAACAATTTTAGATCATCAGATCAAAAAAGGAATCACTAAACCAGTTGATGAAGATCATCAAAACGAACAATTTCAACTTTTAGTGGACACTTTAACTTCAAATGATTTTATTCAATATGAAATCTCCAATTTCGGAAAAGAAGACTATTTTTCTTTGCACAATTCTAATTATTGGAAAGGAATTCATTATTTAGGAATTGGACCTTCTGCACATTCTTATAACGGAAAAACTCGTGCTTGGAACATTGCAAATAATTCAAAATATATACAAACTATCAACGAAAATAAGCTGCCTCAAGAAATTGAAGTTTTGAATGAAGTAGAACAATTTAATGAAATGATAATGATTGGATTGAGAACAATTTATGGAATAGATTTAAATCGAATAAATTCAGAATTTTCTCAACCTTTAGTGAATTCTTTTTATCAAGAACTCAATCAATTAATTAACGAAAATTTAGTCGAAAAGAAAGAAAATAGAATTATTTTAAAACCCGAAGCAAAATTTTTCGCAGACGGAATTGCTTCAAGATTATTTTACATCGATTAATTTGTTAAATTTGCGATATGAATGATAACAGACCAATTGGTGTTTTCGACTCTGGAGTTGGCGGTTTGACGTTTGCAAAAGAAATAAAACGTCTGCTACCAAACGAAAGTTTGATCTATTTTGGCGATACTCAAAATTTGCCTTACGGAGAAAAATCGAAAGAAGCGATTACACAATTTTCGGTAGACATTACTAATTTTTTAATAGACAATAATTGTAAAGCGATTTTAGTTGCATGTAATTCTGCAACGGCTAATTCGTTGAAAGAAATTAGAGAAGCTGCAGGAAAAGATGTTCCTGTTATCGATGTTATTTCGCCAGTTGCAGAGAAAGTTTCGTTCGAATTAAGAGAAAAAATAGGTGTTATTGCAACAAAAGCAACTGTAAATTCGGGCGCTTACAAGAAAGCAATTCGTCGTCGGAATAAACATATTTCGGTTATTGAAATGGCTACACCGCTCCTAGTTCCTGTTATCGAAGAAGGTTTTACAAATTCTACGATTTCTAAAGCAGTTTTAGAAACGTATTTGTTGAACAAAAAATTAGAAGGAATTGATTCGATTATTTTGGGATGTACACATTATACGCATCTAGAAAGAGAAATCAATCAAGTGTTTGAAGGAAAAGTTGACATCGTAATTTCGCCTTTAATTGTTGTGAATCAAGTGATTTATCAATTGGCAAAAGAAGGAAAATTGGCTGCTAAAGATGCTGTTGCAAACTATACATTTTATATTTCTGACAATACAGATAATATTATAAAAGTGGCAAAAAAATTCTTTGGGAAAGATATTCAATTAATTGAGAAAAATTTAGAAACGAAATAGAACCGACCATTATTTGTCGGTTTTTTTATAAAATATTACGAACAAACAAAAACAAATCATTACATGGAAAAATCAGCAGAATTAATTGCATTAGAAGAAAAATACGGAGCGCATAACTATCATCCGCTTCCAGTTGTATTGGAAAAAGGTGAAGGTGTTTACGTTTGGGATGTTGATGGGAAAAAATATTTCGACTTTTTATCAGCTTATTCAGCTGTTAATCAAGGTCACTGTCATCCACGAATCATCAAAGCGTTGAAAGATCAAGCCGAAAAATTAACGTTAACTTCTCGTGCTTTTTATAATGCGGAATTAGGAAAATACGAAAAATTTATCACAGAATTATTCGGTTTCGATAAAGTATTACCAATGAATACGGGTGCAGAAGCGGTAGAAACAGCGTTAAAAATTGCTCGTAAATGGGGGTACGAAAAGAAAGGAATTCCAGCTGGTGAAGCGATTATTGTGGTATGTAAAGACAATTTCCATGGTCGTACAACTACTATTATTTCTTTCTCGAATGATGAAGATGCGCGCAAAAACTTTAATCCTTACACAAGCGGTTTCGAAGCCGTAGAATACAATGATGTTGAAGCTTTAAAACAAATTTTAGAAGAAAAAGCAGACAAAATTTGTGGATTCTTAGTAGAACCAATCCAAGGAGAAGCTGGTGTTAATGTGCCTTCTGAAGGATATTTAAAAGCTTGTGAAGAATTGTGTAAACAACATAATGTTTTATTTATCGCAGACGAAATTCAAACAGGAATTGCACGTACAGGAAAAATGTTAGCAATCGATCACGAAAATATTGATGCTGATGTTTTAATCTTAGGTAAAGCCGTTTCAGGTGGAGCTTATCCAGTTTCTGCAGTTTTAGCAAATGATGAAATAATGAATGTTATCAAACCAGGTCAACACGGTTCTACTTATGGAGGAAATCCATTAGCTGCGGCTGTTGCAACAGAAGCTTTGCAAGTTGTTTTGGACGAAAAATTAGCTGAAAATTCTGAAAAATTAGGACAAATTTTTAGAGCAGAAATCACGAAAATGGCAGAAGAATTTCCGTTATTCAAATCAGTTCGTGGAAAAGGTTTATTAAATGCAATTTTAATCAACGATACACCAGAATCTGAAACAGCATGGAATTTCTGTGTTGCAATGAAAGACAACGGATTATTAGCCAAACCAACACATGGAAACATCATTCGTTTCGCTCCTCCTTTAGTGATGAACGAAGAACAATTACACGAATGTTTAGCGATTATTCGTAAAACTGCACAAGAGTTTAAGAAATAATCAACAATAAAACGATATAGAAAAAACCTGATGAAATTTCATCAGGTTTTTTTACTAGAGAGATTTATATCGTTCGCTATAAATGATGGCATATCCTAAGTCTTTTGCTACAAAGACATCCATCAATGTATAATTGTCAACAGAAATTTGATTATCATTACCTTCCAAATATTGAACAAGTAACGTATATTCATATCGATCTGCTCCGTAAGTTTTTGTTCTAGGAACCCCTTTTTCATCACAATCTATCCAAAATTGCATCTTGGTAGCTGGTCTGCCGTGGTACTGAAAAAGACCTTCTCCATTTGCGTTGAGTTCTACAATAGGTTCGCCTACCTTATCATACAGATATTTGGTTAATTAGTCATACCAATAGGGAAAACCAATTTTTATTTTTGCTTTTTTAAAGGCTTTTTGAAGTTGTACAGCGAGTGATTTGTTTTCTTGTACGGCATGTAACCCAGTAAAAAATTGATTATTGATGTAGGTTTTTTCATCTTCTTCATATTCTTTTTTTACTAAATTTTTCTGGACAGTTTTCACAGAATTATCTTTTGTTAAAAACAAGACATTCATGTCTTTTGCAACTGCGGTTATTTTTGAAATCGGTACTTCTATTTATTCTAAATATTGGCTATTCTTTTCTTTATATTCTAATTCCACAGATAGGATTCCGTTTTTAATGGAATAAGGTTGGATGATTTTTATCTTCTTGTCCTGAAAATCGAATGTATTGTTCACCTCAACATCTTTTTCCAAAGCGGTATTGAGCAATGAAACAATTTTAAACTCTTGAGCAGAAAAATTACTTATTGCCAAGAAAAATAAAGTTGTATAATTCAATCTATTTTATTCAATCACTACAGAAAATTTACCATTACTGGGTTGTTGCAGATAAACGTAGGTATTATTTAAATCCTTATTTACATCTTTTTTTTTACCTTTCGAGGTAAAAATTTTTGCTTTTACAAAATAGCCATTCATTTTTATTTCTCCGACTTCATTAGTAGTAGTAAAATTATTTTCAAGGAGCATTTTTTCTACCTCAGAATAGTATTTTTCGTCTAATTCAATATCAAAAATAGCCATCACTTTATCAGCCATTCCTAGAAACACAATTGCATCTTCTTGTATCGTAGGACATTTGTAACGGTTGTTGGCAGCGATAAAATCGAGAGCTGTAAAATCCCCTTCAAAAGTGGGTTTACATTTTAATTTCTCAATTTTTGGTAGAGCAACGCTAACGTCATCATTATGCATTTCGATGATTCTTTGTAATTCTTTCACATTGAAAGTTTGTGCATTTAGAAATACCGAAAGTAATAAACTTATAAGGATTAAGATTTTTGTTTTCATAAGTAATTTTTTTATTTTTAAATGATTTTTTATGGTGATAAATTATTAATCAAACTCGTGTTCATTTTTATTTTTTAAAATTTCTATATATTTCGATTCTAGCTGTTTTGCTTTTTCCACATCTTTTTTAACACCGTAGTAATCGTCTCCATTATTATAACTATAATGCACCATATCCATAGCTTTTTCACTACCTAGTGCAGCCGCCTTCTCAAGATAATCAAAACGTTCTGAACCTGTATATAATTGTGCGAGTAGGTAACCAGCGTCACCATATCCTTGATCTAGTGCTTTCTGAAGCCATTTTTTAGCTACTTCTTTATTACTATAAATCTCTAAACGACCAATGGCATACATGGATTTTACATAACCCTTTTCTGCGGATTTTAGGTAATACTCTTTGGCTTTACCCTCATCACCACCAAATATAAAAGACCAGTAATTGTTAGCCAAGTGATACATGGCGTGTGCATCACCTAACGAAGAAAAATACTCTAATTCTTCAGTCCTTTTTTTGTCTTTCTCTGGGTACATTTTTTCAACCAAGTGAACTCCACTTTTATTGGCTCCTTCAAAACCCATTGCTGCAGATTTTTTGTACAGTTCTAATGCTTTATCATTGCTTTTTGGTAAATCTGCAAGACCTTCCTGATAATAGAAGGCCATCAGCCTTATTGCTTCTGGATCTTTGGCAACTACAGATTTTTGCAAATAGGCTAATGCTTCGGCATTTGATTGTTCATTATTTTGACCTACTAAGTAATATGAATAATTGTTCATTGCGGGAACAAATCCTAAATCTGCCGATTTTTTTAATAGTTCAATGGCTTTTGTTTCGTTTTTTTCCACATATTGCCCTTCAAAATAGAGAGAAAACAGTGAGTAAAGAGCTTCAGAATTATTGAGTTTTGCAGCTTTTGTTAAATGATCTACCATCACTCCATAATTCTTTTTTGCAAAAGCGGCGTCAGCTAATTTCAATTCAGCTTTGGCATTATTTTGTGCATTTAATAGTTGAATTCCCAATAGCACAAACAGTAAATTTAAATTTTTCATATTATTTAGTTTAGTTTTTAGTTTTTGAATCAATTTTAACAAAGCTTCTCTGTTTTTGGCTTCGTGGTAAAACTTGGGTAACTTTTCTAATAGTGTGAAATGGCTTCTACCCTTATGTTCGCGTAAATTGGCGCTAATGTAGTTTTCTAAATACGTAAGATGTTCGTCATTGTATGCATAAAACATTTCATTTTTGAAAGATGCTTGCAATCAAAGTTCTGTATCAAAAAAACGGTGTGCGGGCATTTCTAAAATGCCTTTTGTACCCGAAATATAAATTTCTGTAGATTTTTTTTTGTTATAACCACAATGCTTGCAGTACAAACTTACTTGGTTGTTTTCTTCGATAACTTTTGCCACCGCTTTTTTATCGCAAGATGGGCAAACTACCCAAACTTCGTTGTAGAAATCTTGAATGGTTTTGTTTTGGTCTTGGAAACGTGAGGACATAGAATAATACATTTATTTACTTTGTATTCTCTTTCAATTTGTAGATAATATTCATCATTGCATCGATTTTATTAACAGAATACGATTTGAAATTTATACCTACTAGTTTTGCTTTACCTTCTTTCACCGCATTATATCCTATTTCTCCAGGTGGGGAAATATTATTTTTGTATTGAGGTATATGCGTATTAATTTGGTTTGCTCCACTGATGTATGTTTTTCCTGCATATTCCCATACTGCAGCTACCCAAAGAGATATTGGTATTTTCGATTGATTGCAAAGATCGTTTAAAGAATTACAAGGATAAAATTTTCCTTTTTTTTCTGATCCAAACTTGTTGAAGAAACCTTTGGATTGGTCTATTTTGTAATCTTCCAAAACAACTACTGCTTCGCCAATTTCTGAAATAGAAGCACTGAGCTTAAATTCTGCTGGGAAACCATATACATTGTCTTCAGTTTCTTTATCGGGTGCATAAGATAGGGAAAACATTTTTTGTGCACTTGTTATTCCTAATCCTAAGAATATGGCGAATAATGTGATAAGTTTTTTCATAGTTTCTATTCTTTAATTGTTATTTGTGATTTGTTATAAGTCTTCTCTATAGGCTCGAAGTGACACAACTTCTGATTTCTGGCTACATTAACAAAGCCATCATTCTTTTTCTATTTTTTAATTAGCATTCCAAACTGCTTGGGAAATTACATCAGTACAAGGGCAAGTAGAAGGATCTGTCATTATTAGCTTTAGTGTTGCAATAACATCTTTTATATATTTGCTAGCTCCTTCTTCGTTATAGGTGCATTTCACCAAAGCTGCTGCACCGCAAAATGTCCATACTTGTGCATTTAGCTCACCTTCACTTGCAAGATTTTCATATTTATCATATAACGGACAATTGTCAATCCCTGCTGCTAAATCATCTTGTAATGTATTACTTCCCGAAAAAGTAAAAAGGTATTCTGTCCCTCCATTTTTACCAGTATAATATTGTTGCGTACCAGTTATTTTTAGGTAATAATCGGCATATTTTGGTTCGGTATGATAATACATATTATTACCCGCATTTTGGTACACATTTACTTTATTAGGTTCGGTTAAAGTAATTTCGTTATTTTGATGTACCACAGAAACCGTATAATATCCATCTGCAGAAGTATAATTTCCATTGGTTAGTGCTTGTGCATAAGCTTTTGTAGTTACAGCTACAAATACCAATAGGCAAAAGGTTTTAATAATTGTTTTCATAGTTTTTATTTTTAATAGTTATTTCAGTTTTCGACTTTAAACTTCTGATTTCTAACTTTTGTATTTAATCTTTCCAATAGGGTATTTCAATTTTTATTTTCTTTTAAGTAAAAGCATTTTGTAAGGGTTTCGGTTTTTGTAAAATTTATATAGAATAAGCTGTTATTAATTTTAAAAACTTGGCATCAAGTTATTTTATAAACATTAGTGGTTATAAGAGCTGCATTTTAATTTTCTATATACAATTCAAAGCTTTATTTAGCCATCGCATATAGCGTTATTGGTTATTTGTGGTTTTATGTTTGTGTACAAAAAATTAAGAATAGTAAAGTAATTAGCTTTTTCATAATTACTTTTATTCGTGTTATATCAAAGTACTATAATTTCTAAACGCAAAAAAATACCTCAAAAGAGGTATTTTTTTAACATAATTTAAGTATTTTTATATATATTAAATACAATGCTTATGGAACCTAAAAAGCATTTACTTAACGATGTATGGAATCAATTTCCTAAAGTCATTTCTAATGAATATACAAATGAAATTGTAATACCAGACTTAGAGCATTTCTTTGCTAATGTTTTTAGCGTGGGATCTTTTTATTATTATATTTTAAATTTTAAAAATAGTACATTAAGTAATGTACATGAGAATATTTTGTCAATTCATGGTTTAAATGCTTATCCAGAACATTTAAAAGATATTATTGATTTAATACATCCCGATGATTTGGCTTTTGTGATGGAGGCTGAAGCTTGGACTTTGGAAATATATCAAATGTTAGGACCTAAACATCAATTACATTTAAAAACGGGCTATTGTTTTAGGATGAAAACAGCTGAGGGTAATTATGAACTATTTTATCATCAAGCCTTTCATAGTTTAAAAAACGATAAAGGTGAATTATTACAAGCGGTAAATATTCATACCAATATTCATCATATTACACCTATTAATAATTACGTAGCCACGGTTTCAGGTTTGGGGACAAGAACCGACTTTTATTCAAAAAAAATTGTAGTAGAAAAAATAGAAGGTGAGCCCAAAGAAAGACTCACAAAACGGGAAATTGAAATTTTAAGTTTGCTACTTAAAGGTTTTTCAGATAAAGAAATCGCCAATTTATTATATATATCGTATCATACGGTACGTACCCATCACAAAAAAATATTATATAAGACAAAATCTAAAAATAGTTTAGATCTTTTAAAACGCAGTCTTGAAAACGGTTATTTATAAAAAAAACCTGATGAAATTTCATCAGGTTTTTTTATATTCGAAACTTTAAATAACACTATGAATTCTTTTAAAATAAACGTTTCTGAAACGTACAAAAAGGCGCAAAAAAAATCAGCAGTTTGGATTGCTCTTTTCTTGATTACTCTTTTCTTTTCTACAATTTTGAGCATCATCATTTTTATAATTTGTGTTTGTGGAGGAATCGCTATTGTCATTGCAAAACCAATGTGGATTACCATTATTTTAGGTTTGGGACTATTGGCTTTAGGAGGTTTAATCGTTTACTATAATATTAAATTTATTCTGAATATTTTCAAAAAAACAGCTACAAATGGAATTGAAATTTTTGAAACAGATCAACCAGAATTATTCAAATTAATAAAAGAAACCGCAGATAAAGTTGGCACAAAACATCCAAAAAAAGTATTTATTATTGATGATGTAAATGCATATGTTTCCTACTCGAACAATTTACAAAGTTTAGTTTTTCCAACGAGAAAAAATTTGTCAATTGGTGTTGGTTTGCTTCATGGTATTTCTCAAAATGAGTTAAAAGGAATTATTGCGCACGAATTTGGGCATTTTTCTCAAAAATCAATGACAATTGGTAGTCATGTTGGGAATGCGACCAAAATTATGGAAGATATTTTATACAGTAATCAAACCTTGAGATTTGATGTCGATAATTTAGGTCAAATTAATGGAATTGTTGGTTTTATTTCGATGGGCGCTGTTGCTTACAATAAAATGATTGAATCTATTTTGAAAATAATTCACAAAAAATTAGAATTTAATTATCTAAAATTAAGTCGAGAAATGGAATTTCATGCGGATCAAATTGCAACAAATGTTGTGGGAATTGAGACGATGAGCAAACCATTATTGAGAATAGAATTGTATCAATTTGTTTACCAAGAATTAGCCAATTTTTATACAAGTTTACAAGATGATAAAAAGTTTTCGACTAATATTTATCAAAATATGAATCAATTAGTTGACTTTTATATCGATGATTACGAACTTTCTTTAGAAAATAATTTAGCAATTGTTGGAATTAATGAATTTAATCAAAATCATTCTTTACTACAATTTGAAGATTTATGGTCGACGCATCCAGAAATGGACAAACGTTTAGCAAAT
This sequence comes from Empedobacter sp. R750, assembly GCF_030324345.1. NCBI lineage: Bacteria > Pseudomonadati > Bacteroidota > Flavobacteriia > Flavobacteriales > Weeksellaceae > Empedobacter > Empedobacter sp. R750. Next base: position 18,439 of record NZ_JACAGF010000016.1, on the reverse strand, counting down.
ATAGCGTCTACAAATCATCATTCTGAGATAGACAAATCTCCAAAAGCCATTACATTACTTCAAAAAAATAATGAATTTGAAGAAGAATTTACATTCAATTTTTTCTTTCAATTAAATTTATATCGTGTCAATGAAATAGACAATTCAGAATTTATTGAAACGTTTAAAAGCATTCATAATAAATACAATTACCCTAAAGTTTACAATCATTTTTTTTCAAATTATGATTTACCTTTTGATCGAATTAAAAAAGCTGATTTAACGGATAAACAACAAAATATTCCTACGAATGAATTGTTTTCGGATGAAAATATTATAGTTGCAAAACAATATTTAGCTTTACAAATTGATTTATTGCAATTAGATTTTTTTTCCAGTCAAAAAAAGCCGCAACCATTCAAATACAACAATGTTGTTTACAATAAAAAACAAGATGTACTGAAAATTAAAGAAGAATTGGAGCAAATAAATAAGGAAAAAGAAGTTGAGTTTTCTGAATATTTAGACAATATCAAAATCTTTTTCAGATCTAATTTAGATGAACAAAAATCTATTTTATTAGAAGATTGTATCAAAGTTGAAGCAGATTTATCAGCGAATATTCAATTGGTAAATGAAATTAGAACTCATATTAATTTTGCAACAAAACCTATTCACGAAAAACTAAGAATTGAGGCTTTAACAGTTCTGAATGATCGAGTAGAACAACTGAAAAAAGTAACAAAAGATATTCTACAAAGTGAAATAGCAAAAGAAAAAATAACAATTCGAGAAATTGAAAATGCGCAATATTTTATAGATGAAGATTGGATTTTCTTTTTTGACTCTACAGGTTATAACAACAATGCTTTTGAGAATTTGATTGAAAATTTATACTTTGTAGATCAAATTTCAAATAATTTATTGTTTCAAAAGAAATCTGCTTTTCTAAAAGAATACGAACCATTGTTAGACTATACATCAAAAACAAAAGCCTCTTAATTAGAGGCTTTTGTTTTATATTTTAAGGAGCTAAACGCTCTTTTTTCCAATCAAAATCGTCTTGTAAAACATAACGAACTCTATCGTGTAAACGACTTGGACGTCCTTGCCAAAACTCTATTTCTGTTGGGCGAATCAAGAAACCTCCCCAATGTGCTGGGCGCGGAATTTCTTTTCCTTCGTATTTTTTCTCTAATTCCAATTCTTCTGCTGCTAAATCCTCATGCTCATCAATCACAGAACTTTGAGCTGAAATCCAAGCCCCTAACTGGCTACTTCTTGGACGCGTTTCGAAATATCCATCCGAATTATTATCCGATGTTTTTTCTGCTACACCTTTTATAATAATCTGTCTTTCAAGAAATGGCCAAAAAAATGACAAACAAACATGCGGATTCTCTAACAAAGCTTTTCCTTTCTGACTATTGTAATTCGTATAAAAAATAAAACCTTCGTCCGTATATCTTTTCAATAAAACAACACGCGTTCTCGGAAATCCATCTTCACCAATCGTCGCAACAGACATCGCATTTGCTTCATCTACTCCATCCGATTCTTCAGCTTGCAAAAACCAATCACGAAATTGTTCAATCGGATTTTCTCTTAACGAATCAAAATTCATCGACTGTTTTTCGTAAACCTTTCTTTTATAACTTAAATCTTGTTTCATTAATGATTATTTTATATTTTTAAACCGCTAATCATATCTTTCGTTAAGATTTTACTCAATAAAACCGAAACAAAAATGTCTATCAAAAGTATAAAAAAAGGAGCTATTTTGGTCGCAAAACCAACATTAAGTAACGATATTTTTCAGCGAAGTGTTATTTTGATTACAGAACACTTAGAATCTGGAAGTATTGGTTTTATTCTTAATCATTCTTCTCATATTCCGATTAGTATTTTTGTGTCTGAAATAGAGTCTGCTTCTATTGTTTTTGAAGGTGGACCAGTTGATAAAGAAAATATCTATTATATTCACAAACGCCCTGATTTAATTAGAAATAGTGAAAAAATTGCTGACAATTTATATTGGTCAGGTGTGTATGAAGATGTGCGCGATGCAGTAAATCAGAATTTGATTACTCAAGAAGAAATCAAATTTTTTATTGGATATTGTGGTTGGGCGCCAAAACAAATCAAAGATGAATTAAATGATAATTCGTGGGCAGTAACGGATTTGGATTTTGATATTTTTGAGCGTTGGGATGCTGATTTGTGGAAGAAATTGATGAAACAGCTTGGAGGTGAAAACTTAATTTGGCTAAACACCCCCGCTGATCCTTCTATGAATTAATCGATTATAAATACTTAAAAATCGATTTTGTTTTGTCTAAAGTGTATTCTTTTTTACGATTTTTGGTAATTGGTAAAATTCCAACTCCATCAATCAAAATGAAAACTTCTTCGGCTTTCTGAATTTCGAATGGAAAAATTTCGACTTCTTCTACTTTAAATTCTTCAGCTTTATTAATTTTTGTAATGAAATTATTTCTCAAAACGCTTGTAATAACACCTTCTTCTTTTTTCGGTGTACGAATCGTTTCTCCATTCACCACAAAAATATTTCCTCGTAAAGAACGTGCCATTTTTTTGTTTGCATTTAGCAAAATAATATCAGCATAATCATTCTCTAAACGATAGATTTCTGCAATATTTTCTTCTGGACGATACGTATTCACAAGTGAGTAAAATGCAGTATTGATCGCATAATCTTTATAAACATCAATTTCGTTTTCAGCTTGTAAAAACTCCCAATCATTTTCACTATTTTCGATAGAAATCAAATAATTGATAGATGCTTTTAGATAATCTTCCTCATCATTTCTGAAAGCAAAAAATTCTACTTTCCCTGACTTCGATTGATTTGCTTCTGCTAATAAATTGATTTGTTCTTGAAAAAATTCTGGTGTAAAATCTAACGGAATATTCATGCGATAAATACGCATAGAGGCCATTAGATTGAAATAATGATCTTCCCAATCAATAATTTCACCATTTACAAATCGTAAAATTTCTTTTACAGCATCACCATTACGAAAAGCTCTGTTCTGAATTCCTATTTCTGCATTTGCTTTTTCGACAATAACACCACCTAAGTTAATTTTCAAAATAATAGATTTTAAACAGATCCTAAGATTTTTTTAAGATCTTCAATTTGACTTTCCCACAATTGTTTTGATTCTTCTACTTCGTCTTCATCAGCAAAATCTGTAATAACTAATGATACATCGTTCGTTAAATCGTCTTCTACAATTGTTAATTCGAAGAAATATTTTGTGTCTTCATCATATTCCCATTGAAAGCGCACGTATCCATCTTGCTTAGATTTCATCAAAAATGCAGATTCTTCGTGTCCATCCCAAATAAAAGTATATTTTTCTCCACGAGAATTTACGTTATCTGCAAACCATTCTGATAAACCTGAAGGGTTTGAAATATAGTTATATAGCAAAGACGGTGAAGACTTGATTGAAAATTCTACTTGATATTTCTTTTTTGGCATAATTCTATTTTATTGAAGTCGCAAGATATAAAATGAATTGTATCTACCAAAGAAAATCAAAATAAGTTTTGTTATAAAATCTAAAAAAAATTACCTTTGCAAAAATTAAAATTTAGGCGAGGTAGCTCAGATGGTTAGAGCGCAGGATTCATAACCCTGAGGTCGGCAGTTCGATTCTGCTCTTCGCTACACAAGAAAAGCCCAAACAGACAATCTGTTTGGGCTTTTGCTTAACTACTAAAACCTATACTAATCTAAATAACCTACTACTTGATAAGCTCTTGTTCCTCTGTTGTAAATTTTTTGGTACAAAACACCTCCAAATTCATACAGATATTCGCCTCCATAATCTACTCTTTCATATCCTGCTGGTAACGCATATACGATAGCACCTAGAGGAGCTTGAACTACTTCATAATAATTTCTATTTGGGCTGTAATAAACACCTTCGTAGAAATAATATGGATTTCTATTACCAATATTAATTGTTACATAACCTACTGGTAAAATATTAATTCTAAATCCTACGTATGGCATATATCTCACATATCCATTGTTATAAGGACGATAGTAAATACCGTTGTTTCCGTAGAAATTATAACTGTTGTACGAATACTTGTTATAGTTTCTTACATTCACATTAGAAACTGGTCGGTTTCCTCTGTTGTATGAGCTAGAATTTATACGAACTGGATTGTTGTAGAAATCTCTGTTTTTTAAACTCTCAGATCTATTGCCTTGATTTCCTTGGCTATTTTTTACTATTATTCCAATCTTTATTAGAACTTGGTCTGCTACCTACAATAGCAGTATTATTTCTATCTATACGTGTACTAGTTTCACGTTCTGTTCTATTTGTAGAATTTTTCCAAGATTCATTCGTAGAATTTCCACGACCTATTCTTTCTGTTCTATTTCCTTCAATACGGCTAGTTCTATTTTCTGTTCTAGCCATTTCAGAGCGTCCATTCCCTTGACTTCTTGAAGTTGCTTCTCTTGAAGAAGAACTTCTCTCACCACCTCTTTGACCTCTATCTTGAGCATTTACACCAACAGCTAACATGGCTGTAAAAGCTACTCCTAAAAGTGTAAATTTAATTTTTTTCATCACCCAACTTTTTAATAAATTAAGACATTTCTCCTAATACTATTTCCGTGCCATAATTATAAGTTTAAACCATAGAAAATGTTATAACAATCAAAACAATTTATAAGCCATTCAAATTCAATGAATTGCATTAACAATTTTGTTTGACAATTTTGTTAAATATTTTTATTCCTGACATCGTTTGTATTGATTTCTGAATTGATTACTTTTGTTTTTAAGAAATTATATAAAATGATTGACGTTAAAAATGCTTACATCGCCTTTATTAGTTTACAAAAAGTTGGACATAAAGTTCGAGAAGAAGCTAACATTTTTGCCGATAAAACACTAGAATACGATGAATCTAAGGAAGAACAATTGGTTCCTTTCTTATTAAGTCCGTTCAAAAAAACACTCGAAATTAATCGTTTCACGCATTATACAGAAAAATTAGAATTTAATGTTTTGTACAATCAATGCAAGCAAATGTTTGATGAAGAAATAGATTTTATCGATTTTTCGCAAGAAGTTTTAAGTCATTTATACGAGAAATCATTACATCCGCAGATCAAAAGTGGTGAAGTTTTTATTGCCCTTTTCGAAAATATGATGTTCGACGGAATTCCTTGCCGTGGAATTGGAATTTATAAATTAGAGAATAAGAAGAAATTCTTGCGTTTCGACGAATCGCGTGGTTTAGATTACAACATTTGGAAAGGTTATAAGCTAGAAGGAATCGACAAAGCCTGTCTTATTCTTGATGCTTATCGCGACGAAGGTTTCCGCGTCTACTCTATCGATGATAAAAATGTGGAGTCAGAATATTGGAAGAAAAATTTCTTGGAAATTGATTTGATTAAGGATAACAATTACCATACGAAGAAATATATGGAGTTGATTACAGATTTCTCGAATGATTTTCTTTTGGATAAAACAGACAAAAAACAACAAGCAGAATTTATCTCAAATTCGATAAATGTGTTGAATTCGAATGAAGTTGTAACGAATGAAATTTTTGAAGATCAAGTTTTGAAACCTTTCGAAATTATTGATGAATTCAAAGAATATAAGAAAGATTATAGCGAAAATAATCGTGTTGAATTTGTGGAAGCTTTCGAAGTTTCAGTTCCAACTTTGATGAAAGAATCTAAGAAAATTAAAAGTGAAATTAAATTAGATACAAAGATTAACATCAAATTAGATTTGACAAATCCTGATGCAGCTGAAGAATATTTGGAGCGTGGTTTTGACGAAGAAAAGAAAATGTATTATTATAAAGTCTATTTCAATTCTGAACAATAAATTAAAGGCTCCTATTTTGGAGCTTTTTTTTTGATATTAATTCAATTTCAAAATACATTGATGATTCAAAATCTCAAAACCATTTTTCAGCCAAAAACCTTTTGCAAATTGATTTTCAGCTGTAAATTCTAATTCAATATATGCTTGATCGTTCAAGAAATTTATCGCTTCTTTAACCAATTTAGAAGCGATGTTTTGATTGCGATAATTTGCATCAACATACAACGAATCTATTCTTCCTTTTGATTTAATCACAAAATATTTCGGACGAAGATGTTTCGAACAAATAATATATCCCGTCAACTGATTTTCTATTTCGGCTACAAATATTTTTATATTCTGTTGATGTAAAATTCCCTTGAAAAAATCATCAATATCATGTTTGTAGGTCAAATCTATTTGATACAATGCATTAAACTCTTGATGATGTTGTAACAATTTTATCATCATTCTTTTCAGTTCAGGAATATCATTTTCTACGGCAATTCTTATCATATCTAAAAATAAAAAAATCCAGTTAAAAAACTCTAACTGGATTTACTAAAAACTATTGTTTATCTAGTTTTATTTTGTCTTGACCTTGTTGCAATTGATACAACTCTATAATATCCTCAATTGGATAATTAAACCAATCAACTTGTTTTTTGATTTTCGAATTTTGATCTAAATACAAATATGTCGTGAATTTCATCGCTGGAAACTTCATTCCATTATAGGTATAAGGCGAAAATTCTCCGTTTGCAATAATCATCGAATCGTTAGAAAATAATTCATTTACTTTCAATAATTTATTATTTTCATATTGCATCGTTTGATCACTCCAACGAATAATATCATTCAATAAATAACGCGGATCTACCGTAGAACCTCCCGAATATTGTGCTACATTTTCATATACCAAACTATCATTGTAAAAAGACAACATTTTCTTGTAATCTTTTCGAGATGAATAATTTTCGAAAAAACGTTTTCCTAATTCATCATTTTTACTGGCTGAAGAAGAATTACAACTTACTAAAAAAGTAATTGCAATAAGACTTAAAATCCACGTAAATTTTATTTTCATTTGTCTGAAATTCTTGTTAAATAATTTTCACCATTATCATCAGCCATTCCATCTTCATTGAGAATCATAATCTCCGAATTGTCCGACCAACGTAAAAATTGAAAAGGTAATTTTTTCTTTTTTGAATCAATCTCCATCAACGATCCATCATCTTTTTTGAATAATTCTCCGTTATAAGATTGACCTTTGTATTCAGCAGTAAATTTATCATCTGCTAATTTCAAAACAATTTTATCCCCAAAATATTTTCCTTCAAAAACACCCTTATAAACAAGCGTTTCATTTGTAAAAACAGAATTTTTTTCTAAAGACAATACATCTTCATGCGATAAGCTATCTGAACTTTTATCCACTTCTACATTGTCCTTTTTACAAGAAAATAAAAAGAGTTGACTGATAAATAGCAAAAAGAAAATCTTTTTCATCTGAGATGAATTATTTTTTCACGAATTGTTCAACATCTTTTCTCGAAATTGGATCATCACCCAAAATCAATAAACGTTCAACAACATTTCTTAACTCACGAATATTTCCTGACCAATCTAATTCTTTCAAAGCATCATACGCTGAATTATCAAAAGATTTTTGACTTGTTGTATCAGTAATAAAATGTTCAACCAAAGCAGGAATATCATCTTTACGATCATTAAGTGCTGGAACATTAATGATAATTACCGCTAAACGATGGTATAAATCCTCGCGAAAACGACCTTCCTCAATCTCTTTTCGTAAGTCTTTATTTGTTGCAGCAATTACACGAACATTTACATTAATCTCTTTCTCAGAACCAACTGGCGAAACTTTTCCTTCTTGTAGCGCACGCAAAACTTTTGCTTGAGCAGAAAGACTCATATCCCCTATTTCATCTAAAAAAATTGTTCCTCCATTTGCCAATTCAAACTTACCTTGCTTGTCTTTCACAGCTCCGGTAAACGACCCTTTCACGTGACCAAATAATTCACTTTCAATTAATTCCGCTGGAATTGCCGCACAATTCACTTCAACCAAAGGTTTTACATTACGATTACTTTTCTCGTGTAAATGATGAGCAACCAACTCTTTACCTGTTCCATTTGGACCAAGAATCAATACACGAGCGTCTGTAGCAGCCACTTTATCTATAATTTGTTTTACTTCTGCAATTGCAGGAGCATCACCAATCATTTCATATTTTTTAGCAACTTTTTTCTTTAAAGCTTTATTTTCTTTCTTCAATTCTTTATTCGAAGACAGCAACGATTTACGGTCTAAAGCATTACGAACAGTCGTCAATAATTTATTAAGATCTGGTGGTTTTGAAATAAAATCGTACGCACCTTTTTTGATCGCATCTACAGCCAAATCAACATCTCCGTGCCCCGTTATCATCACCATTGTTAAATCAGGATTGTATTCCATCGCTTCCGATAAAACTTCCATCCCATCTTTCAACGGCATTTTTATATCACTTATAATTAAGTCGTATTCTTTTTCTTTTATTTTTTCAAGCCCTATAGCTCCGTTTTCAGCTTCATCCACATTCCATTTTGGATTTTCGTCCATTAAAATGCTTTTCAAAACGTTGCGAATTGCCTGTTCATCTTCGATTAATAAGATATTTGACATCGTTTAGATCGTTTATTTTTGTAAAATTAAAATAGACTCAAAGATAATTGAAATTATTATTTTTGAGTCTACTTTTGATATAGATTTTAATACTTTTTTTAAGATGTTTTCACTTTTCGTGCATTTTCTAAACCTAATTCTTTTATAGAAACTTCTCTCATTTCTATTTTTCGAATTTTCCCTGAGATAGTCATAGGGAATTCTTGTACAAACTTCCAATATTTAGGACGTTTGAAATGAGCAATGGATAAACAATAAGCCTTCAATTCGTCTTCTGTTACACTAATACCATCTTTCACTTTCACCCAAGCCATTACTTCTTCTCCATATTTGATACTTGGAACGCCAATAATTTGAACATCAGAAATTGATTCATGTTCGTACAAAAAATCTTCAATCTCTTTTGGTGAAATATTTTCTCCTCCTCTGATAATAATATCTTTAATTCGTCCAGTAATATTAATATAACCATCAACATCCATAGTCGCTAAATCACCAGTATGCAACCAATTATTTTCGTCAATAACTTGCGCAGTTGCTTCCGGATTGTTCCAATATTTTTGCATGACGGAATAACCTCTTGTACAAAATTCACCAGCAATTCCACGAGGTAAAATATCTCCTGTTTGCGGATCAATAATCTTAATTTCTAAATGATCTTGAACTGTTCCAACCGTCGAAACTTGCTTTTCTAAAGGTGTTCCGATAATAGTTTGTGTAGAAACTGGCGAAGTTTCTGTCATCCCATAACAAATCGAAACTTCTTTCATATTCATTTTAGCTTGCACTTTCTTCATAATTTCAATCGGACAAGGCGAACCAGCCATTACACCAGTTCTCAAAGATGTTAAATCGAAACGATCAAAATTTGGTAATTCTAATTCCGCAATAAACATCGTCGGAACTCCATAAAGTGATGTACACTTTTCCATTTCGACTGCATTTAAAGTCTTTGCAGGATCAAAACTATCCGAAGGAATTACCATACAAGCGCCATGCGAAGTACACGCCATATTACCAATTACCATTCCGAAACAATGATAAAATGGAACAGGAATACAAACACGATCACGATGCGTATAATTTAATCGAACACCAATAAAAAAACCATTGTTCAATAAATTATGATGCGTTAAAGTTACTCCTTTTGGAAAGCCTGTTGTTCCAGATGTATATTGAATATTTACAGCATCATCAAACTGAACAGATTGCTCTATTTGATGCACTTCTGAAGTCGAAATTTCTTCTCCTTTAATCAAAAAATCATCCCAATTTTCTTCAAAAATAATGATATGTTTTAGTAATTTCGCATTCTCTTTTACATTATTCAACATCACTTTATACTCACTTGTTTTGAAGCTTAAAGAAGCAAAAACTGCAGAAATTTCAGCTTGATTTAATACAAATTCGAGTTCATTTTCACGATAAGCAGGATTCAAATTAACCAAAATCATTCCCCCACGGGCCGTTGCATATTGTAACAATGTCCATTCCGCACGATTTGGCGCCCAAATACCTACGCGATCTCCTTTTTGCAAACCAATTGCAATCAATGATTTTGCTATTTGTTCGGTTTGTGAATAAAATTCTGTATACGTCGCTCTATAATTTTGATCTACGCAAACCAAAGCCTCTTGTTGCGGATATTTTGCAACTGTATTTCGTAAATTTTCGCCAATTGTTTCTCCTAAAAGAGGATATTGTGATGCACCACTTGAGTATGATAAGTTAGAAATCATGCGCTTATATTCTATGTTTTTAAAATTACTTTCCAACTCAAACTTAACAACGATTTTCAGGAAAATAAATTTATCAAATACAAGATTTATGATTTCTAAAAGAATCGTATTTTTTTATTAAAATCAAAAATGAATTCAAAAAAATGAAGGTTTATTTTTAACAAATACTTAAAATAACTCCATCAAATTATCCTTAAATTGTAAAAAATTACTGAAAAATGAATACAATAAACCACGACAATTATACTTCTATTTACGATGGAATAGAAGTTGTAGATGCTTTACAGACACGTATTGCTGACATCAAGAAAACATTAATAATTGTAACAGAATTAGATAAATGGGATTATGCATATGCAGAAGGTAAATGGACGATCAAAGAAATGATACAACATTGTATAGATTGCGAACGTATTTTTTCTTATCGTGCGCAACATATTGCGAGAGAAGATTCACAAACATTAAATTTCTTCGATGAAAACGCCTATGTATTGACTTCGAATGCAAATGAAAGAAAGCCTGAAGAATTAATAAAAGAATGGACTAATTTGATGAAAGCAACTTACTTTCAGTTTGAATCTTTTAATGATCAAACTTTAAACAAAATAGGAAAAGTTGGTAATCGAGAGTATTCTGTTGAGAAAATCGGTTATGTAATGGCTGGTCATTCCATCCATCATATGAATGTAATTAATGAACGATATTTATAAAAAAAGTCAGCTTCTAAAAAGCTGACTTTTTTATTTCGGCATCACATTATAAGTTGGATCTTCTTCGATATTTACCTCAATAACGCTTTTTGCATTTTCTAATAATCGAATAGAATCTTTACTCAAATGTCGCAAAATTACAATTTTATCTTGTTGTGCATATTTAGATGTAATAATATTTAAAGCTTCAATTGCACTCATATCAACTATTCTACTCTCTTTCAAGTCTATAATAATTTCTTTTGGATCAGAATTAATTTCAAATTTCTCTAAAAAAGTAGAAGTTGAACCAAAGAAAAGAGGTCCATAAATCTCATATATTTTTCGTCCATTTTCATCCACAGTTTTTCGTGCTCGAATACGTTTTGCATTATCCCAAGCAAAAACCAAAGCTGAAACGATAACACCAACAAAAACAGCCAAAGCAAGATTATGTAACACAATCGTGATAATCGCCACCAAAATACTCACAAACACATCCGATTTTGGCATTTTTGTTATTAATTTAAAAAAGCCCCATTTAAAAGTCGAAATTGCAACCATCATCATTACACCAACAAGTGCTGCCATTGGGATTTTCTCAATCACTGGAGCGCCAATTAGAATAATAATCAAGATTGTTATTGCGCCAATTGCTGGTCCTAATCTCGAGCGAGATCCTGCATCTAAATTAACAAACGTCTGAGCAATCATTGCACAACCTCCCATTCCACCGAAAAATCCATTTGTAATATTTGCAGCACCTTGCGCCAAACATTCTTTATTCGACGAACCTTTCGTTTCAGTCACTTCATCTACCAACGTAAGCGTTAGCAAAGTTTCGATTAATCCAACCGAACCCATAATAATTGAATAAGGCAAAATAATTTTCAAGGTTTCTAACGTAAATGGAACACTCGGAATATGAAAACTTGGCAATTCTCCTTTGATACTCGCAATGTCACCAACAGTCTTTGTATCAACATTAAATCCGATAACCAACAGAAAAGTCACAAGAATTGCGACCAAAGAAGCTGGAATGATTTTCGTTAATTTCGGAAAGAAATAAACTACCAGAACTGTAATTAGCGTCAATCCTGCCATCGTATAAAAAGGTGTACCGCTCAACCAACTCGTTATTCCGTTTGTAGTTGATTTGAATTGTTCAATTTGTGACATAAAAATAACAATCGCCAAACCATTCAGAAAACCATACATCACAGATTGAGGAATTAAACGAACAAATCTTCCTAATTTGAAAACTCCAACCACTATCTGAAAAACTCCTGCTAAAGCAACCGCAGCAAAAATATATTGCTCACCATATGTAGCATTCAAAGCAATTAAAGTAATAACAGTTGCGCCTGCTCCACCTGAAACCATTGCTGGTCTTCCTCCGAAAATAGCTGTAACGATTCCCATGATAAATGCACCATACAAACCTATTAAAGGTGATAAACCAGCTAAAATTGCAAACGAAAGCGATTCAGGAATCATTGTCATAGCAACAGTTAAGCCAGCTAATATTTCGTTTTTATAATTTATTTTTTGATTGAATTTTAAATATTCAGCAATCGACATGAGAAGTTTTTATTTGATGCAAAAGTAACAATTACTACGCATCTAAAATTAGTAAAAAGCTAGATAAAATATCCAATTACATACTAATGATTAAAGTGATTCAACAAATCAAAATAAGCAATAATTAAATCAACTTTACAAATGTTAAATATTTCATAATAAATATTTAACAATTAGGATATATAGCAAATGTATTTTTGAGGAAATTAATTTCTCATGAAACATCTTTTAAAACTCTCCTTATTCATTTTAGGTCCATTTGTTTTGGCTCAAAGTGGCGTTATTTCAGGAAAAGTTGTAGATTCTAACGATCAATTTTCGTTACCTGGAGCTACAATTCGCATCGAAAATTCGAATAAATATACTGTATCTGATCAAAATGGTAATTATCAATTTCTAAATCTTACACCTGGTGTTTATACCATTTATATTGATTATTTAGGATACGAAACCATTTCCAAGCAAATAGAAGTTACCGAAAATAAAACGGCTGTTATTGATTTTTCTTTAAATGCAGGTTACAACGAACTGAATGAAGTTGTTGTAGTTGGAGATTATTTAAAAGGGCAAGCAAAAGCATTGAATCAACAAAAAAATAACGGAAATATCACCAATATTATTTCTTCGGATCAAGTTGGTCGTTTCCCTGATTCTAACATTGGTGATGCGTTGAAACGTGTGACTGGAGTAACGATGCAAAATGATCAAGGAGAAGCCAGAAATATTATCATTAGAGGTCTTTCACCTGAGTTAAATTCGGTTATGTTGAATGGAGATCGTATTCCGTCTGCCGAAGGTGATAACCGAAATGTACAAATGGATTTGATTCCTGCAGAGATGATTTCGTCTATCGAGGTGAACAAAACTTTGACGCCAGATATGGATGCAGACGCAATTGGTGGATCTGTAAATTTGATTACGCGAGCTGTTCCAAACAAAGAGCGCATTTCGGTAACGGCTTCTGGTGGGGTTATGCGCCTATTCGCGAAAAAGGATTGTATAATTCGGCTTTTTTATATGGAAATAGATTCTTTGACAAGAAATTGGGTGTGGTAGTTTCTGGAAGTTATCAAGTTCAAAATTTTGCTTCGGATAATATCGAAGCTGTTTGGGATAAAGATGAAAATAAATCCTATTTATCACAATTTCAGATTCGTAAATATGACATTCAACGTGTAAGAAGGAGTGCTTCATTTTCTGCAGATTATCAGTTTAATGAAAACAATAGAATTGATCTTTCTGCTATTTACAATTGGCGTGACGACCGAGAAAACCGTTATAGAGTAACTTATCGCGATTTAGAATTTGATGAAAAAACAGGAACTTACAAAGGAAATATTCGTCGTGAAACAAAAGGTGGAATTGATAATAACCGCAATAAAAATGCGCGTTTAGAAGATCAACGCGTTTACAATGTTTCGTTGCGAGGAGAGCATTTATTATCACCAAAAATCGATATGGATTGGGCGGTTTCTTACTCAAAAGCGAGCGAAGATAGACCAAATGAGCGCTACATTGATTATCGCGTAAAAGGTGTTACATTTAATGAAGATTTATCTGATGCAAAATATCCGAATGTAACGACAACTTCTGCAGAAGATTTAACAAAATTCAAAGTTGGTTCGTTATCAGAACAACACGATTATACAGATGAAACAGAGTTCGGTGCAAAGCTTAATTTCAGAGTTCCGTTAAGTGTTATCTCAAATCAAAAAGGTCGTTTACGTTTTGGTGGTCGCCTTCGTTTGAAAGACAAAGAGCGCGAAAATATTTTCTATTCGTACGAGAGCATAGATGGAATGGGAAATTTGAGTACTCAAGATCCTGTAAATTGGTCAAGCAATCGTTTCAATGCTGGTAAAAAATATCAAGCAGGATATTTTTATTCAAATCACCAATTGGGAAATTTAGATTTAAACAATACAAATCTATTCGAATCTAACTTAGAACCTTCTGAATATCTTGCTTCTAACTACAAAGCGAAAGAATATATTTCGGCAGGATATGTTCGCTGGGATCAAGATTTATCATCTAAAACATCTTTGATTGTAGGTGTTCGTATCGAAAATACTTCTATAGATTATACTGGGAATTATGTGCAAGATGAGGAAGATTTGATTGGAGAAATCAAACACAAAAACGATTATACAAACGTTTTACCAAGTCTTTCTTTGAAACATAAATTTACAAATGATTTTATTTTGAGAGCGGCTTTCACAACAAGTATTGCACGACCGAATTATTACAGTTTAGCACCTTTTGTAAGTGTTTTGAAAGAAGATACAGAGCTTTTTGCAGGTAATCCAAATCTGAAAGCGACCTACGCCATGAATTATGATTTGATGGCTGAAAATTATTTCGAGAATATCGGAATTGTTTCGGGAGGATTCTTTTACAAAAAGTTAAACGATTTTATCTATACGTACAAAAACAATACATTTACAACAAATGATTTCCAAACGCTTTTCCCTGACATAGCAAACCCAGTTCCTGCTGGAGAAAACTGGAAAATGACGCAAGCAAGAAATGGAGATCACGTGAATGTTTTTGGATTTGAAGTAGCTTTTCAACGTCAATTAGATTTTATTCCAGGTGAGTTTTTTAAACATTTAGGAATTTATCTTAATTATACATACACCGATTCGAAAGCGAAAGGAATTACCAATGAAGATGGTGATTTGAGAGAAGATCTTGATTTACCAAAAACAGCTCCGCATATGTTTAATGGTTCGTTGGCATTTGAGAACAAAAAGTTTTCTGCACGTGTTTCCGTTAATTATACAGCCGCTTATTTAGACGAAATTGGAGGAAATGCTTTCGAGGATAGTTACTATGACAAACAATTATTTTTGGATGCAAATGCGTCATATAAATTCTCGAATCAATTGCGAATTTTTGCAGAAGCAAACAATTTAACGAATCAACCTTTACGTTACTACCAAGGAGTTTCGAGTCAAACAATGCAACTCGAATACTATCAACCACGTTTTACTTTAGGTCTAAAATTTGATTTCTAAACAATTATGAAAAAAATATTCATCACATTATCACTCTTCACAATTTTATTTTCTTGTGAATCCTCTAAACTGGCTCCAGTTCCTACAAATGCAGTAAAACCAACTGTTACAACGGAACAAACGCCAAATGATACTGATGATCCTGCGATTTGGATCAATTATCAGAATCCTGAAAAATCATTAATTATTGGAACAGATAAACAAGAAGAAACGGGCGGTTTATACGCCTATGATTTGAATGGTAAAATCGTAAACCAAATCGTTCCACTTAATCGTCCAAATAATGTGGATGTTATGTACGGTTTTCCTCTTAATGGAAAAAAGGTTGACATTGCGGTGCTTACAGAACGGGCAAACAATAAAATTAGAATAGTTTCTCTTCCTGATTTTAAATTGATTGATGATGGCGGTATCGAAGTTTTCAAAGACGAAACATTACGCGACCCAATGGGAATTGCTTTATACAAAAGCAAAGACAATAAATTTTACGCAATCGTTGGTCGTAAAGATGGTACAAACGGAGAATATCTACATCAATATGCATTAGAAAACAATAACGGAAAAATAGAAGCGACTCTAGTGCGTAAGTTTGGAAATTATTCGGGTAAAAAAGAGATTGAAGCCATTGCAGTTGACGAAGAGTTAGGCTTTATTTATTATGCTGACGAAACAGCTGGAATTAGAAAATATTATGCTGATCCAGAAAAAGGTAATGAGGAAATTGCATTTTTTGGACAAAAAGATTTTAAACGCGACCACGAAGGAATTGCGATTTATAAAACCAACGCAACAGATGGTTACATCTTGATTTCGGATCAACAAGCGAATTATTTTAATGTGTACAAACGACAAGGCGAACCTTCAAATCCTAATGAACATAAATTAATTGCTAAAATCCCAGTTTCTACTATCGAATGTGACGGAGCTGATGCGATAAACTTCAATTTTGGAACTAAATTTCCTAAAGGTTTCTTTGTTGCCATGAGCAACGGAAAAACATTTCAAATTTATGATTGGCAAATCATTCAAAACGAAATTGATAAACAAACAAAATAATTAGACATTTAAACATAAAAAATCCGAGTTATTGACTCGGATTTTTGTTAGCACTAATTATTTATGAAATCCATGCCATTACTTCTAACACTTTAATCCATTTTCCATTTATCTTTTTCAAGAAAATGTAATTACCATGACCATTTGAGAAACCAGAGGTTTTACTATAATAGAGTAAAGCTTGGGTTTTACTCTTATTAAAGCCTATTCGAGAAAACTCTATAATTCCAATTGCATTCTTATATTTCTTATAAAAATCTTCCCAAGCAGTATGACTTTTAAAAAGAGCAGTAATTTCTTCATTATCAATAAATGTTACATTTAATTTTTTATCAAATTTATTCTCAAAGATAAATTTTTTATTATTTTGGTTTTTAAAGTCATTAAAAGTCTCTAATTCAAGATCTTTAAAATTAGTTTTAAGATACTTATATCTAAACTCTTTTTGTTTTTCAGATGTTAAAACATAAGTTTCTTTTTGTAATACTATTTTCTTCTTACTTTTTTCTATTTTTTCAGAGAGTATTTGTGAAAAAATAGAAAATTCTTCATTTGTTTGACTAAAGATAAATATTGGAAGTAACAAAAGTAAAAACATATTTAATCGTCTCATTTTTATATGATTTAGAGTGTAATTACTAAAAAATTTTATATCATTCAGAAAGCCATTCAATAGCTGTGCTAACAACTTTGTCATTTTTGGTATTTGACAAATCAGAAATTAATTGTAGTAATTAAAATTGTTTGATTTAGAGTTTAATTGATTTAAATATTTCTTAATAACTAATTTAAAGAAAAAACCACTATAACCTTTATTACAAAACCACAATCCCACAAATTCCCTCCTACTTTCCTTCGTGTTTTCTTAGACCGTTCTTCGACGAGAATACTGTTAAAAAAGCTAAATACTGATATTTGTAAAAATCATGTTGTACAACAGATTGCCTATGTTAGCTGTAGTATTTAATTTTTAAATTTTATAGTTCGAATTGCTTTTATAAGTTCATTTTGCTCTTCTATATTTAAATTTTCTCCAGAAAGTCTTAGTTTTTTGTTCATATTATAGTTATTTTGAGATATACTATCAAAATATACACCTGTAATGCCTTTTCCAAATATTATTGGATATTTAATTTTACATTTTAGTCCATCTATTGTGTCCCATATAATGTTTGTCGTTCTATAAATATCATTATCAACTTTCTGAAAATCTTTAACCATAACAAACCCTTCTTTTTCATAATTTTCTTTCATTTCGACGCTAGTAGATTCCCATAATACACTATCCATTATAATTGGCATTTTATCTTCTAAATTATTAGAATAATATCCCATATCAAATGTAATGGTATCATTGTTTTTTGTAACTAGCCCTCCTACATAACTATCTATACCTTGAAGCTCTATTTTTTTCCATTCGTTGGGGGTTTGTATTGAAAAACTTTTAAAATTCAAGATTTTATAGTTATTAGATTGTTGTTTAGAATCACAACTTAAAACGATTAGTAAGAATAAAATTGCTTTTTTCATTTTCGGGGGAAATATTACAGTTAACGTTTCGGGGCTTGGCGAAGTGGTGGAAATTGAAGCGAGAAGTTCAATTTAGCGACACGTTAAGCAAAAGCCAATTCATTGAATAAATTTAAGAAAAAAAAGTCAATGTAATTGGATTTTTGCGACATAGAAAGACGAAACTTTCAATTAGCACTTAAGCCGCCATTTCACCAATACGATGTGCTTGTTGCACAACACTAAATATAGCAATTTTTCATATCTTGTAGTATGCAAGGACGAAAAGAATTTATTCCTC
>NZ_JACAGF010000015.1:0-79193 GCF_030324345.1 Empedobacter sp. R750 | reverse complement strand
ATTTTTTATTCCTTTCATAATTGTAAGATAAGTATTATATACCTTTTCTTACTCTGGAACTTTCGTTAGGATATCCACTTTCAATATATTAAAAATTATTGCCAATGTAAGTGGAATTGATTTAATTTGAAAAATACTTACTTGAAGAGAAGGTAATGCTAAAATAGAAGTTATAACATCTCCTACACCAGGTAATGACAAACCTATAATCGGATCTAAGTAATATTTATCCATTATCATAGAAATATTTTTCATTAACTTAAATGAAGTTGATGATTTTATTTCTTCTCTCCTTAATTCTAAGGATTTTTCTATCTCTTTATGATTATTCGCATATTTAAATTCTTTTTCGGTAAGGTTACTACTCGAATAATTATTAATTCCATTCTGTTTTCTTTCTCTTTTTGTTGTCATTATAGTACAATATCTTTTTTACCCGTTAAAAAATCCGAAAAATCATCATCTGAAAACTCCAAACCGCTTTTATGTAGTAAATTTATTAAATTCTCCTTCGTTTCATTTTCATTATTAGAAAGGTTTAATTTGGTAATAGTTATTCTTAATTCATCTGATATATCATGTAATCCGTCTACTTCATTTTTTAAATTATTTTTATAAGACTCTAATTGCTTATTATATTCCTTTCTAATAGACTCACTATTTTTAGTGTCCTCATGTAAAGAATTCCATTCATTAAACAAGCTTAAAGTTTGTTTTAATATTAAACTATGTTTTTGATTCATCTCTTCTAAAAGCGAATCATGTTCATTTTTATCTTCCTGAGTCTTTAATTCAGGTTTATAAATAGTATTTATAGTTGAATTAGTAATATTGGGATTTAAATTAACATTAGATATAAAATCTTGAGTAAACAACATTAAATTATCATTTACTTTTGTAGGAATTTGAACATCACTTAATTGTTTAATTTTAAATACTTTCGTGTGCTTTTCTTTAATATTACTCTCTAAAATTTCCTTTGCCAAGTGTAATAATTGAATAATTGATTTTAAATTTTCAGCTGCTTTTTTACGAACTTCAATATTTACATTAATAGAATTAAAAATAACAGAATTGATTTCTTTTAATTCATCTTGTAACTTTTTGTTAAGTTCATTCGTTGTATTTAAGTCATTTTTATAATTCTCAACATCGACTTCTGTTAAATTCATATCGTTAATGTACCCTTCGAATCTATTAACTGAAAATCCATGTTCTTGATCCCAGAAATATATTTTTTTACTATACTTCTTGTTTAATAACCCAAAGGAAATAAAATTTAAAATAGAATTAGGCTTTATAGGTTTTAAGAAAATGGAATTTTTATAGTCTGGCTCTAAGATTTGAATTGAATTTTTATAAGATTCAATATCATTTTCATTTATTGAAATATTACTTTTAATATCAAAAATATTCATTTTAATCTTAGAACATTCTTTCATTATTTCATTTCTTCTATTCTTTAAAACTTTCAATTCATCTCCTGTATAGATTAAATCTTCTAGTGATTTAAACTCATTAGTAAAAACAGAATCACAATAACTATAGAAAGCTTCAGCTTTAGGAAAATGAATTTCATTCATTACTTTATGTATTAAAATTAATCTTCCTAAATCACCATCAATAGTATTAACATCTTTTTGAATAATATTTTTTAAATCATTTAGATCTTTTCCTAAAATTATATTTTTTTCTTTCGCATCGATATAATGTGAAAATAAATTTGTCCCAGCCTTTATTATAGCAACTTCTTTACTTTTAGCTTTAGAAACTTCATTAAGTGTTTTTTTGGTGGTGTCTTGAAAATTGCTTGCTATCTCATTCAATAATAAAGAGCCTTTCTTTTGAAAACTCTCAAAAGACAAGAATGCTTTTTCATACATTTCTCGAGTATCCAAGAACTCTACAGATTCAAAATCAAAAAGCTCAGGGTCAACAGATTTTATTTTATCTCCAAAAATATCCCTCAAAAAAATAACATTTTCATTATAAATTGATTCTATTTTATCTCTAAGAATAACAAAATCTTTAAAATTATTTTTAATTTCATCAGCTCCTAATTCATATTTATCTACTATTGAATTATAGTTTTTCATCAAAATTATAGCCTCTTCATTTTTCTTTTTTATACCATCAGTGCCTGCTATCTTAGAAAGTACCCCTCCTGCTTTATTTTTAAATTTTTCTGGAAGATTAATATTATTAATTAACGGAAGTATATTTTTCTCTATGTTCTCTAAATTATTTAAAAAAAACTCTACTGCAGTTTTATTCGATTCAGTTTCCAAAATTACTGGTAATCTAGCATCATTTATAAGAGTCCTTCTATAATCATTGCTATAAAAAGTTTTATGAATATTATCATCACATGCATAATATTCATATGCCTTTGTAATTAAATTATTCAATTCTAATGAATCTTTCTCTACACCAAAACTTCGTAGAGAATCCGCTAATTCTTTTCTAGTCATGAATTGATTGTTTTCTTGTAACAATCCAGCGATTCGTTTAATTTCTTTGAAAATATCTACTTCTTTCATATGTAGTTAATTATTTATGAATTATGTGTTTGCTTTTAATATTAATTCTATTTTTACAATTTTAAAATCATTGAAATGATTTAATTACCTCCCCATTCTTCTCTTCCAAAAACGCTTTCCACGCCTCTGGCGAAAAATAAGCAGAAGTATGTTTGATGAAAGTAAGGTTGATTTGTTGTCCATCTATAACGATAGATGCCGTACGTGGGCTCACGTTATTGATTTCGGGATGAACCATGCGATCAGTTCGTTGAATATTTAATTTATCCATCATACGCTCGAAAGGTTCGGCAGCACGAACACCAATAAAAATACAATCTGTTGGTTTTAGAATTTTCACCAATTCAACAAAAGTCTCCCATCCTAAATCAAAATCTTTTATTGTCGGTTGTTCTGTATTTTTACTATTATTGATGTTGCTGTAATTCATGCTTCGTTGCACGAAATTATAATAAGCCAATTGGCTCCATAATTTATTTTCATCAATAAGTTTATTCCCAAATAAAGCACTAAATAGATTTTTCAACGGTTTATGTTCGTATGCTTTTTGAATTTGTGTTTGATAGATTGTATTTCGTGTAAAATCATTTTTAGCTGATAAATTCAGATTTGTTTGAAAAGCATCCATCGTTTCTCCATCAGCATAATGTGATTCTCCAATAATCAACAATCTTTTGTGTTGATTAAAATAATTTTCACCAATCCAAGGTAACCAAGTTAAAGTTGAAATTTGGTTGAGTCTTTTATCCTCTTTTGTATAATTTAGATTCATTCTCTAATTTTCATTAAATTTCATACTCAAATCGGACAAAACACGTCTCTTTGTTTTCGAAATATTTATTTAATTTTTAATATTTTTCAAATGTATTTTATTTATCAAAGCTTCCTTTACGGTTTCACGTAATTGAAGTTTTTATTTTTGATTCCTTAGATTATTCAATCCTACTTCCAAAAATTTAAGATATTCTTCCCTTACAGCTTTTGGTTCTAGTGATAATAATCTTTCGTTATGCGTTAATAATTCTTGATAAAAATCATATTCTGGAACTAAATTTAATTCCAATTTCAACTCATTTTGGTTATCAATAAGAATTTTTTGCGAATGATGAATAGGTAATGATTTGACATACATTCCTTGCATCGGAATCAAAGACAGCGTTATTTTGATTGGCTCTTTTCCTAATGTCGACATAATACCAAAAGAATTGACAAACATCTCTTCAATATTCACGTCATTATTCTTTATAAAAGTAGAAGAGTGAATTTCTAAGTTTTTGATTCTATCCAATCCATACGTTTTCAAAGTAAAGTCTTTATCGTTTCGATCTTTTGCAATCAAATACCAACGATTTCTAAATTCTTTGACTGCATAAGGTTCTAACACTTTCTCAATCGGAATTCCTTCCCAATATTTAGTATAAGTACAACTAATTATTTTTGAGTTTTTAATTGCATAAATAAAACCATCAAGATTCTCTAAACCAGAAGCTTGTCGCTTTTCAAAAAGTAGGATATTTGTTTGATCGGAAGTTTTTTTATAAGCATTCATCAAAATCAAAATGTCGAAAATGGTTTGATTAAACTCAACATCATCAACTATCAGATAAAGCATTGTCGAACGATTAAATTTTGTTTCTATATTAAAAAGGTCACAAAGCAGTTTACGATCTCGCTTAAAAGTTTTTTCACTAAAAGCTAAGTCGCTGTCAAATCCTCCATCATTATACTTTTCCTCTAAATAAAGTTGAACTTCTCTAAATGTTACACCATTTGGTTTTGATTTTAGATAGTTTGATATATTCATCAACCGAAACATTTGTTCTCTTTTAGCCATATTTTGTAATTTTAAGACAAACATAAAACAACAAACGGACAAATAATGTCCGTTTTTTTTATTTTAAAATTATTTTTCGAAAAACTTTATTTGCTCGTGTACTTTTATTTTAAAATAAATTTTTAAACCCTATGTCAAGTTGAATTCATTTCAACTTCGCAACCTCAAAGTAAAACTCAAATCAAAAAAACTTTATACATTTACCGAAGCACTTCTCGCGACAGAAGTGCTTCTTTTTTATTTAAAATCTGACAAAACGACACATAATGGGCATTGGCAAACTATTTGATTCAATCAGAAACAAAAAAACTAATAAGAATATGTCTGACCAAAATATACACGAAGAATTAGAAAACGAGAATCTTCAAGAAAACGTTCAAGAGAGTGATAACACTGTAGAACAACCGCAAGAAGAAACTGCTGGAAAGTCAGAATTAGAAATTGTTAAGGAACAATTAGCAAAAGAAAAAGACCAATATTTACGTTTATTTGCAGAGTTTGACAACTTCAAAAAACGTACATCGCGCGAACGCATGGATATTTTCAAAACAGCAAATAAAGAGGTAATCACTTCATTATTGCCTGTTTTAGATGATTTTGGACGCGCAATCAATCAAATTGAAAAATCTGGAGACGACAACTTACTTCAAGGAGTTGAATTAATCAATAATAAATTAGTAGAAACGTTACGTGCAAAAGGTTTGAAAGAAATGGAAGTAAAACCTGGAGACGATTTCAATACAGATTTACACGAAGCAATTACTCAAATTCCTGCTCCAACAGAGGATTTGAAAGGTAAAATTGTAGACGTTGTAGAAACAGGATATTTATTAAATGATGTAGTAGTTCGCTACGCGAAAGTTGTTGTTGGATTATAATTTAGATTAAGAAAATGTCATCAAAAAGAGATTATTACGAAATATTGCAGGTCGAAAAATCTGCAACATCAGAGCATATCAAGAAAGCTTATCGTAAACTTGCCATCAAATATCACCCTGACAAAAATCCTGGTGACAAAGAGGCAGAAGATAAATTTAAAGAAGCTGCAGAAGCTTACGAAGTTTTAAGCGACGACAACAAACGTGCACGTTACGACCAATTCGGACATGCAGGAATGGGCGGAGCTGCTGGCGGAGGATTCGGCGGTAGCGGCGGAATGAATATGGAGGATATTTTCTCTCATTTCGGCGATATCTTTGGAGGCGGAGGATTCGGTGGCGGATTTGGAGGTCAATCTCGTGGTCCACGTCGAATGAAAGGTTCTGATTTGCGTATTCGCGTAAAATTGAACTTAGAAGAAATGGTGAACGGTTGCGAAAAGAAAGTAAAAGTTAAACGTTTCAAACAAGCAGATGGCGTTACATCTAAAACATGTCCATCTTGTGATGGTTCTGGACAACAAGTTCGTGTTACCAACACATTTTTAGGACAAATGCAAACTGCTACAACTTGTGGTACTTGTCAAGGAGTAGGAAAAGTTGCTGACAAAATTCCTTCAGGAGCAAATAATCAAGGATTAATCAAAATTGAGGAAACAATCGACCTTAAAATTCCAGCTGGAGCAAGAGAAGGAATTCAATTGCAAGTTCGCGGAAAAGGTAATGATGCGCCTTTTGATGGTATTCCTGGTGACTTACTAGTTTTGATTGAAGAAGAAGAACACGACACATTAAAACGTGATGGAAACAACTTACATTTTGATTTGTATGTTTCTATTCCAGATGCTGTTTTAGGTGTTTCAAAAGAAATTCCGACTGTTAATGGAAAAGTAAAAATTAAAGTTGACAAAGGAACTCAATCAGGAAAAGTATTACGTTTAAAAGGTCAAGGTTTACCAGATTTGAATGGTTACGGAAAAGGTGATTTATTTGTGCATGTTAACATTTGGACACCAACTCATTTATCAAAAGACCAAGAAGCGTATTTTGAAAAAATGAGAGACGATGATCATTTTTCACCAGAACCTTCTAAAAATGAAAAATCATTCTTTGAACGTGTGAAAGATATGTTTCAGTAATTGAAAAATATATATCAAAAAAAATCCATCTCAATTGAGATGGATTTTTTTATTTATCATTAAGATACTTATTAATCAACAATAATTTTATTAGATTGATTTTTCGTTTTAACGATATAAACTCCTTTAGGTAATTTATTTAATCTAACTTTAGAATTATTTGTTACATTTTGAATCGTTTGAACCAATTGTCCATTGATAGTAAAAATTTGAATTGTTTCTTTATTTTCAATTCCATTGACAACAAACTCATGATTTTTAACTGGATTAGGATAAATAACTAATTTATTATTTTGCTTTTTAACCTCATCTGTTGCTAATTTTTCGTAACAAGTCCATGATAAATTATCAAAAGAAACACGGTTATTTGAAGTTTCATCAATCAACTCAATTACAACATCTCCTTCAACATTAATATTATCAATTTTTGTTGTTTTAGCTGTTTTAGAATAAGGTATTTGTCCTTTTACTTCTCCATTAATTTTTAATGTATAAAATCCATCAGAATCTGCAAAAGGAAGATATGTTTTTACTGATAAAGAACCTATTCCTCCAGAAATTGTAGATGATTTTAAATTTCCTTTTCTAATACAAATTGCTTTATTACTATCTCCATCGATATAAATTTGCTTGTCTGTTCTTGCATTTGTTGCAGTCCACACAATTCCTCTATTCGACCAAGTTCTATCTGTATAAGATGATGCTGGAGGCGTACTTCCTGTAGATGGAATATTTTCAAAATCCTCTGTTCCACAGCTTGTTCCTTCTCCTGAACCTCCTCCTGTATTAGATTCTTTTGTTGTTACTTGAATTGCAGTACTATTATCCGATTTATTTCCAGCCGCATCTTTTGCAACAACATAAAAAGAATAAGTTGTCGAAGGATTTAATCCAGAAACTGTTCCGTTATTACTATAAACAGTCGTATTATAAGTGTTATCTACATAAATATCATATCTATTAACACCTACATTATCTGTAGAAGCTGTCCAAGTTAACGACACACTTGATGACGTAATCGTTGTTGAAGCTAAATTTGTTGGCGCAGTAGGTTTTTCAGTATCTTCTTCAGAACCTCCTCCTTCACCAAAAGATTCTGGCCAATTATTTTGCGCTTTAGGACCTCCCCAAATAACAGTTGCTAAATATGGATTATCGATAAATGGATTTCTATTTCCTTGAACATTCGCTACAACGTTATTTCTTTGAATTTCAAATTGTGAAACAGGATCTTCTACATTCCATTTCAAAAGAATATCAGGGAAATCTGACGAATACGTACTTGGTCCAAAGGTAATGTTAAGAGGTAAAGTTCGTTTGTCATAACGTACATACATATACATTAAAATTCTCGCAACATCTCCTTTCCATTCATCACCTGGATACCAACCACCACGGCTCGTTTTCATTGCCATTGCTCCTACTCCATCATCAAAAAGCAAACTTCCACGAGTACTATTCAATGTGACATCAGCAGGACGTAAATGATGTCCGTCTGATCCAGGTCCAGAAGTTCCTAAATTTGGCGTTCCTTTAGATTTTGCATAAACATGCTCTCTATTCCAAGATCCTGAAAAAACACGACTTCTTTGATGCGTACCTGAACTTTGAGATCCATAAATCAACAATAAATTAGATGGATTTTGAGGATCGGCATCACTAGTTTGAAATAGATTTTTCAAACCTTCTGAATAAGAAACATTTTGCTTGTGAGTGTCAGTAATTAATTTAGCAAAATCATTTTTCAACTCATTCTTCGTTTTACTAAAATTAATGCTCGAGTAATACGCAGGTGCTTTTTGAGCTTGTGCGAATAATGCTAAAGCAAATGATAAAAAAGTAAATTTCAATTTCATTTTTATAACAATTATTTATTTAATAGTATAACTTCCTTGTTTTCATAAGAAAGCCTTAATGTGTAATTTTTCATTATCAAAGGAATTTGTTTTTCAAACTCCAAAAAATAGATTTTTCCAAATTGATAAAACCTCGCATTTATTTCTTCTTTCAAATGTATAGACGTAACATTCACTTCTATATCATCTATTAAAAATGGTTTTTCTAACCAACTTAAATTTTGTTCTTCAAAATAGAGTACGTCCATAAAAAGACCTGGATGATTTTTTCCTTGTCCTACAAAAATTCTGTTTTCGCGTTCATCAATTCCAATCACATAAACCGGAAATTCTTTTCCGCTAACATTTAAACCTTTTCGTTGTCCTATTTCAAATTTTTCTATTCCAGTATGTTCTCCTACAATAAAACCATCAAACAAAGAATAATTTCTTTGGCTTACCTTCCATGAAAGTTCTTCTTCTTTTGATCGAAAAGATGGTTTTTCTTTATTATAAATAGAAGAATTTTTTGGAATCTCTACAATTTGACCTATTTTCACTTCAATTAATTTATTTGCTCCTTTCCAAAAAAGGAAAGACAACAAAGATAGAATGTTAATGTTAACTAAAAGTTAAAAATTGAATTTTTATTTTTAAAATATTAACATCTTATAAACAAAAAAGGGATTTCAATTAGAAATCCCTTTTTTGTTTAATAATTTTATTTTAGTGACTATGTGTGTTAGCTTCACCAACTGAACCTTCACGATCATACGAACAACAAGAAGGTAAATTTCCGTACACTTTTTCTTCTGCACGTTTATTATCAGTATCGTGTCCAACCGCTACTACAGCGTTTTCTACATCATCAACTTTACTCTTTTTCTCATTCAATATGATATGTAAATTTTGCGTATTACTATCCCATTCAGCAGATTTTACGCCTTTTACACCATAAGCCGCTTTCTCTATTCGATCTTTACATTGCCCACAATTTCCTTTGACGTGTAAATCGTGTTTTGCATTTTTATTTTGTGCTTGTGCGCTAATTCCTAAAGTCGCAACCAAAGCAAAGGCTAATAATTTTTTCATTGTTTTATTATTTTTATGATTTTATTTTAAACTAAATCTTAATCCAGCATAATACATTTGTCCAAAAATTGGCGCATAAACTATCGAGCTATCGAAATTTGAACCAAAAGGATTATCTGCTCCTAAAATTACGCGATGTTGTTGATAATTCGTTACATTTTCTCCTCCAACATATACTTCAAAACCTTTTGAGAAAACACGTGTAATCTGGAAATTAATTGTTCCAAATGGATTCGAATAATCATTCAATTGATTTTCTGGTAAATTATCTGATGTATTTGGCAAACGCTGTTTTCCAATCCAATTGTATGTCGCATCAAAACGCCAATTCTTACCATTCTTTTCATGTGTTTCATATTCAAGATTGGTAAAGAAACGATGTTTCGCTTGTAATGGACGCTCTAATTTTCCGTCTTCATAATCAGTTGCTATATCATAATATTTGTACGATGCTCTAATTTTGAAATGCGTAAATGGATTATAATTAAAATCAAATTGGAACGAATTTGCATACGAATCTCCTTCTAAATTATAAAATCTTACTTGACGAGCCGAATAATCGATATCAGTTACAATTTGATTTTGAAAATCTGTTCGATAAAAATCTGCTGTTACATCTGCATTTTTTCCAAATAATTTAAACTCTTGCGTCACACTAAATCCATAATTCCATGCAATTTCTGGATCTAGACCATATATTTTTCCATTTCTATCGCCCAAAATATTAAATTGTCTTGAAGATGCAAATAAATTCTGATTTTCTGCAAATATATTATTGATTCGTTTTCCACGACCAACCGACGCTTTTATTGTTGTTCCTTTTACAGGTGTATAACGCGTATGCAAACGAGGTGTTAAGAAAAATCCCATTCGATTATTATAATCTCCACGAAGCCCAGCAATCATATTGAAATTCTTCATATTATCAAATGTATATTCGAAAAATGCTCCTGCAGAATTATCAATTCGATCATAATTTACATCAGTCGGAAGCGCTACAAATTCCTTGAATTTATCGTACGTAAAACTCGCTCCTGTAGAAAATTTATTTTTTGTATTGCTAATAATCGAACTGAAAATATAGTTGGAATAAAAACTTTGTTGCTCAATATCATATTGATTCAATCCGAAGTAAGAATCTTGTTTATGATAACTAAACGCCGTTTGCAATCCCATACTTTGATAAGGCATTTCTGGAAAAACATACCCAATTTTTGACGAAACATCCACACGATTTGTATTGATTTCTGATCCCCAATAATTTGTTGTTAATTTGTCGCGATCTTTATCAAAATCAACTTGTCCTGCTTGTTTTGTATCATTCAAATATCGTGCAGATAAAAATCCAACCCAACCTTTTTCTAAGTTTTGATATTGCCAACGATTCATCACATTAATTTGATGTCCAAGCGGATTATCCAAAAATCCATCATCGTTCATATCATTTTTTGCAACGCGTGCATTTCCATGCATAAACAAAGAAGTACTCCATTTATCATTCAATTTTTTGTTCAAATGCACATTTCCTTCGAAGCGCGAATCTGTCGAACCATAAAGATTCACAAACAACGGAATATCATTTGAAGGTTTAATTAATTCTGTATTAATCTGCCCAGAAATACTTTCATAACCATTAATCACTGTTCCTGCACCTTTCGTCACCTGAATACTTTCTACCCAAGTTCCTGGCGTAAAACTAAGCCCAAAAGCTTGCGAAGCTCCACGAACATTTGGTATATTTTCTTCTGCAATCAAAATATAAGGAGAAGTTAAACCTAACATTTTAATTTGCTTATTTCCCGTTACAGCATCCGAAAAATTGACATCAATAGAAGGATTTGTTTCAAAAGATTCAGCTAAATTACAACATGCCGCTTTCAACAATTCCTTTCCTGTCATTGTCGTCATATTGGTTGCAAACTTCGATTTTTTAAGCGAACTACTTGTATCACGAACCACAACTTCATTCAACGAAGTATCACCAAAATGATCTTTTACATTGATCGTGATATTCTGAAATTCGTCTTTTAATTCCTTAAAAGTTGTCGTTTCATTGTCATAAAAAACACCTAAAATTGAGGTTGGTTGATAATTTTCGATCTCAAAATTTCCCTTTTCATCTGTGATAACAGAAATATCTGACGATCGCCAAAACACTTCTGCTCCAACGATTGGTTGTTGATTTTGATCTGTAATTTTTCCCTTTAATGTAGATTGCGCGTAAGATAACGCAGCACTTAGTATAAATACTGAAGTGAATATTTTTTTCATTTTTACGATTTAAGGCTCAATGCCTATTTATTATTTTGTACTTGTTGATTAGATTTTCATCAAATACTTTAATATTCAGATAATAGCGTATTGTTTTCTGATTGATTTAATCAAAAACAACGGATATTATCCTTCGTAAAATGTTAATTGAGAATTGAGTATATAATTTGGCGGTGCATTTGACGCAACATAAAAACCAAGGAAATTTGATTGATTGCTCACCTCTTCATCTTGAATAGGAATTCTAATTTGAAGAATTTCAGAAGCTATAAAACTAATCGGAACAAGTTTCTGTATTTTGACAGTTTGCTTTTCTACAAACTTATCCGAATACGAAATATCCTTGCAACAATCGTCTTTTTTAGAGTTATTGTTTTCTGGTAATTCGCAATGCTTTTTTTCTGTTTTTGAAGGACAACACGAAGTAGAAATTTCCATTTCGCGCGAATTATTATCCAAATGATTCAACTTCACTTGCTCCATCACTCCTTGACAAAAGTGCATAGAAAATGCGTAGCTAAGATTTGAAAAAATCAAAACCACCGACAAAACATACTTTATGTACTGTTGCATTTTCATGTTGGACAAAAATAAACAAAAAATTCAAATCAAAATAAACTGAAATTTATATCTTTTTCCAAGTTTATTATAGAATTTTCAGTTTTACTAAATCATCTTTTCGGTTGCTTGTTCATCGGAATATTAATAATTCCAGAACCATTTACCAACGATTTATCGTTTTCGTTAACAACTTTCAAAACGACTTCAAAATCTTGCCAATCTATTCCTTGCAAAGTCACTAAACCTGTTGCTTTATCAATCGATTTTATTTTAAATCCTTTATCAGGAAAATCTTGTCCATCGACAATCGGATCAAATCCTAGACCAACTTCTGGCTCAACTTTAAAAGCAGAATCTTGCACAAATTTGTATCTATCTTTAAAACTTTGCGTCAACAATTCGTTTTGTTTAATATACTCATCTTGATTTATTTTACCAATTGTATCCATAATATAATCAACATAATTATTCATAAAATCAAGCGCAACACTATAATTAACATCTGATTCATTAACCGAATCTTTCACTTCACTTTCAACTTTATTTTCCGTTGATGAACTAGATGAATTATTAGAATTACAACTTGTAACAAAACTTAATAATAGAACAGGAAGAATAAACTTTTTCATAAGGTTATCATTTTTTTAATGATTTAAAAGTATGTTTTTTTGATTGAAATATAAATGATTAATTTAGATAAAATATTTTATTATAATGACATGCATTTAAGTAGAAAAAAATATATCAAACTTTTACCATTTTCATTAATCTTATTAATTGGTATTTTATTTTATACAGGAGTTTTGAGATTTAACTATCCATCATCTAAAAAATACCCTATACAAGGAATTGATGTTTCTAATCATCAAAATTTAATTGAATGGGAAAAAATAGACAAAACTAAAATTCATTTTGTATATATAAAAGCTACAGAAGGAAGAGATTTTAAAGATAAACGTTTCGATTATAATTGGAAAAATGCTAAAAAAAATCGTTTTTTTGTTGGCGCATATCATTTTTTCACTTTTTGCAAAACAGGTGAAGAGCAGGCTAATAATTTTATAGAAACAGTTCCTATTGAACAAAATAATTTGCCACCTGTAATTGATTTGGAATATGGTGGAAATTGTAAACTTGTAATATCTAAAAATGAATTGATTTCTGAAATCAAGATTTTTGAAAATATTATTCATTCACATTACAACAAAAAACCTATTCTTTATGTGACTGAAGAATTTTATAATGATTATTTGATAGGTCAATTTGAGGAAAATATGATATGGTTTAGGGATATATATAAAAAACCAACTATTAAGGATAATAGACATTGGGATTTTTGGCAATTTGCGAATAGAGCGCACATAAAAGGGATAAATACTTATGTTGATTTGAATGTTTTCAATGGAAACCAAGAAGATTTTAATAAATTAGTTAAATAATTATTTTTCTTATTAGCCTAACAATATCGATTTATTTTTTTATTAAGTGATTAAAGCTTTATGATTTTATCAAAATATACCTCAATAGTCATCAAAAATCACTAAAATTGCACTTTAAATAAGAACACACAATTAATTATGTCAGAAGATATTTTCAAGAAAGTAGTTTCTCATGCGAAAGAATATGGTTTCATTTTTCAGTCGAGTGAGATTTATGATGGATTATCAGCCGTTTACGATTATGGTCAAAACGGAGCTGAGCTAAAAAATAACATCAAACAATATTGGTGGAAAGCAATGGTACAAATGCACGAAAATATTGTCGGCATTGATTCTGCTATTTTTATGCACCCTACTACTTGGAAAGCTTCGGGCCACGTTGACGCGTTTAATGATCCTTTGATTGATAACAAAGATTCTAAAAAACGTTACCGTGCCGATGTTTTAATTGAAGATCATTGTGCAAAAATTGAAGGTAAAATCGAGAAAGAAGTTGCAAAAGCTGCAAAACGTTTCGGTGATGCTTTTGATAAAGATCAATTTGTTGCGACAAATCCTCGTGTTGTAGAATATCAAAATCAAATCAATACAATTTTAGCGCGCATGGGAAAATCTTTGGAAAACGAAGATTTAGATGATGTAAAAGCTTTGATTGAAGAATTAGAAATTGCTGATCCTGTAACTGGTTCTAAAAACTGGACAGAAGTTCGTCAATTCAACTTGATGTTCGGAACAAAATTAGGTGCAACAGCTGATCAGGCAATGGATTTATATTTGCGCCCAGAAACGGCTCAAGGTATTTTCTTAAATTACTTGAACGTACAAAAATCTGGACGTATGAAATTACCTTTCGGAATTGCTCAGATTGGTAAAGCTTTCCGTAATGAGATTGTTGCACGTCAATTTATTTTCCGTCAACGTGAGTTTGAACAAATGGAAATGCAATTTTTCGTAAAACCAGGAACTGAGTTAGATTGGTACGAAAAATGGAAAGAAACACGTTTACGTTGGCACCAAACATTAGGTTTAGGAAATGATAATTACCGTTTCCACGACCACGAAAAGTTAGCGCACTATGCAAATGCTGCTGCTGATATTGAGTTTAAATTCCCATTCGGATTCAAAGAATTAGAAGGAATTCACTCTCGTACAGATTTCGATTTGAAAGCTCACGAACAACATTCAGGTAAAAAAATTCAATATTTCGATAACGAAACAAACGAATCGTACACACCTTACGTGGTAGAAACTTCTGTAGGTTTGGATCGTATGTTCTTAGCAGTTTTCTCAAATTCATTGAAAGAAGAAGTTTTAGAAGATGGATCAGAACGTGTAGTATTGTCTTTACCAGCTGCATTAGCGCCAATTAAAGCGGCTGTTTTACCATTAGTTAAAAAAGATGGTTTACCTGAATTAGCGAAAGAAATTTTGAAAAAATTACGTTTAGATTACAACGTAATGTACGAAGAAAAAGATACAATCGGGAAACGCTATCGTCGTATGGATGCGATTGGAACTCCTTTCTGTATCACTGTTGACCATGATTCGTTAAACGACAATTCTGTTACTTTACGTTACCGTGATACAATGGAACAAAAACGTGTTAATATTGATGAGTTAGCTCAAATTATCGACAAAGAAGTGAACATGAAATATCTTTTTGAACAATTATAAAAAGAATATTTTCTCAATACAATAAGATCAAAGCTCAGAAATTTCTGAGCTTTTTTTATTTTTATTAAAATTTTTAACAATTTGGCAAAGCTTTTGATTTTAATTGGAAATATTAATCTAAAAAATACAAATTATGGGCTTTATTATTAATCTTCTGGTATCAGCATTAGTTGTTTTCGGACTTGCTAACATTTTACCTGGAGTATCTGTAAAAGGGTATGGTTCTGCAATTATCGTTGCAATTGTTATTGGACTTTTAAACGCTATTGTAAAACCAGTTTTAAACTTTATTAGTTTACCTGTAACAATCTTAACATTAGGATTATTTTCTTTTGTGATTACAGCAATTATTATCTTATTAGCAAGCGCAATTATGGGAGATAGTTTCCATGTTGACGGATTCTGGTACGCATTATTATTTGGTATTGTTTTAGCGGTTGTCAATTCTTTAGTTGGAGGAATGATGGGAGACTAATTTACACAAATTATTACATATAAAAAGCTGTCCAATTTGGACAGCTTTTGTATTTTATAAAGGTTTATTGAGGATAAAATTTTATTTGCTCAAAAATATAATTATAATGTTTTCTAAGAAGATCAACCAATTGTTTCAATTCGGACTCTTCCCATTTATTCTGAAACATTTCATCATGAATCAACACAACTATATTATTCTTTGTAAAGGTTTTATTCGATTCTAATTGATTAACAATTTGTTTATAAATCGCTTGAACAGATTGCACCGGCGTTCCATCTTTTGCATGATGAGCCCATTCCAAATCCCAGCCAATAACCTTATAACCCAACTTTGCTAAACCATCAGCCGTTTGCACTCCTGAAGCTCCATCATTCTTCGATTTCCCATCCAATCTCCACATGTTTCTTCCGGGTAAACGAACAATTTTATCTTGTAATTTTAAGGTCGATTGATTTTTCAAAATATCCGCAACCGACGTTTGCTCGTTACTATAAAACTTTTTGTACTCATCATTCGCATGTGTCCAACTGTGATTACATTCTTCGATATACGGGTTATCTTCGTAATATTTAAAATAATCCGTCATTGTTTTATTTTTCTCCACATGTTCTCCTACAAGAAAAACAGTCACTTTTAACTTCTCATTTTTGAAAACCTCATCAATATTTTCACTTCCATTCAAAGGTCCATCATCAAAAGTTAAATAGATGTATTTCTTCACAGAATTACTCGTTTTCTGCGCAAACAAACTTGTAGAAAAGCTTAATAAAAAAACACTCAAAAGTGTCATCAATTTTTTATTCCATATCATTTAAGGTAGTTTTTAATGAATTAAATGTATGAAAGAAATTCTATTTTTTATATTTTTCTAATGCTTTTTCTAATCGTGTTTTAATTCTTTTTTTCACTAATCTCGGCGCAAGAACTTCTATTTCTTCTCCAAATCCTAAAAGCTCTCGTTCCAACTCAAAATTATGTACAACTTCTATCGAAAATAAAGTTCCTTCATCCGTCACTTCCAATACTTTTTGCGTCGCATGAATTGGTTTTGTCACCACATAAGGCGCCAATTTTTTATTCACACGAAAAACAACACGTTGCTCTCTTTCTTTCACACTTTTCGTTACACCAATCGCATTGTTGTAATACGTATCAAAATTAATCTCTTGCTCATCCACAAAAGGTTCATTTGCCAACTCATAAAATTCAACTATTCTGTCCAAAGCCAACGTATACAAATTTTTATCTTTTCTCGATTTTGCCAATAAAAACCAACGATTACGATATTCTTTCAACAAATACGGATAATAAACTTGTTGTTTTGGCTCTTGATTTTTTGCCTTGAATGATTGATACGAAATCAACAAAGGTTGCTTCTTCACAATTGCTTGATACAACCGATTCAAATGCTCCAAACCTTTTAATAAAGGATTTTCCTCAAACTGAATATAATTTGGTTGTTGATGAGTTTGTTTGGATAAATTATTTTCGAGACGCGTAATAATCTCGTTCATATCATCAAAATAATTAAAACCATTCAATTGTTTCATCACCGAAATCACTTCTTTCATTTTATCTAAATCAGCTGACGAAACAGGCGAATTATGAATTGAATAATCATGATCTTCATATTCATAAAACTTTTTTTCACGAACAACAATTGGCGCATTATAACCTAATTTATCACTACGCATCACTTGTATATCACCCTGAATTGTACGTTTCGAAACACCAGAAGTTATTCCTTCGTATTCATACAACGCTTCCGAAACTTTTTCTATCAAATCTTCTAATGTCCATTTTCTAAAATGATTTTGAAGACATTTATCGATCGTTTGATAACGTATTAATGCAATTTTATTGGTTGCCATGGTTGATTTCTTTGTTCAATACTACAAATTTCAAATCAAAGTACGCAATCTATTTGCGTAGAAATTTTTATTTCAACTTTTATTCAAAATATTTTCAATACAAAACTCTCTTTTCATCATCGTTTACAAATTATTTTGAAAAAATATTTTATTGCGCAATTCATTCGCACACTTCTACTCCAACTTTGTCAAAGGTTTAACAACCAAACGATTTTAATTGTTCCTTGACAAATGTTTCAGTATAGCATTGTAGTAGAAAATGTTTCATCACTTCTATTCTGAATAATTAAAATCCCAATGATGCACATGGGTCGAATCCCATTTTCAACTGAGGTTGAAATAGCTGAGCGGTATAGCAATCATTAATGATGGGTCGTAGGTTCGATTCCTACTTTCAGGAAACTGAAATAACTCAGTTGGTAGAGTAATCATTAAAATCAGACTTTTAATCTGTTTTTATCGCCCGAAAGGGTACCATTGGAAACAAAAAAGCTAAAAAGTTTTCTTTTCGAATAGAGAATTTATTTCGTAGAAATGAATTTGAAATAAGATCAAAAACTTGCTTAAAACCTGAATTTGAAACTTTAGTTGATGATTGATTTTAAAAGTTTAAACTAAAATATCAAGTCAAAATGATTTGATAAAAATTGTAAAAACAAGAAATCAAAATAAGCTGCTCAAACTTCAAACTCCGTTTTGAAAAAGGAAAATGATTTAGCTTTTTTAATTAAAAATTAAAAAAAAAGATTCTTCGACAAAAGGAGAAATATAAAATAGTAAAAACCTATAAAAATAATAATATGAAAAAATTAGCAATTAACAACCAAGAAATTGGAATCTATATCAAAAACAATGAAATCGAAAAAGTTTACTCAAAAGGAAACTATTGGATTTTGTTTAACAAAAACATCGAAAAATTAAACATCAACGAAATAATTGATGAAAAATACCATGCAATGTTTTTAGAAAATGAAACATTGAAATCGATGGTAGATTTTATCGAAGTATTACATAACGAAGTGTTGATTATTTACAAAAACAATCAAATCTATGATTCGTTTTACAATAAAAACGTGATGATTTGGAAGAATTCAACTCAATTAAAAGCGATAAAATTTGAGTTGAATTCTACTGAAGAAATTAAAAATTTAACAAAAAGAGAAATTGATATTTTGAGAAAAGCTGGAGCTATTCGTATCATTTCTGTTGCGCCATATTTCGAAGGAATTTTATTCAAAGACAATGAATTTGATTCGGTTTTAAAAGCTGGTGAATACCAATTTTACAACAACGAAACAAAAATTTCGATGGTTTCTTTTGATATGCGTCCGCAAACAATTGAAATTTCGGGACAAGAAATTTTGACAAAAGATAAAGCGCAATTGCGAATCAATTTTATGGTAAATTATCAAATTACTGATTTGTTAAACGCTTATCAATCGAACAAAGATTTCGAAAAAATGATTTATCAAGCGATTCAATTAGGTTTGAGAGAATTTATTGGAAACATGAATTTTGATGATTTGATGTCGGATAAAAATTCGGTAACGAATTATATCATTCAAAAATATCAAGCTCAATTCCAAGAAATTGGTCTAAAATTGATTGACGCAGGTATGAAAGACATTATTCTTCCAGGAGAAATAAGAGAAATTATGAACCGCGTTTTGATTGCCGAAAAAACGGCTCAAGCCAATTCGATTACGCGTCGTGAGGAAACTGCTTCGACAAGAAGCTTGTTGAACACTGCGAAATTGATGGAAGAAAACGAAACGTTATGGAAATTGAAAGAAATGGAATACATCGAAAAAATTGCTGATAAAGTGGGAGAAATCTCAATTTCTGGCGGATCGAATGTGTTAAATGAACTAAAAACAATGTTTACGAAATGAAACCAATCATTATAAATAAATTAAAAGAAATAGAAGATAAATATAACGTCAAAATTCTTTTTGCTATAGAATCTGGGAGCCGCGCTTGGGGCTTCCCTTCTACTGACAGCGATTACGATGTTCGATTTATTTACAAACGAAAAATTGAAGATTATCTAAAAATTGACCCAATTGATGATTTTATTGATTTAGAAATTATAGATGAACTGGATTTTAAAGATTGGGATATTCAAAAAGTTTTGCGCTTAATGTTGAAATCAAATTCGAGTATTAACGAATATTTACAATCTCCGATTCATTATATTTCTGATGAAATTTTCGAAAAAGAATTGTTCAATTTAGCTGCTTCACAATTCAATTCTCAAAAAGTTACCATGCATTATTTGGGAATTACAACAAAGCGATTGATTGAAATGGAACATCAAAACGAAATTAAACTCAAAAGTTTGTTTTATACTTTACGTTCGGTTCTTTCAGCGAAATGGATTGTAGAAAATAAAACAATTCCTCCGATGGAATTTGAAAAATTAAAACATTTAATCGGAGATAAAACAATCGAAAACCGAGTGGATAAATATCTTGAAATCAAAGCAAATGTTGATGAAAGTTTTAGAATTTCGAAAAATGATGAACTTTTCGATTGGTTAATTAATTTGAAAAATGAATTAAAAATCGAAACCGAAAAATTACCAAAAATTGAATTTGATAAAAACAAAATCAATGTATTTTTCATTAAAACCGTAACAAAATGAAACTAACAATAGAAGATCTAAAAAGTCAAAATTTAATTCTATTTGAATGTATAAGCGGAAGCAAAGCCTATAATTTGGCAACTAAAAATTCGGACACTGATATTCGTGGCATTTTTTATTTACCTAAAAATGAATTTTATGGTTTCGAATATCAAACGCAAGTGAGCAACGAAACCAATGATATTGTATATTATGAAATTGGTCGATTCATTGAATTATTATTGAAAAATAATCCGAGTTGTTTAGAAATCCTAGCAACTCCAGAAGAATTTGTTCTGTATAAATCGCCTTTGTTAGATGAATTAAATTATAAAGAGTTTATCACATCAGAAGTTGAGAAAACATTTGTTGGATACGCCTTGAGTCAAATCAAAAAAGCAAAAGGATTGAACAAGAAATTTCTAAATCCAATAGATGAAATCAGAAAAACCGTTCTTGATTTTTGTTATATTATTGATGATAACAAAACCATTTCTTTTGTTGATTGGATGAATTCAAATTCTTACAAACAAGCGTTTTGCGGACTAAGTAAAATCAATCATTCGAAAGATTTATTTGCGCTTTATTACAACGAAAAATCGAATTATAAAGGAATCGTAAAAGATAAAAATAATGATGATATTCGTTTGAGTGAAATTCCTAAAAATGAAAAACCAATTGCCTATTTCATTTTCCAAAAAGATGAATATTCCACTTATTGCAAGCAATACAAAGAATATTGGGATTGGATGAAATTGCGAAATGAAGATCGTTACACAACAAACATTGCGCATGAAAAAAATTACGATAGTAAAAATATGATGCACACGATTCGTTTGTTAAAAGTTGCGAAAGAATTAGTGGAAACAGGAAACCTAAATGTAAAACGAACAGAAGATCGTGACGAATTATTAGCGATAAAAAACGGAGATTTTTCTTATGAAGAAGTAATCGAAAAAGCTGAAAATTTACAACGAGAAATTGAAGAAAAATCTAAACTAAATTTTCTTCCAACCGAAATAAACTCTTCGAAAATGGAAGAATTTTTAATCAACCTTAGAACCAAATTATATGAAAACAACTGAACAACAAAATAAACCGATCAATGGAAACGATTTGATTGCCTTGGGTTATCCTGAAAACGAAATTTTAGGAATTGCCTTAAAAATCAACAAAAAAAGAAATGGTTACACAAAAGCCGAAATGCTTGATAAATATGCGCAAGTTTTTTCTTCGCCACAAGATTTTTTAGAAGATAAAATTTTCAAAACGCTTGCAAAAGGCTTTATCGATGGAATTCATTTACCAAATCAAGATGAAAACTTGATTGAATTGAATGAAAATCCAACCGATTTCAAAATTTATGGTGCGGAAAAAATTGAGGACGGCGCTTTAGAACAAATGAAAGTCGCCATGAAACTTCCTGTTACCGTTGCTGGCGCAATTATGCCTGATGCGCATCAAGGTTATGGATTACCAATTGGCGGAGTTTTAGCAACCAAAAATGCGATTATTCCTTATGGTGTCGGCGTTGATATTGGATGTAGAATGGCTTTATCGATTTATGATTTACCTGCTTCTCATTATTTTGAACATCACGATTCATTAAAAGAAACTTTGATCAAAAATACAAAATTTGGTGCAGGACATGGTTTTCATGGTCAATACAAAGCTGAACATCAGATTTTAGATGATGCAAAATTCGAGACGAATTCATTTATTCAAAATTTAAAAGATAAAGCGTGGTCGCAATTGGGTTCTTCTGGTGGAGGAAATCATTTTGTAGAATTTGGTTTGATTGATTTCAAGGAAGATGATGAAAAACTGAACATCAAAAAAGGTTCATATTTGGCTTTGCTAACGCACTCTGGATCGAGAGGTTTTGGCGCTACAATCGCTGGACATTATACAAAAATTGCAAAAGAAATTTGTAAACTTCCGTACAAAGCACAGAATTTGGCTTATTTAGATTTAGATTCAGCCGAAGGTCAAGAATATTGGATTGCGATGAATTTGGCGGGTGAATATGCTTCAGCTTGTCACGAAATTATTCATCAAAAAATTGCAAAATCAATTGGTGCTGAAGTTTTAGCGAAAGTAGAAAATCATCATAATTTTGCTTGGAAAGAAATTTACAATGGCGAAGAAGTCATTGTTCATCGAAAAGGTGCAACGCCAGCTTCTAAAGATATAATGGGAATTATTCCAGGTTCTATGACTGCGCCAGGATTTTTGGTTCGAGGAAAAGGTGAAGAAAATTCGATTCATTCTGCTTCGCATGGAGCTGGTCGACAAATGAGCCGAACACAAGCGATTAAATCATTATCTCAAAATAAGATAAACGATTATTTGAATGATTTTGGAATTACATTAATTGGTGGTGGAAAGGATGAAGCGCCAATGGCATATAAAGATATTCACGAAGTAATGGCTGCGCAACAAGATTTAGTAGATGTTGTGGCTACTTTTACGCCTAAAATGGTCAGAATGGCCGATGACGGATCGAGAGAAGATTAAAAAAATGCCTGAACAATTGTTCAGGCATTTTATATATTATAGATTAAATCCAATCTTTTGGATGTTTCAAAACATCGACTAATTTATATTCTTCCGAACCTTCTTCTGGCTGATGATTGTAGTGCCATTGCACATGTTTCGGCAAACTCATCAAAATAGATTCTATTCGTCCATTGGTTTTCAAACCAAACAAAGTTCCTCTATCATGAATTAAATTAAATTCCACATAACGACCTCTTCTAATTTCTTGCCATTCCTTTTGTTCAGCAGAAAATTCATCATTTTTGTGTTTTTCAACAATCGGAATGTAGGCTTCTAAAAATGAATTTCCTACTTCTGTTACAAAATCATACCATTGTTCAACTGTTTTTTCTGGAGTTGGTTTCAAATAATCAAAGAACAAACCTCCTATTCCACGAGCTTCTCCACGATGAGTATTCCAAAAATATTTATCACATTCTTCTTTATACTTCGGGTAAAAAGCCGCATCATGCGCGTCACAACTTTTTTTACAGATCATATGCCAATAATTCGCATGAGTCGTCGGAATATGTGGACTTGTTGGATGAATAACCAAACTCAATCCACAAGCAAAAAATTTACCCGATGAAACATTTAACGCTTTTTGCATTGTCTCAGGTAATTCACCATAAACTTTCG
The DNA here is from genome assembly GCF_030324345.1 of Empedobacter sp. R750. Lineage (NCBI taxonomy): Bacteria > Pseudomonadati > Bacteroidota > Flavobacteriia > Flavobacteriales > Weeksellaceae > Empedobacter > Empedobacter sp. R750. Next base: position 55,781 of record NZ_JACAGF010000015.1, on the reverse strand, counting down.
AAATATTAACACCAGCTTTCTCAAAAACAGCTCCGTCAGTTAAAACACAAGAAAGACCTCCGCCTCCTTCTTCGCGTTCCCAATTATCTCGTAAAAATTTTGCTTTACCATCAACTTCTTCAAGTTTGGCAATAATTTTATTTTGTAAGTCTTGTATATATTGAAAAAATTGATCTTTCATCATAAATATTTTTGCAAATATAGAATGAAATCTCCTTGTGGTAAAATTAGCCTTAAGATTAATAAAACTTCAAACCTTAATTTATAATTTTAAATGGTATATCAAAAATTAATCTTGCAGCTTCTCCTTTTTCAGTAACAGCAGGAATTATTTTTTTGTTGTCTTTTTTCAATTTTACAACATAATTCACAAAAGCCTCTTCAATAAGTAATTTCTCTGAATCATTTCCAATTACTTCTAAATCTTGAAACTCACCTTCTTTATTTATCTGAAATTTAACTTTTGCATTTACATTTATTTCATTAATTGTCAAACCATTATTTTTTAACACCTGTTCAACTTCAAGCAATAGCTGTTTATTAAAATCCTTACTAAAACAGTCTGCTAACTTCTTTACACCTTTCTTTTCAAATTTTTCACAACCAGGATAAATCATCATCCTAGCCTTCCCTTTTTCTTGAGCAAAGACAATTGAACTAAATAATAAAAAAGTAAATAGTAATTTCATTCATTTTAATTTTTTGTAATATAACAAAACCCATATCCATTATCAGAATTATAAGTAATATATATTAAAATACAATTTTAAATAGTAAATGCTTATATTTATCAAAATCAATAGAACCTTCAAAATAAACTTAATATCATTAAAAATAAATATTTTAGCCAATTAAAATCATTTAAACGATTTAATTTTAAATCAAACCAATAGCAATCCAAAAAAGTTATTAACAATATTATTCACAAAAGAAATCTTTCTATACCTTTGCAGAAGAAATTTTATAAAACAAAATATAAATGTCACAAAACGGAATTCCATCGGTTAATTTAGCAGACTTTTTATCTGATGATCCTGCAAGAAAACAAAAATTTGTCAACGAAATTGGTCAAGCATACGAAGAAATCGGATTCGTTGCTTTGAAAGGACATTTTTTATCTGACGAATTAGTTGAAAATTTATATAAAAGCGTTCGCGAATTCTACGCTTTACCTACAGAAACAAAACAAAGTTATGTAGTAGAAGGAATTGGTGGTCAACGCGGTTATACAGCTTTCGGAAACGAACATGCTAAAGGTAGAACTGTTGGTGACTTGAAAGAATTTTGGCATTTTGGACAGTATTTATCTGAAGAAGATAAAGCGAAATACAACTATCCAGAAAATGTTGATGTAAACGAAGTTCCAGGTTTTAACACTTATGGTGAAGAAACATACAAACAATTAGAAAAAACTGGAGTTTACGTTTTACGTGCTTTGGCTTTATTCTTAGGTTTAGACGAGTTTTACTTTGATGATAAAGTGAAAAACGGAAACTCTATTTTGAGAGCAATTCACTATCCTCCTATCACGGAAGAACCTAAAGATGCAGTTCGTGCAGGTGCTCACGGAGATATTAACTTGATTACATTGTTAATGGGAGCGCAAGGTCGTGGATTACAAGTGCAACGTCATGATGGAACTTGGGTTGATGCAATTGCTGCTGACGACGAATTGGTGATTAATGTTGGTGACATGTTATCTCGTCACACAAACAACAGATTAAAATCAACAATTCACCAAGTGGTTAATCCAGAGAAAGAATTATGGGGAACATCTCGTTTTTCTATTCCATTCTTTATGCATCCAATTTCTGAAATGGATTTATCTGTTTTAGAAGATTGTGTAACAGAAGAAAATCCAAAACAATTTGAAGATATTACAGCTGGAGATTTCTTGACTCAGCGTTTAAGAGAAATTGGTTTAATTAAATAAGCCATATTTAATCTATTATTTCATAAAAAAAGAGAGTTGATTTCGTCAACTCTCTTTTCGTTTACATGCCTCTTACGTACATGTTGTAGTTAAAAATATCCAAACACAACAAGGTGTATTTATAATCGTTTTTATTGATATCCACTTCCAAAACTGGATCCGAATTATAAAATCTAATCTTTAGATTATCATTCTTATCCAATAATAGATAAATGGAAGAAATCGTTGGACGAATATCATTCATCCAATTTTTCAAAGATTCTTTTGAATCTTTAATCAACTCAAATTTTTGAAAATATTCTTGAAAAAAATTCTCCAAACGTTGCACTTGTGTCAAACGATCCAATTCACGATATAAGTCAATAAAAACACATAATTTTTCGCGCTTTGGACAAACACACGGATACGGGTGTTCGCCATTATAAAACCATCTCTGCCACTTTTTACAAGACGTCTCTTCTATCGCTTTCTCAAATTCATCTTCATACTTTAAAAGCCACCAATTCATACGGCAAATTCGTAAATTACCTTTTGATAATTGCAAAAGCTCGTCTATATAAGCGCTAACGTTTAACATCAATTAAAAATTTGAGTCTTGCTAATTTACAATTTTTCTGATTGAATTTTAATGTTTTAAGAATAATTTTTCAAATTTTAGAATCTTAAATTGCTCATCAAATAAAATGTCATAAAAGAACATTTTTTCCTTCATCGTTTTATTTTTCATTTGCACATTTCGAACTGGAATTAAGACGTTAAATTGAAATTTTCTATCTTTTTCGAAGTGATTAACAGCCGCATAATAAATCAAATTGTACCACGAATCAATTGGTGCATAAATTCCATAAAAGTCAGGATATAGCGCATCTGCTTCATCTTTGTAAACATTGGTAATCGAATAATTATCAATCTCAAATTTCGAAACACATCTATAGGTTGTTAACTTAGAACAAATTGAAGTGTCTTGTACATATTTCGCCGAATCTAATTTCAGTCCAAATTCGTCCATTTTATAATCTTCAAACTTATTAATTGTAGGATCTACCACAATTTTTTTGTTCGGAAATTCTAAACTTTGTTTTTGGATATCTTGTAAAATAGTATCGTATATTTTAGTTCGAATTTGATTTGGGTTAACATTTTGCGCATCAACAAATAACACAATATGTAAGGAAAAAACCAATAAAAAAAGTCTCATTTTGGCGTTTTTGGTTTAAAATTTGTTTAAATTTATGAAGTCTTTACGATTCAAAATCAAATTTAGTTGAAAAGATTTCAAATCTTATGATTTCATCATCTTTTCGTAAATAAATAGTTAAAAAGGTGTTAAAGTACGTTTTCACGTAATTACATATTAACTATTATTGTTTATTTTTAATGAGTTAATATAAAGATTAATATCCGACAACAAACGCTTGTTATAAATGTTTTCTATACCTATTATAAATAAAATCTTTTACAATTTCTCCAAATAAGACATAAAAGTTAGACATTTGCAGTGTCAAATAATTTATTCATAGATAGTAAGACAAAGAGTAACAACGAGTATAACGAAATTGATTTATGAAGTTTGGAATTACTCGCACTCTTTTTACTTTTTAGAGTTTTTTATAGTAGTTTAGGTTGGTTAGTAATCCGTTCACTTTGAACGGATTATTTTTTTTATAGCTTATTTATAAAATCTTTCAACAAATTATATACTTTTTCAGTGTAACTCAAATCCAAACTTTCAGCTGTATCATTGGGGTCATGATAAAAACCTTTTCCTCCTAATGTATAAATAAAAAACGATGGAACACCTTTCAAATAAAACGGACAATGATCGGAATTACACGATTCTCCTCGAGTTTTAACTTCTTTTAGATAATTATTTGTTTGATTTAATTCAACTAATTTTTCAAATTGATTTTTAAAAACTTTACCATTCACAACTTGAATTCCTTGATCGCCTGCTCCCATAATATCTAGATTTACAAGAAATTTGATTTGATTTAATGGAAAAAGAGGATGATTGACATAATAATCTGCACCTAAAATTCCCGCTTCTTCACCAGCAAAAGCCATAAAAACCGTTCTGTAATTAGGTTGATGTTTCGAATAATACTTCATCAGCGTCATCATCATCGCTGTTCCGCTCGCATTATCACTCGCTCCAGGAAAAATAGTTTGTCCAACTTTACCTAAATGATCATAATGAGCCGAAATCACGATTACGCTATCATTATTCTTTCCGTCAATGTAACCAATTATATTATTTGCCTCGAATGAATTATTTAATTCTGAATCAATAGAATAATCGTTTATTTTTAAATTTTTAGAATAAAATTTATCTGAAATAATAAATTCTGAAATCGAAGATTGTCGTTGACTAAGACTCGACGTTAATTTATCGGAAGTAAATCTAAAAATCGCCCGATTTTGATTCTCATCTTTCTCATAAATATTCGCCCATTGTTTGTAATATTTCTGAATAGAATCTATAGAAGTCGTTAAAGGCGGCAAAATAATATGTTTACCTTTTTGAGATTCATCATCTTTCACAATAAAATTTCTCGTTTTATCTTTCGATTGAAAAGATTCGATATAGGCTTTTGTGTCAAAAATATAAAAAGGTAAATTCGTTTTTGAAATTGATTTAGAACTTGGTTTTACAATAAAATCAATTCCATATTTCAATTCTTTTCCATTAATTTTCAGTTTTGCATCTTTGATAATATTAATTGGAAAAGTAAACGTTTGATTATAGTGATTAGAAAAAGATTTCAATCCATTTTTTTGAAATTCGTTTTGTAAATAAATTCCAGCATTTGTCATTCCATTTTCTGCATAACCTCTACCAGCAAACGAATTTGACGTAAGCGAATCTAAAATTGTTTTAAAATATTTTTGATCAAAGGTTTGCGCATTTCCGATTGCAATTGCAAAACATGAAATCAAACCAAATAACATCATTTTTATCTTCAGCATTTTAATCATTTTATCATCCAAAAAATATTCTATTCTAAGATAATTATCATTTTAACAAAAAAAATCAATTATCTGTATTAAGTCAATAACAAATTTAAAAAATCTTTAAAAAGTAAATCAAATTAATACTACTATAAATTTTATATCTTGCATTATTAAGTTATCATAATAAAAACAACAAATCACAATTAAATGAAAGAAGTCGTAATCGTTTCAGCTGTTCGTACAGCAATGGGATCTTTTTTGGGAAGTTTATCTAACGTTCCAGCTACAGATTTAGGCGCAACAGCTATTAAAGGAGCTTTAGATAAAATCAACTTAGATGGATCTTTGGTTGATGAAGTATATATGGGAAATGTATTGCAAGCTGGTGAAGGACAAGCGCCTGCTAAGCAAGCAATGATAAAAGCAGGTTTACCAAATACAATTCCTGCAACAACGGTAAACAAAGTTTGTGCTTCTGGTATGAAAGCTGTAATGTTTGCTACGCAAGCGATTCGTTTGGGTGATGCAGATGTTGTAGTTGCTGGAGGAATGGAAAACATGTCGATGGTTCCTTTTTATTCGCCAAATGCAAGAACTGGAAATAAATACGGAAATACAGTTTTGTTAGATGGAATTGTGAACGATGGTTTACAAGACTACTACAGCAAAGAAATGATGGGACTTTTTGGAGATACTTGTGCAACTGAATTCAATATTTCTCGTGAAGAGCAAGATGAATTCGCAATTAATTCTTACAAAAAATCTGCTGCTGCTTGGGCTGCTGGAAAATTTGACAACGAAGTTGTTCCTGTAGAAATTCCTCAACGCAAAGGAGAACCTGTTATTTTTAAAGAAGACGAAGAATATAAAAATGTAAACTTTGATAAAGTTCCAGGTTTACGTGCAGTTTTCTCTAAAGACGGGACTGTAACTGCTGCAAATGCTTCTACAATCAATGATGGAGCTTCTGCTTTGGTATTAATGTCTTTAGACAAAGCAAACGAATTAGGATTAAAACCTCTTGCAAAAGTTATTGCTTATGCTGATGCTTCTCAAGAACCTTCAAAATTTACAACTGCACCAGCTAAAGCGGTTGAAAAATTATTAAAAAAAGCAAATATGACTGCTGCTGATGTTGATTTCTGGGAATTTAACGAAGCGTTTTCAGTTGTTGGAATTGCAAATACTAAATTATTAAATCTTGATGCTTCTAAAGTTAATGTAAATGGAGGAGCGGTTTCTATCGGTCATCCACTTGGAAATTCTGGATCACGAATTTTGGTTACATTATTAAATGTTTTAGAGCAAAACGGAGGAAAAATTGGAGGTGCAGCTATCTGTAATGGTGGCGGTGGAGCATCTGCAATGATTATCGAAAAAATTTAATTTTAGATCAAATACACGATGAAAGCGTCTAATCTGTAGACGCTTTTTTATCTTTTGAAATTAAAATACTTGTAAAAAATCTGAAAAACATTCGACATTTATTATAATTGGCTTAAAAACCTTTTCTATATTTGTTGGATTGAACAAACACTTTTGTATGGAATATTTAGAATTTGAACAACCTATCAAAGATTTAGAAGAACAGTTACAAAGCTGTCAAATCGTCGGCGAAGGAAGCGGTGTTAACATCAAACAGGCTTGCGTTGAAATTGAAATTGCAATTGAAAATAAAAAGAAGGAAATCTATGGTAATTTAACGCCATGGCAACGTGTACAATTGTCTCGTCACCCTTCTCGCCCTTATACTTTAGACTACGCTTACGCGATAACAGATAACACGTTTATCGAGATTCACGGAGATAGAACTTTTGCTGACGACAAAGCAATGGTTGGTGGTATGGGAAAAATCAATGGTCAAACTTTTATGATTATTGGTCAACAAAAAGGGAAAAATACCAAAGAAAGACAATATCGTCGTTTCGGGATGTCTAATCCAGATGGTTACCGCAAAGCTTTACGATTGATGAAGTTAGCAGAAAAGTTTAATATTCCTGTCTTGACTTTAGTCGACACTCCTGGTGCATATCCTGGTTTAGAAGCTGAAGAAAGAGGTCAAGGTGAAGCTATCGCTAAAAACATCTACGAAATGTTGAAACTTACAGTTCCTATCATTACAATTGTAATTGGTGAAGGAGCTTCAGGTGGAGCATTAGGAATTGGAGTTGGAAACAAAGTTTTCATGTTAGAAAACACTTGGTATTCTGTAATTTCACCAGAAAACTGTTCTACAATTTTATGGAGAAGTTGGGATTACAAAGAGCAAGCTGCTTCGCAAATGAAATTAACTGGTCCTGATATGTTAGAATTAGGATTAATTGAAGATATCATTCAAGAACCGCTTGGTGGAGCACACTACAAACCAGAAGTTGCATACACAAACTTGAAAAATAAAGTTTTAGACACTTACAACGAATTGAAAAAACTTTCTCCAAAAGAATTACAACAACAACGTCAAGAACGTTACATCAAATTCGGAGAATTTTCAGGATAAAATATTATTTTACAATAATACTTATTGTAGAATATACGATTTTAAAACGAGATATAAAATTAGTTATATCTCGTTTTTTTATTTAATTTTGGAACTCTTATGGAACAAGCAAATTATAATCCCGAAATACCAGCTAACAAGCACAATGTCATTGGTTTAGAGAAAGGTAAACTTCCTCCACAAGCTGTTGATTTAGAGCAAGCTGTACTTGGCGCGATGATGATTGATAAAAAAGGGTTGGACGAAGTCATTGACATTCTTACGCCGCAAGTTTTTTATCGTCCAGAGCATCAGGCGATTTATGCTGTCATTCAAAAATTATTTAACGATTCAGAACCAATTGATTTATTAACGGTTTCGAATGAGTTGAAAAGTGAGGGCAAATTAGATCGTGTTGGAGGTGATTATTATTTGATTCAATTAACGCAAAAAGTTTCTTCTTCTGCGCACGTGGAATATTATGCTCGTGTTATTCAAGAAAAATATATTCTTCGTCGTTTAATTGAAATTTCGAATCAAGTCATTGAAAAATCATACGATGATACTGCCGATGTATTTGATTTATTGGATTATTCTGAATCGAAATTATTCGAAATTACAGAAGGTGGAATCAAACGTAGTTATTCGGAAGCAAGAGATTTGGTAACAGAAGCTATTGATAAAATTAAAGCCCAATCTACAAAAGAAGGAATGTCTGGTTTATCTTCTGGATTTACAGAAATTGACAAAATTACTTCGGGTTGGCAAGAATCGGATTTGATTATTTTAGCCGCTCGTCCTGGTATGGGTAAAACTGCTTTTATCCTTTCGATGGCGAAAAATATGACGGTTGACAAAAATATTCCGGTTGCTGTTTTTTCATTAGAAATGTCTTCTGTTCAGTTGATTACGCGTATGATTTCGGGTGAAACTGGAATTTCGGGTGAAAAATTGCGTAAAGCAAAATTAGCCGATCACGAATGGAAACAATTATACACAAAAGTAAAAGGTCTTGAAAATGCGCCGCTTTACATTGACGATACGCCCGCCCTTTCGATTTTCGATTTAAGAGCAAAAGCACGTCGTTTGGTTTCTCAACATGGTGTAAAAATGATTTTGATTGACTACTTGCAGTTGATGACTGCTGGTGGAAAAGCAAATGGAAACCGTGAGCAAGAGATTTCGATGATTTCGCGTTCCTTAAAAGCAATCGCAAAAGAGTTAAGTATTCCTGTTATTGCACTTTCGCAGTTATCTCGTTCGGTAGAAACTCGTGGAGGAAGTAAACGTCCTTTACTTTCGGATTTACGTGAATCTGGAGCGATTGAGCAAGATGCCGATATCGTTTCGTTTATTTATCGTCCCGAATATTATAAATTGGAATATTGGGATGATGAAAGTGAACCTTGTGCTGGACAAGCAGAGTTTATCATTGCGAAACACCGTAATGGTGCGTTAGAAAATGTACGTTTAAGATTCATTAATGAGCAAGCTAAATTTACCGATTTGGAAACTGATAATTTAGGTCTAATTGAAAGTTCTATGAATAAATCAATTGGACATGATAATTCTACAAATCCTTTAGACAATTTAAATTTCAATTCTACAAGTCCTTTAGAAGCCTTTGGTCTTGAAGAATTAAGAGATGATAACTCAAGTCAAGAATATAATAGTCTTATGAATGACGATGATGATAACTTGCCATTTTAAAAGAAAATTTCAGTTAATAAATATTATGTCAAGCTGAATTCATTTCAGCTACTCATCATTATGTTTTTTTTATAATCAATAATTTAAAAGATACCTCGACAAGCTCGGTATGACAAATCGTTTTTGTTTTAAATTTATTTTATTAATTATAATATGTGCTTCTGAAAAGGGTTCAGAATGGTGTCTGCTTCAATTAATTGTTTTATCAAATTTGTCAAGTAATCTAAAACCTTAAACATTTCGAAAAGAAAAATTTCTGAATTCAGCAAACAATCATCTAGCTTAAATTAATATAAAAACTAAACAATCAACTACATTTGGTTTTATTCAACAAACTATCAGTTTTATTTATCCTAAAAGTTTTGTTAGGAACGAGAATTGCTACAACTTTGTATACATTAAATAAAGAGTGAAATGGCAAGTTCAATCAGAACATTAAATCCTGCTACAGGTAAAATAGAAAAAGAATTTCAAGCCTACACAAGCGAAGAAATCAATCAATATATAGACGACGCAAACGAATTATATCAAACATGGCGATTCGAATCTTTCGAAGAAAGAAAAGCTGTAATGAAACGTGTCGCAAACGAAATGCGCAAGCAAAAAACTCGATTAGCTGCTTTGATTACAACAGAAATGGGAAAACCATTGTATGAAAGTGAAATCGAGATTGATTATAGTGCAAATATCATCGAATATTACGCTGATAATGCAGAAGAATTCTTAGCAAATGTTCCTTTACAAACAGAAAAAGGTGATGCTTATGTGGTTTCAGAACCAATTGGTGTCTTGTTAGGTGTTATGCCTTGGAATTTCCCTTTTTCTCAAATTGCGCGTTTTGCTGGTCCTCACATTATGGCTGGTAACACAGTTGTTTTGAAAACGGCTTCTAATATTCCGCAATGTGGAATCGCTTTCGAAGAAATGTTTACAGCTGCTGGCGCTCCAAAAGGTTTGTACAAAAACTTGTTGATGTCAGGAAAAGACACAGATGCAATTATCAATAACCCAAAAATTGTTGGTGTTTCTTTAACTGGTTCCGAAGCTGCTGGTGCAGTGGTTGCAAGTATCGCTGGTAAAAATGTAAAACCTTCTGTTTTAGAACTTGGTGGTTCTGATCCAATGATTGTTTTGAATGATGCGGATATCGAAAAAGTAATGAACGGAACAATTAATGGTCGTTTACGTAATGCTGGACAAGCCTGTACTTCTTCGAAACGTATTATTGTACAAGATGGTATTTACGACGAATATTTGAAAAAAATTACGGACTATGTAAACGGAATGAAAGTTGGTGATCCTACACAAGCAGATACCAATATGGGACCTGTAAGTTCGGAAAGTGCATTAGAAAAATTAGTTGAGCAAATTAATGATTCAGCAGATAAAGGAGCAACAATTGTTTCAGGAGGAAAACGTATTAATCGTGATGGTTTCTTTTTACAACCAACAATTTTGACAGATTTAAAACCTGGAATGAAGGCTTATGACGAAGAAGTTTTTGGACCTGTGGTTTGTATTTGGAAAGTGAAAGATGTAGAAGAAGCAATCAAAATTGCGAATGATACGCCTTACGGATTAGGTGCTTCTATTTATACAGAAGATGTTCCAAATGCGGAAAAAATCGCTCGCAGAATAGATTCGGGAATGGTTTACGTAAACAAACAAGTTTCTTCAAGCCCAGATTTACCTTTCGGAGGTGTAAAACATTCGGGTTACGGACGCGAACTTTCTAAAGCTGGAATTATGGAATTTATCAATAAAAAATTAATCATGATTGCGAAATAATTTTTCAATCATATCTAAAATCATACAAAAAATGCAACTTCATAAAAGTTGCATTTTTTTATTGAATAAATCCTTGTTTTTGTTCCATTTGGTCAATTTTGAAAAGAATTAAATCACGCATAATTTTTGCTCGATTTTTTGCTTCATTAGCTATTTCTCCTTCAAATTTTTCGTCAATTATTCCGTACCACAATTCAATCCAACGCTCGAAATGGTGTGGTTTTAATTTCTCTTTCTGACTCAAAACCAAATGTGTTCGCATTGGCCAACCCTCAAAAGTTGCTTTTCCTAACAAAACAGTTTCCCAAAACTGAATCATATGCGGCAAATGTTCGTCCCAATTTACCTTTGCAACTTCCGAAAAAAAGTAACCAATTACGTCATCTTCTTGCACTTTATCGTAAAACGTATTTACCAATAAAGCAACATCTTCTGAAGTTTCAATATCTTTTTTCATTAAAACAAATTTACAAAGAACTTAATTCAATTCATCAATGTTTTTAATCACGAAAAAATGCAGTAATTTTACGGTCTTATAAAAATGAATAGAATTGGATAGCAATAGACAACAAAAAGTAAGTAAATTATTTCAAGAAGAATTAGCAGAAGCTTTTAGAAAATGGGCTGTAAAGGAATTCCCTGGAAATTTGATTAGTGTTACAGAAGTAAAAGTAACACCAGATTTAAGCGTTTCTAAAATCTATGTAAGTATTTTTCCAAGTACTCAAAAAGACGAAATTTTCAAAGAAATTAGAGTTAATACACCATTATTTAGAGGAATTTTATCAAAAAGCGCTTCTAAACAAATGCGTATTACACCAGAATTAATTTTCATTTTAGATAATTCATTAGACGAAATGGATAAAATCGACAAAGCGCTAAGAGGAGAAGGAAATAATCCAATCTTATAATGAGAAACATTTCACTTTACATTGCGAAACGCTACATTTTTTCGAAAACGAATACAAACGCTGTAAACATTATTACATCGATTGCTGTTGGTGCTATTTTGGTTGCTACAGCGGCTTTGTTCATTATTTTATCCGTTTTTTCGGGATTAGAAAAAATGAATTTAAAGTATTATAGCAATGTAAATCCTGAAATTAAAATTTCTCCTTCGAAAGGAAAAGTATTAGATAGTTTAACATTTGTTGTGGATCAATTGAAGCAACAAAAAGATGTCAAAGCTTTTTCTAAAATCATCGAAGAAAAAGTCTACATCGATTACAAAGGAAAGCAAGATATTGCCTATTTGAAAGGTGTTGACGAAAATTTTACCAAAGTTACGCGTTTAGATACGGTGATTTATGGTGGACAATATTTAGATTTTAATCGCGATGATAATTTTATTGTTTCGAATGGAATTGCAGAGCGTTTGCAACTTTATATCGATCCGATAACGCCAGCAGATTTGATGATGCCAAAAGCTGGAACAGGTTTAATAAAACAAGAAAGTGATGCTTTTACACGCAAAGATGCGTACAGCGTTGGCGTGTTTATTTTGAACGAACAATACGACAAACACGTCTTTACGACTTTAGGTTTGGCGCAAGAATTATTGTTGTTAAATGAAAATCAATGTTATTCAATTGAGGTAAAAACAACTGGAAAAAAATCGTTTAACGAAGTGAAAATTCAACTTCAAAAAGCATTAGGTTCTCATTATAAAATCGAAACTAGACAAGATTTAGATTCAGCTTTCTTGAAAGTAATGAATATGGAAAATTTAATCAGTTATTTGATTTTCACGTTAGTCATTATCATTGCATGTTTCAATTTGGCAGGAACAATTATTATCTTGATTTTGGATAAAAAGAAAGAAATTCAGACGATGTATAGTTTTGGATTATCACGAAAAAACATTCGTAATATTTTCTTCCAAACTGGTTTTATTATCACCTTTATTGCGATGACAACAGGTTTATTAATCGCCTCTGTTATTGGATTATTACAAATAGATTTTGGTTTGGTTATGGCTTCGCCAACTGTTCCGTTTCCATTTATCTTTTCTGTCGAAAACTTTGTTGCAGTTATTGTAACTGTTTTAGGTTTGGGAAGCTTGGTTTCGTGGATTGTTTCCAGACAAGTGAAATAAAAAATATTAAGACATAAAAAAAGCTTGAAGAAATCTTCAAGCTTTTTTTATATCTTAATCCCACCTATTCCAACGAATATAATTTGGTTTTGAGAAGTCGAAATCCATCATTTGGTAATCTCTATTATCGATCAAATTTGTCTTGATTAGATTATCGCCTTGTCCAGGAATTGAAGGATAGTACGACAATGAAAACCTGATATTATTAAACACAAAATAATCATTTGTCAACATCACACCCAAACTAAAACGCGAATAAATTGGATTATTATTCAGTATAAATTTTTTGTTATCTCCAATTGCCGCAACCATCGCATTGAAAAATGGCGAAATACGAAATCCTAAAAACTCGTAAGGCGTATAAGATTGCAATTGATACTCGAACATTAATTTCTGTTGACCTGTTAACCCTCTATCCGATTTGAAACCTTCCATTCCCAAATAATCATGTTCATGAAGCGAAAGTTGATCCGCAGGAGAATCTAAACGATCATGTCCCAAAAGATAATTAGTTTTCATGAAATTTCTAAACTTCCATTTTCCCCAACTTATCAATTTTGCCATATATTGTAATTCTACAGACAGCGTTTTTTGTTCAAATTTTCCTTTATTAAAAAATCCTCCAAATTCAACTCCAAATCCCCAAAAACCAGTATTCAGAAAACCTCCAGTAGATGCTTTTCCACCGAGATAATAACGATCAGTTTGACGAATATTTTGAATACCTCCTATAATTCCCAATGATTTTCCTATCGCAATATCTTCTTCAATATCATAATTGAAAATATATTTTGTTTTGATATATCGTTTCGAAGAAATTCCTATCCCTACTAAATAATTCGTTTGGTCAGAAAAAAAGTTCACAGGATCGTTTTCTGGAGTTGGTGTTTCGGTATAAGATCGATCATAAAATCTCCCTGAGACAATAAAATTGGTAATATTTTCTGAATGACCATCATCAATTCTAAACGCTCTTGCCAACCAATAATCTTGGTAATTATATTTGAAATGATTATCAACCAAAATAGGTTTTTCGAAGTCTAATGAATCTTTAAAATACACTTGTCCAACCGAAACTCCACCCGCATAATGCGCTAATGGCGAATAAAAAGGTCGTACAAAACTGATTGATTTTGTATAATGATTGTCTTCATTTTTGAAATAACGTACATTCCCAATAATTCGAGTTTGAGCAATATTTGGAACCGTATAATTGAATTGATACAACGAATTTCCTGTTTTGTAATTGTGACGATAACGATTATCAAACACATGTCCCAAACCTAAAAAATTTCGCTCACGAATGCGAATCCCAGCTTTCGAGCTCGAAACCGAACCTGTGATAAACATACTCCACGAATCAATTGAATTGACATACAAATCAACCGAATCATTTCCCACAGCTTCTTCCTTAATCTCTACTCGACGAATAGAACGATTGGTACGAATCAAACGCTCGGATTCCGCTGCCTTAACAGAATCATATCTATCTCCAGGCTTTAACAACATATTTTGGCGCAACACAAATTTTTTGGATTTTCCATGCAATGTATTTCCAGCTCTTTCAATCCATCTTGTCGGTTTTTTTGTCGTATCCTGCAAAGAATATCCAAACGGATCTTGTGTTTTGTAGTAAATATTTCGAATGATTTTACCTTGATATTTTCCATCATCCACATCATTATTGGGCTGAATAGGAAAACTCGTTGGTTTTTTCTTAAATAATAATTTTTGATAAAATTTTCTAAACTTAGAATGATTTTTATTCTCAATTCTAACAGTATCAATTTTTACACTATCTTCTTGAGCATTAACAACTATGGATAAACTAAAAAATAGTAATCCTAGAAAAGTTAATAATATAGTTCTTTTTTTAAGCACACGTCAAGTTATAAAAGTCTAACCGCTTTTACAAATCTAGTTTTCCAATAATTTTCGTCAAGGGAAGAAATGATAACACCTTTTGAAGTAGATGAATGCACAAAACTGATTGAACCATCATGATTAATACTTTCTACAATACCTACATGAGAAATTGAATTCCCCGAAGTATTAAAAAATATCAAATCTCCAATCTTTACATTTTCAATCGTAATTTCTTTTCCATATTCTGCCTGATCGCTCGAACGACGAGGTAATTCTAAATTCATTTCTTTAAAACTTATATATACCAATCCCGAACAATCGAAGCCTGTTTTCGTAATTCCACCATATTTATAAGGTGTTCCTAAGTAAGATTTTGCCGTTTTTAGAATTCTATTTACATCACGAGGCGCACTATCATCAGCATTTTTAGAACGAAAAACCTCTGTAGATTCTGTTTTTTTGGAAGAAGTGTACACTTTTTTAGAACCAGTTTTTTTATACGAAGTTACTTTGCTGCTTCCACAAGACGTCAAGAATAAACTTGCGATAAGAATTGTTGTAAGGTATATTTGCTTCTTCATTTTCGGTTCGGTTTTCTTCAACAAATTTTCAACGAATAAATTTACTAAATATTATCTTGCATCACCTCTGTTAACAATTGTTTGGCTCTTAAAAGTCGAACTTTAACATTTGGCAAGGTCAAATTGAGTTCATCAGCAATCTCTTTGTATGTTTTATCTTCGATATAACGCAATTCGATAATTTTTTGATAAGGTTCTCTCAATTTTGCAATAGCTTTTATCAGCGTGTCATTATCTTGTTTTAAAATCAAATGTTCTTCTGGCGAGGGATGATCTTCTAAAATTTCTAAAAATTTTGTTTCATCATCAAGAGAAATATTCAGTTTTGGAGATTTTCTGATATGATCAATCATCGTGTTATGCGCGATAGAAATCACCCAAGTCGTAAAGTCAAAATCTTCGTTATATAATTTTAATTTTGTAAAAACTTTCGTAAACGTTTCAATAGCGATATCTTCGGCTTCTTCCTCGTTTCTGATTTTAGAAAAAACATAATGATAAACTTTGTTCCACAAAACCTCTATCACTGCGTTCTGAGCATTTCGTTTCCCTTTTTTAGCTTCTAAAATTATGTTTTCTAATGTCATTTACTAACTCAATTATGATAAATATAACAAAATTTATAGTATAAAAAAAGCTTCAATAAAATTATTGAAGCTTAAAATCTGTAGACCCACAGGGATTCGAACCCCAACTAGCGGCACCAAAAACCGATGTGCTACCGTTACACCATGGGTCTGTCCATGATTATTATGTTAAAAATTGAAAAGAAAAAATTGTAGACCCACAGGGATTCGAACCCCAACTAGCGGCACCAAAAACCGATGTGCTACCGTTACACCATGGGTCTGACTAAATTTTATTTCAATTTTTGCAACTTTCTTCTTAACTAAGTTAGATAAAAATGCCTCAACAATTGCTTATCGAGGCATAAGACTTTTGTAGACCCACAGGGATTCGAACCCCAACTAGCGGCACCAAAAACCGATGTGCTACCGTTACACCATGGGTCTATGTCTTAATTGCTGTGCAAATATAGAAAGGTTTTTTAATTCACCAAAACTAATTTTACAAGTTTTTAGCTAAAACAGACGTTTTATATGATAAGCTATTGAAAATGAATTTTAAAAAATGATTAAATTTTTTACATTTTTTTTATCAAAGCTTCATACGGATGATTTCGTTCTTGAATTTGCGTTTCAAATCTTGTCCACAATCAAAAATCATTTGCTCATTTGATGGAAATGGAGCTGGTCTTCGACCAATCATATTTATATAATCTCGATCCAAAGAACGTCGATCTCCTTTGTAAGTTCCGTAAGAGTCTCTAAAAATATATTGACTAACTAAATTTTTAGAATCGATGGCTTGCTCTTTTTGATTATCGATCAAATAATATCTCGCTGTAATTGCAGCTTCTTTGATGCGTTGTACTTCTTCGAATCTACTTTTTACCGTAATATAACGATCTACCATCACTGGTTTTCCGTCTTTATCCTTTACCACTACTCCATTTTGCACCAATTCTTCTTTACCATCCACAATTTTTTTCTCAAAATTATGTACCTCAATTTTTTCTCTTTCAGGCGAAACATTTATCGTCTCAAAACTTAATTGAATCACATAATCATACGAGCTATTTAGTTTTCCAGTGTAAAATTCAGTCCAATTAGAATCCAATCCATATGAGTTAAAATCTAACAAATCTTTCTCTAGTAGTTTAGGAATAACAACTTCTGTGTTGTTCACCAATTGTACCAAAACTTTATACATTCCGTTTGTACGAGCGGTATTCATCAAACTACGAGTATCTTTATAATTAGAATAAACACTTTCTAAAACTTGAAACTTTTGATAGGCAGTTTGCGCATTCAATTTTCCTCCTTGATTTAAAAAAGATTTTCCTTCATCGTACAAAAATTGCGCATATTTTTCTTGAATCGTTTTATAAGCTGCTGAATAATCTTTGGTTTTGAAATTATACGTTTTTCCACTAATCGATCTTCCATCAATTCCTGCTATCGTTTTTTGTCTTTCTTGCAAACGATTAATAATTTGATACGCTTCTTGATATTTAGAAGGATTAGTCAACGTTTCGATTTGTTTTAATCTATTTTCATCTTCTTGCTGTCCTTTGTTATACGCTTCAAAAATTAATGGAACATATTTGATTCCATTTTTCTCTGATGGATTTTTGAAATAAGCTTGCGTAGATTGCTCAAAAGCTTGCTGAAAATTACCAGAAACCAATGCAGAATTCGCAGATTTGTACGAATTACAATTTGTAAGGAATAGTAAAGAGAGCGTTAAAGCAAGTAATTTTATTTTCATATTATCAAGGTAAGTTTTTTGTATTTTAAAAGTAAAAAGAAAGCCAATATAAATTGGCTTTTGGTTGATATTTTTTATTCTTCAAAAATAATTGAGTTGTCTCCTAAAGATTTTAATCTTACTAATGATTCAACTCTGATGTTTTCATTCAGTAAACGATCACGTCCTTCTTGAAATGATTTCTCAATTATAAAACCCATTCCCAAAAGGTTTGCGCCAGATTGTTTTATCAAATCTTCAACACCCAACGCTGCATTTCCGTTCGCTAAAAAATCATCAATAAAAATAACATTATCATTTTCATTCAGAAATTGACTACTTACGCAAACATCGTACGTTCGGTCTTTCGTGAATGAATATACTTGCGACGCATAAAAATCTGCCATTGTTTTAGGCTTAGCTTTTTTCACAAAAACAACAGGCAAATTCAATTCTAATCCAACCATAATCGCTGGTGCAATGCCGCTCGCTTCAATTGTAATGATTTTATTAATGTTTAAATCCGAAAATCGATGGACAAATTCCGCCGCGATTGCTTTCATCAGAACAGGATCCATTTGGTGGTTGATAAAACTATCAACTTTTAGAATTCCACCATCGAAACTTTTTCCATCCTTCAGAATTCTTTCTTTTAAAAGTTCCATTTAATATTTAGTTTTTTAAAGTTTACATAGAAAAAAAGCCAGCACATTGGCTGGCTTTGATATATTTTTTAGCTTATTCCCACTCGATAGTTGCTGGTGGTTTTGAGCTGATATCGTAGGCTACACGGTTAATTCCTTTTACCTCATTGATAATTCTGTTCGAAACTAATTCTAAGAATTCGTAAGGTAATTTTGACCAAGTTGCTGTCATAAAATCGATCGTATTTGCAGAACGAACAACCGCTGTATATTCGTATGTACGCTCGTCTCCCATTACTCCAACAGATTTTACAGGTAATAAAACCACGAAAGCTTGAGAAACCTCGTCGTATAAATTATGTGCATAAAGCTCGTCAATAAAAATTTGATCGGCTTCTTGTAAAATACGTACTTTTTCTTCGTCAACTTCACCTAAAACACGGATTCCTAAACCTGGTCCTGGGAATGGATGACGGTAAACTAACTCGCGAGGAATACCTAATTCTACTCCAACTTTACGAACTTCATCTTTGAATAATTCGCGTAATGGTTCTAATAATTGAAGTTTCATATCTTCTGGTAATCCACCAACATTGTGGTGAGATTTGATAGTTGCAGAAGGTCCTTTTACAGATTGCGATTCGATTACATCTGGATAAATAGTTCCTTGCGCTAAGAATGCTGCATCTTCAAATTTATTTGATTCTTCATCAAAAACAGCCACGAAATCTTTACCAATTGATTTACGTTTTGCTTCTGGTTCGTCGATACCTTTCAAGTTTGTTAAGAAACGTTCTGAAGCATCTACCATTTTAATGTTCATGTTGAAGTGTTTTCCGTAATTTTCCATTACTTTTTTTCCTTCATCTTTTCTCAATAAACCAGTATCAACAAAAATACATGTTAATTGATCGCCAATTGCACGATGAATCAAAACCGCAGCAACAGAAGAATCAACACCTCCAGAAAGTCCTAAAATAACTTTTTTATCACCAACTACTTCTTTTATACGAGTAATTTCTGTTTCGATAAAATCTTTTAAAACCCAATTCTTTTCAGCCTGACAAATATTGAAAACAAAGTTTTCTAACATTATTGAACCATATTCTGAATGAGTTACTTCTGGGTGAAATTGTACCGCAAAAATCTTTTTATCTTCATTTGCGATTGCCGCAATATCTATGTTTGATTTTCCTGAAATTGTAAATCCTGTTGGCGCTGTCATCACTTCGTCGAAGTGGCTCATCCAAACTGTAGATTGTTCTGGAACACCTGCAAATAAACTGTTTTGAGCTAAAACTGTTAATTCAGATTTTCCATATTCACCTTTTTCACCTTTCTTAACTTCTCCGCCTAATAAGTGCGAAATCAATTGCATTCCGTAGCAAATTCCTAAAACAGGAACGCCCATTTCGAATAATTCTTTATCTACCAAAGCGGCTTCATCTCCAAAAACTGAAGAAGGTCCTCCTGATAAAATAATTCCTTTTGGATTGTGTTTTTTGATTTCTTCGATCGAAGTGTTGTAGGGAATAATTTCTGTGTAAACTCCAAATTCTCGAATTCGGCGCGCGATTAATTGATTGTATTGCGAGCCAAAATCTAAAATAATAATTCCTTGCGTCATTGTGTTTGTCTTTGTGCAAAATTAAGTGAAATTCGGCGCAATCGCAATTTTATTCCAGTCAAAATTTACTGCTTTTCGACAGATTCTTTTATAAATTCAACTTCTTAATCTTTAGGTAACGTCAAAATCCTTTAAACAAAATAATTTTACTTCGAAAAAACAATTCATCATGAAAAAATTTATATTTACTGCCTTAACAACTTTTATGCTTACGAATATGGCAAATGCTCAAAAAATTATTGCTCATCGCGGTTATTGGGACACCGAAAATAATGCGAAAAATTCGATCAAATCATTAAAATCTGCACAAGAAATTGGTGCTTATGGTTCTGAATTTGACGTATTAATTAGCGCTGATGATGTTTTGATGGTAAATCATGATGATAATTTTCAAGGTCATGCAATAGAAATGACTAATTCTTCGATTTTGAAAACCTTGAAATTGGCTAACAACGAAAATATGCCAACTTTAGAAGAATATTTTGAACAAGGAAAAAAGAATAAGAAAGTTAAATTAATTTTCGAATTAAAACCTCACTCATCAAAAGAAAATGAAAATCGTGCAGTTAAAAAAGCAATTGAAATCATCAAAAAACATAAAGTAGAAAAACAAGTTGAAATCATTTCATTTAGTCAAAATATTTGTGATGAATTCAAGAAATTAGCACCAGAATTTCACGTTTCTTATTTAGCTGGAGATTTGTCTCCTCAAGAAGTAAAAGCGAGAAATTGGAATGGAATTGATTATCATTATAGCGTTTTTCAGAAAAATCCTACTTGGGTGAAAGAAGCGAAAGATTTGGGCTTATTGGTTAATGTTTGGACAGTTAACGACCCAAAAGTGATGCAAGAAATGATTGATATGAAAGCTGATTATATTACAACTGATAAACCTTTGATTTTAAAAGAAATTTTGACTAAATAAATTAGTATATTTAGCGGAATAAGAAATCATTTTATGCCTCAACTTAACTCATTCGAAATCTATTCATTTACAACATTAAACCAAATTCATAAAGACTATATTTTTAAAATTTGGAACAACGAATATCCTATTAATTTGGCTTTTGAGAGTTTACAGGACACCGAAAATTATTTGAATAGTTTGATTGAAGCTAAACATTTTTTTGCTGTAGATGAAAACAATCAAATGCGAGCTTGGGCAGTGATTTTCGAAAGAGATTATGAAAAATGGTTTGCAATAATTGTGGATAGCGAATTGCATCAAATTGGTTTGGGGCGTAAAATTCTTAATCGATTAAAAACATTTTCTACAGAACTAAATGGTTGGGTGATTGACCACGAAAAAGATACTAAAGCGAATGGAGAGCCTTATCGTTCTCCGTTGGCTTTTTACATGAAAAACGATTTCAATTTACTTCCTGAAACTCGTTTGGAATTAGATAAAATTTCTGCGGTTAAAATTAATTGGAGAGAGTAATAAAAACAAAAAAAGAGAAGCTTAATCAACTTCTCTTTTCTATTTTATTCTCCTAAAACCTTTTCCAAATCAGTGCTTCCTTGTATATTTCGCATTTGTCGCTCGATATGATTAGCACGTCTACTGATAAAAGACGAAGGCGGATTCACATTATATTTTCGTGGCAAAGGTAAAGCTGCTGCAATACGAGCCGCTTCATTTTTGGTTAAATCTTTAGCTGGCTTATTAAAATAATATTCGGAAGCTGCTTCAACACCAAAAACACCAATTCCCATTTCAGAAGTGTTCAAATACATTTCTAAAATACGTTGTTTGCCCCAAATTTTTTCGATCATAAACGTAAAATAAACTTCCAATCCTTTTCTCAACCAAGAACGACCTTGCCACAAAAACACATTTTTCGCGACTTGTTGAGAAATCGTAGAACCTCCACGAAGTTTTTTACCTTCTTTATTCTTTTCAATCGCTTCCTGTATTCCATCCATATCAAATCCATTGTGCACAGGAAATTTTTGATCTTCGGAACCAATTACAGCCAATTTTATATTTCGTCCCATTTCGTCATAGGAAATATAATCGCGCTTAAATTTTCCTTGTTCAAAACCTTGCTGAACTTGCGTAATCGTGAACGGCGGATTAATCCACTTTAACACAACAATGTATACAAGATGAGCTACAAAAAGATAAAGTATAACCTTACGAATAAATTTAAACATTTTATTTCTTTAAATTATGAAAGCAAAGTTATACGATTTATTGAATTTTGGAAATAAAAGTATTACCTAATTCTCCCTTCCTCTTCATTTACTTTATTCTCTTTTGAGATAGTTTTATTTAAACGACCAAAATTATATTTAACACCAACTGATAGTTCTTGATAGTCGACTAAAAATAGGTTTTTAGAACTAATTTTATCATAATTTAATGTTTCGCTAAATTTCATTTGCTTGAATAAATCATTTAAACGAATAGAAAAATCAAGGTTTTTGTATGATTTGGTCAATCCAAGGTTAACGATAACTTGAGAATTTCGATAATAAATCCCTTCTATTCGTTTGCTTAACCAATATCCATCAACCATAAAATTGAAATCTTTTCCCAATTTGAAATTATGATTAGAGTATAAATAGATATACGGAACAGATTTTTTAAGAACAGCTTTTTCATCAATTATTTTACTATAAATCATAGCTAAACTAATTTGTGTTGACCAAAATTTATATTCGAACGGAACATCCAAGCCAACAGAAAAATTCTCTTCTTTTTCGAAATTAACCGTTGTAAATGTTGAAATATTTCGTTCATCATCATAAATTAACGTATAATTCATCGGATTTTTACTTTGATAATACGTCATATTCATGTTCCATTTTTTTAATGAATAATTCGCAGAAAATGTGTCGGTGTAAGTAGGTAAAATATTAAAATTCCCGCTGTATTCAATATAAGGACTTCCGTATAAATTCCCTGAAGAAAGGGTGCTGTAATTCGGTCTATCAATCGTACGTTTGTAATAAATTGTCAACGCATCTTTATTCTCAAAAGTGTAATTAATTTCTGCATTCGGAAACCAATCGATGTATTTTTTATCAATATCCGAAAGTTGTTTTATTTCATCAAAACCGTTAGAATTGGTCGTTTCTGTTCTTAATCCAACTTTATAATTCCATTTTTCATAGTTTTTTGTGTATTGCAAATAGGCTGCAAGATTCAGTTCTTTGAAGTTGTAAAGAAATTTTTCTGATGGTTTTTGAGGAAAGAACGTTTGATTAGTTGTTTCTGATTTTGCATGCGTAAAACGTCCTCCAAATTCAATCTTTTGATCAGATTCAAACTTTTTCTCAACATCAAATTTTCCAGCAAAAACCTTAAGACGATATTTTTGATAGCGCGATTGATTGTATTCGATATCATTTTCATTTATCTTATTGTAAAAATCATATATCGTTCCTGTGTTATAAATCGTGTATTGCAAACCTGCTAAAATACTTGCGTCAATTGATTGAATATTTTTATTATAATTCACCAAAGTATTCACAAAATTTCGATGATTTTCATTATCATTTAAGGTTAAAATAGATTGATTTTCATTGTTTTCTGAATATTCTGTTTTGGTATCAATCAAACCTTTATCTTTTCTGAAATTCGAATTAATAGCAAATGAAAGATAATCTCCAGATTCATTTAATTCTTGAAAAAAGCTTGTATTTACAATAAAATGCGGACGCTTTGTTTGCGATTTTATGAAATAATTGGACTGAATATTTTTATCTTTTACTCGATAATCGAATCCATTTCCTTCCCAAGGATTTAGTTGATTATAAGATGCATTCAATTTAAATTCACTTTTGTTTTTACGAATTTGAAAAGTCGAATTGAAATAATTATTGAACTTTCTTTTGAACGATAATGTTTCCTGTAAAGAGAATTTTAAACCTTCTTTTTTACTTTTTTTAAGGTTAATTTTTACGACAGATCTTCCATTTGCT
This sequence comes from Empedobacter sp. R750, assembly GCF_030324345.1. Lineage (NCBI taxonomy): Bacteria > Pseudomonadati > Bacteroidota > Flavobacteriia > Flavobacteriales > Weeksellaceae > Empedobacter > Empedobacter sp. R750. The sequence continues at coordinate 31,869 of NZ_JACAGF010000015.1, read as the reverse complement.
TCATATTTTGCAGATGGATTTTTGATGATTTCAATCGATTTTATATCCTCAATTGCTAAACTTGAAATGGTAGAAAAATCAACTTGTTGATCGTCCAAATACAACAAAGGATTTCCTTTTCCAATAATTGTCAATGTTTCTTGATCTGCGCCCAACATGACGCTTGGTAATTTTGAAAATAATTCTTTGGTTGTAGCAAGTTTATTAAAATTTGAATTAGCGACATCAATAGTATAATTGCCATTTTCTATTTTGAAAGTTTCCTTTTTTCCATTGATTACAACTTCATTAATTTGTACAGTTTCATCAATATTTAAGTGAAATGTTTTATTTTCGTTCAAATAAAAAGGTTCTTCATCTTGAATTTTATTGTCATAAATAACTGAAATTGAATAAGTTTTTGGTTCTAAATTTTCAAAGTTAAAATTTGAATTTTTAGTTTCAATTGTTTGAATAACATTTTGAAATTCATCGTATAAAATAACTTTTGCGTGAATTGTTTTTGATTTATTTTCTGATGAAATATTTCCTGTAATCGAATATTTTTCTTGTGCAAAAGCAAAAGAACTAATCAAAATGAGAATTAATTGTAAAAATTTCATAATATAATTGTGTTGATTATTGTTTTACTTACATTTAGAGGAAGTAAAATTTTTGTTTGAACAATTTTAATTTATATTTTTAAATGTTTTTTATCAACTTGGTGTCAAATGATAATTGTTTACAATGTTATTCAAATTAAAGAAATACAATATGTTACGTTTTATAATTTCAGAAAATAGGTTTCTTAAATTTATCACAGTTATTCTATTCATATTCAGTTCAATAAATATGTTTGGAAAAACACAAAATGATAAAGCTGAATTTTTGCGTCAAAAAAATAATGATTTGGTTGAAGAAAATCTTCGAATTATTGATTCTACGATTTCAACAGCTTATCGATTGAATGATAAAGTTGTGTTGAGTGAAGCTTATATCGAAAAAGGAAATTATTTTTTGGAGCAGCGTAATTACAATAATGCTTTGAAAAATTTTACTATTTCAAAGGAATTATCAACTGAAATAAAAGATGATTTTACATTTTATTCTTCGCTTGTTGGAATTGCTAAAACAAAGGAAAACTTACATGAAACAAAGGAATCTATAGTCTTGTACGAAACTTCTTTACCTTATTTCGAAAAGCATAAAGAGCAACCAAAATCGTTCAGCATTTATCTCTCAATTCTTGGGAAATTGTCTTATTTATATAGCAAAACAAATCATCTGAACAAAAGTGATTATTACAATAAAATTGAATTATCTGAAACGGTTGATACAGCAAATTATCAATATGCATTGAAGAATAAGGGAATTATTGATTTCTACAAAAAAGATTATAATTCAGCATTTAATACATTGAAAAAAGCGCAACAAACTTTCTGGAAGCAAAATGATATTAAATGGTATGTGATTTCGGAGCAATTTTTAGGTGAAATTTTATATCAACAAAAGCGAAATAAAGAAGCAATTCAATATTTTGAAAATGTTGTAGAATTCTCAAAACAATATAAAATTCTTGATGAAGAATTGCGACTTTCTTATGAAAGAGTGGTTGAATATAATGAGAAGTATGGAAATAATCGAGATAAATTATTATCTGTTAATAATTTATTGTCTTTTGATAGTTTATTTTATGTGGCTGATCATACTGTTTTGAAACCAAATCTTGAGAAATATGAAAATACATTCTTGAAAACTGAAAGAAATTTATTGAAAGAAAAGAATCAAAACTTTAAAAAAACTTCATTTTTTGGTTTGGTTGCAATTCTAATTTTTGGTGGAATTGTTTTTTATAAAATGAATCAAAAACATCAAAAAAAGAAGAATTATTTACAAAAATGTCTTGATGAAATAACGATACTTGAAGCAAATATCAAGGAAGAAAATCAAGTAGAAAAAACAAAATTTGAGGTTGAAATTGATGAAGATTTCGAACAAAGTTTGCAATTATTTGAAGAACAGAAGTTGTTTCTAAATCCAAAATTTTCGTTGAATGACTTGGTTCTAGAATTAAATGCTAATCGTACAATTGTGTCAAATTATATTAATCGTTCGAGATCTAAAAATTTTAATCAATATATCAACGAATTGAGAATTAATCATCTTTTGAAACGATTTGCAGATGAACCAAATCTCAAAAAATACACAATTGATGCGTTGGCAGAAGAAACAGGTTTCAATTCGAGAAAGACTTTTTCGGATGCATTCTTAGAACATACAGGTTTTCGTCCGTCAAATTATATCAAGTTTTTATAATAAACATGAAGTAAGTAAGAACATTACTCAAAACTATACACAAAAAAAAGAGATTCTAAATGATAGAATCCCTTTCAGCGGGCTGACAGGTACTTCAGTCGAACATTTGATGTCGCTTTTGACGTTTTTAAATAAACTTTAATTTTTAGATTTTCAAAAAATAATTATATAAAATATAATGAAGAAAATGATATGATTTAAAAATAAATAAAAAATGGTACTCTTTGTCTTCCAAAGGTACCATTTGTCTTAAGCGGGCTGACAGGTACTTCAGTCGAACCTTTAATGTTATTTTTGACGTTTTTAAATAAAATTTGATTTTCAGATTTTTAATCTATAAAATATAGAGAAGATAAATGATATGATTCAAGAATAAATAAAAAATGGTACTCTTTGTCTTCCAAAGGTACCATTTGTCTTAAGCGGGCTGAAAGGTACTTCTGTCGAACACTTGATGTTGTTTTTGAAGTTTTTGGATAAGTTGTAATATCAAATTTTAAAAATAATTCTATAAAATATAATGAAGAAAATGATATGATTTAAGAATAAATAAAAATGGTACACTTTGTTATCCAAAGGTACCATTTGTCTTTTCGTAGACTAAATGATACTTCTATCGAACACTTAATACCTCTTTTGACGTTTTTAGATAGAATAAAGTAAATCATATTTAATGAATCTTGCTCTCCATGTTGGATAATAATTCAATAAGATCCATCGTCTCTTCTTCAATCCATTCTTTTCTTCTTATAAGGTATTCAATTATTTTCTTTGCGTCACTTGAGTATAAGTCATAGTCCAAATTTGAAAAGTTCTTTGTGTAAACCCAATCACTTTTATGATTTGGAGATTTTACTGATTTAGAAAAATCAGTACTTGTGGGAATTAATAATTCTATATCAGGAATAATGTTTTTAACCCTTTGGAATATTCTTAAGCCATCATAATCCCAATCACAAGAGTAAAATATAGGCAAATAAATTTTTGGAAGATGATTAAGCTTCTCAATATTATTTCCTCCAGCATACCACAATTCAATATTATTTTCTCTGGCGATCCAGGGAAGTAATAAGAAATCTAGGTTTTCGCATAAAACTATACATTTAGGATTTGGGCAGTTAATGACAAATTTATACTGTTGATTTTTAGGATCTTTTTCCGGAAATTCTTTTAAACCTAATAATTTTAAAACAGCAGTTTCCAATCCCGGATTTTTATCCAAATGTTTTGCTCCTGAATCCTTGAAAAATACTGCTGAAAATTTTTTTCTTGAATATTGATCCTGTAATATCTGATTTTTCTGTTCTTTTATGAACATAAGGGACAAAATATCTCGTTCACTATAATTGGATTGATCGGTAATTACATCTTCTTCTATTAAAAAGGAAAGAAAATAGCTGTAATTAGTTTTTAGCTCTGATTCATAAATTTTTTTGAAACCAATACCTTCTTCTAAAATATCAGGTTTTCCTATCTGAGGTTGCAGGTAGTCATTATCCAAGAGATATTTAACATAAGGGTGATCTTTTATTTTATTCTTTGTAAAACCTTGCTCGTATATCTGATTTAAGGCTTTATAATGTCTCCATTTCAAGTTCTTATTCATCATTGCTTTCTAAAAAATAATTATGAATATTTTCATCAATTCCTTCTTCTGTAAATTGAGCAAACGGAACTCCATTTATCTTCAGGTTTTCATCCTCGGGCTCATTTAGCATGTAAATAAAATGATTACCTTCTTCAAATTCTCCTACTGGATTTATAGACATTGATATAATTTGGTAATCTTCATTCTTCGCAATATTGGATAGCATTTCATAGTTACTGCCTAACCCTTCTGCTTCATCTACCGGCATAAAACGTATTCCCTTATTTGGTTTGTTATTTTTAGTTTGGTCTATTAAAGAAATTCGGGCAATACACAACAATGCGATTGCTGAATAAACCTGCCCTGTACTACCACTATTTTTGTTTGTTTCATTCTGTAAGCTGAAAGTTAAATGAAAATAGCTTTTAGGATTTAATAAATCTGATATTTTTGGATCTACTTTTTTACCTCCACATTGTTTGAAACACTTCAGGATGATATCTTTGAAATCAATCTCATTATCTACTACCGCGAATAAGCCTCCCGCTCTATTGGTGCTCTCCTGTCTCATTTGTTTTTTGAATTCCCGGATCCAATGTATAGGGAAATCTTTTGAAGGCTCAAGTTTGAGAACTACTTTGTAGCCACCTGTAATTCTTTTATCTTGCTCATTAAAAAATCTCTTCAGGTTATCAATTTCATGTGAGAAAGTACTAAACGTAGCTTCAACTTTATTAAAAACATCAATTAACATCTGTACTTTACGGTCACCGATGACAGAGTTTTGTTCGATAATTTTATTAAGTTTTTCCTCAACTTCAGTAGAAAACTGTTCTTTGGTTATTATAGGAGTATTAAATACCCCGGGAAGTAATGCTTTAGCTATTTTTCTCCAATCTTCTTCTCCCTCGTATCTGTATTTATCGCTTCCTTCAAAATAATTATTTATAATTGAGCTAATATCCATCCTATATTTATCATTAAGTTTATTATAGGACTGCCCTAAACTTTCTATTTTTTCCTCTGTATAATGAATTTTATTGTCGGGTATCTGGAAATTATTTATTTCAAAATCTAATAATACTTTTTTTAAACGATGTCTATTATCTCTGAATTTGTTTTTAATCTCTTTTCTTTCGGTTCTTAAATGAACCTTTAAACTAGATTTTGTTCCTGTAACATTGGCTAGGGATGAAGAAGATATGTCATTCTTTAAATCCAAAACTATATCATCAGCTATTGTACCTTCAAGGTTGAATATCTTAGCATACCTGCTTTTGTTGTTTATTGTCTCTGTAAGATCTTGTTCTATTTCTTTTATCTTTTTTGACTTTGATAAAAGATAGCTATCAATATCATTTATGCTTTTGAGTACCTTCGTTTTTACTTCAATTTCCTCAACTTTTTTATTGGATTCTTTCCACTCTTTTTCTGATAAATGGTAGTTTTTTATAATTTCTTCTTTGTCTTTATAGTGTGACAGTATTTCTTGAAATTTTTGTTCACTAATATTAAACTCTTCAATAATCTTAAACCATTCAATTTGATTATGTTTTGAGTATAATTCCAGATTTTCAGATAACCCTGATATACTATTTAATTTTTCTGAAAATTGAATTTCAGAATTTAAAAATTCAATTTGCTTTTGAGCGGAAGCATATTTTTTGGTAAAATAGTTCTTTTTATGCTCAGGATTATCTTCTTGTAAAACCTGTTTATCCGTAAACGGAATGTATTCTAATATTCCGCCTACATCCAACCAAAAACCATTTTTATCATTACTTTCATCGTCATTTTCTTTTTGAATTTTATCAAAAAATATATCAGGAAACGGAAGATATTTTAATTTAGTATTTTCAGGATGGGTAACTACTAAATGTTGTAATTTAATTAAAACGCTTTCTTCATACTTATCAAACGCTTTTTTTCTGTTTATTGCCCAATTTGCTAAAGACTTTTCATCATTGACATTTGAGAATTTTAACAAAGCTTCATTTTGTTTCAATTCATTTTTTAATTCATCAATTCGTTCATTGATGTTGTTTACTTTGTCTGATTCTTGGATAAATTTTTCGAACTTGTCTTTAATGCCTAAATCCTTTACTTTTTGTAAAAATTTATGAATTTGTTTTTTGTATTCTGTATTTTGCTGTTGTTGAGAATAATGTGTTTTTATTCTTTCGATTGAATTATCAAACTCAGGTAATAGCCCTTCAATAAAATCTATCTCTTTTTTTACACCCTTTATATGAAAGTATTTTTGTTCTATAATTTTATTTCCCTTTCTTAATTCCTTCTCTTTAGAAACGACTTCTTTCGCTTCTCTAATAGCTATTATTTCAACATTAATGTCCGATTGCTGTTTTTCTAAATCAAATTGTTTTAATATAAGATTCTCTACAATTACCTTTGAAAGCTGTTTTCTGTTTTCTTCAAGTAATATAATGTTTGTTTTTCTTTTTACCATTTCCGACATATAGCCTGCTTCAAGATATTTTTGCAGGCTTGCCAATTTGTCTTCTTCAAGTTGAATCAGATTAAAAATGGCTTCTTTTTTCTCGGTTAATTGATTTATTTGTTTTTGATAATCAAGGCTGTCGTTAATAGTGCTTTTTATACTTTCAACTCCTTTATCATAGCTGGTTTTAATTTCCTTTTCTCTGTCCTGTCCAAAAAGAAAATTTTGCAGACTTTCGTTATCAAATTTGAATCCTTTACCTCTTGAAAAAGACCGTATTATTAAGGCAAACGTTTTTAGTTTCTCGGGATTGTCTGCTAGGTCAAATGGAATAATTTCGTTATCAAATAAGAATTTATGATAATTTGATGTTTGTAAAACTTCAAGATTAAGATTTTTATTTCTTAAATGTACCTTTAAATCTTCTATCGGTAAAATTTTTTGTTCTTTTAGAAATTCTTGATGGTAAAAAGGTTTAGAGATTGAAGTAGGATTTCCCATATCATATCCCTGATGAACAATGAAAGAACGAGTAGTATTTGTTGAGCTTTCCAGATACATCCCCAATATCAAATGTTCATCTTTATCGACCGCAATATTTAAGAAAGCATATCCTTTTCCTCCTAAACCTCTGGATTTATCATTCAGAACCATACCAGAAGGTTTTCTTTTTTCTTCAATTGATTCAGTAGCTGCTTCAAAATAATATGACCCAACAAATATAAGCTGAAGTAAATCCGCAATCATACTCTTTCCTGTTCCACTATCTCCAGTAAAATCAGTGCGGAAACGATTGAAGATATAATCGTTGTTATAATGATGTATCAGGCCTATAGTAGATAAGGAATGTATGTATGGATAGCTTTTCATTGTTGATTTCTTTTTGCTGCAATTTCTTGAATGTTCATAATCTCATTCACGTAAAGCATTCTCAATCGTTCAAAAGACGGCAAAATGACAAATTGGTTATCAGTTTTAAAATATACCCAACCCAATTTTTTGAATTCACTAAAAGCATTTCTGATACTTTTTTCTAGTTCTATGTCGTCGTCACCTGTATAAATTGTAGTTTTTGTTCCTGCTAATAATTTATAAAAATCAGCTTTATATTCTTCATATTCGTCTAACATCAGCTTTTTGAATATATTCAAAGAGCTTTCTTCAGAATTAAAATCTATATTATAAACTTTGCAGACAAAAAGCCCAATTAGAATGCACTCTTCAGAAAGAAAATAACGTTGTGAAATCGCTCCTCTGTTGTTCCCTTCAAAGGACAAATAATAGAAGGTATTTAAATCTTCTCCACCTCTGTCCAAAATAACACCAAATAAGTCTTTATAATAATCATATAGGCTTGAGAAATATTTACGAACAAATAAAAAATAAGCCTCTTGGTCAGGGTGATGATATTGGATATGAACACCAGATTTTAATTCAAAATCTAACTTACCGAAAATCTCTTTGGTTTCTTCTTTTAATAAGAATTCATAATACTTCTCCATAACTTTATTTTACTTCAATATTCAAATCCCATATTCCCTGATCTGGATATTTCTCATTCGTTTGTAATTCTTTTTTTATAGATACTTTATAGTTTCTTAATTTAGAATATTTCCTAAAAAGACCTGATGCGACTTTAATTGCTATAGTTTTACTAAAAAATTGTTCCTCTTCTAGTATTTGGAAATAGTAGGGAGTAAAATTTATATTTCCATTGTCCCTGAGTTCTTTTTCCAATTTCATTAACCAAAGTCTTATTTTGTTCCGAATTAAAAAAGCATTGCTTGCCTTTTCCAATTGAATTTTTTGCTTCTCTTTGTTTTCTTTTAGTTGAACTACAGAAACAGGACTATGGTCTTTAAACCTATCGCTTTCTACAATAATAAATTTTGTTTCTGATTTATGTAATTCAGGAATCTCAATTATGGAAGGAAAGTATACTTTATTTTTAGAAGAATCTTTGGATACATATGAATTCTTTAATAGGTATTGAAGAAATTGTTCTGTATTGCGATCAAAATTACGTTGATTGATACTTGAAATAAACTGTCTAAGTTTCGGTCTGATTTTTTCGATTCGTTGGTTGATGATACTTAAATCATTATTTATTTCCTCTATAAAACTTCGTACAGATTCTTTTTGACTAATTAAATCCAGAGAATATTCATCAAAAGATAATTCAATAATGATACTTTTAATTTCTTCGGCATCAAAAAAAACATCTTTTAACTCATCAGAATGCTTTCTGACAGCCTCCAAGTTAGTATCTACTTTCCTGACAGTTTCAATAAATATTTCATCATCAGATTTCGTAGAAGCTCTGAACTCTTGGACAGCTTTTTCAACAAGCTTTAATAATGTTTCAACTTGTCTCTTTATATATGGTTTTTGATTTTGAAAGTGATGATTATACCAATATTCAAAATCATTATTGGCAATACTTGCTTTTAAAAGACTGATTAGATCCGATAAAATTTTCTCAATAATAGAGGGATTAAATTCAGGCTCTATTTTATTGCGAATACTTTCACAGAATTCTATTCCATATTGAGTGATATGATACAAATTTGTTTCTTCATTTCGGAACAAAAAATATTCCTGTAAGCCCCGATTGATAATTCTGAATCTCTCGTGTTGTGTATTTTCATAAGACTTACCCAAATCACTTGCAACTTGTTCTATGGCACTTTTAACAGCATTTTCTGTGAAACTATTAGACAAATATTTTCCAGATTTCCACTGATCATATAAGTAAATAATAACCAAGCCTGATTTCTTTTCAGGAATCAAGGGTTCATAATATTTATCTTTTTTTAGTTCGTGGTAAAAATAGAATTCAGTCATTGTTACATCTGATTTATGTCTTTTTCTATTAATTTATATCTATCCTTTATTTCTTCTCCTGAATAATAATCCAGTAAATCCTTTTTAGTAAGCGTTCCGTCTTCTAAAAATTTTCTAAGATATTGTTGGTTAAATTCCATCAGAAGAAAGGATTTCTCTAATTGTTTTAGAATAGCTTTGTTATTCTCAATGTTATTTTGAACTAAGTTTTTTATTGTTGTGATTTCGTTAATATCTTTAATGATACGATTTACAAGCATTGCAAGTAAGTCTTTATCCAATTCAACTTCTTTAGCGTTTAAAGCAATATCTCTTGCAAGCATATAGGCAATTGCCAAATTGGAGTAATCTCCCTTTTGGGAATTGATGATTGCAACAAAACCAATTCCTTGAATATAACCTACATTTTCAAAATTTTTGAGAATGGAATTATCTACCAATGAAATATCAAAAACAATTAAGCTTACTTTCCCTTCACGGTTTGCCTGAGCTTCTATTAATTGGCTCCAAGCAGTATCGGTCTTTCGTGTAAACAAATCCTTTGTTTCAATATCCCCTAAACGGACACTCTTGTCGAATTTACATTCGATAGCGATTCTGAGATCCGGGTTACCATCTATTTCACAAATGATATCGCCTGTTTTATTTTTAGGAATACTTCCTGCCGCATTTCCGGTTAAAAAAGCTCGATCTTTCAATCTTTTTTCTTGAAAATAACCGTTTAAAAACTCAGCTATTTCATCTTCTGCCAATACTCCTTTGATCGTAGATTTATAAAAGAGTTCTTTTTTCATATCAAAGATCATTTTTAGACTTTCCAGTTCTGTTCCCAGTTCATTACTGGTTTTGGAAAGAAATGCAGAGATACGGTCTTCCATAAACGCCAATACCCCGATGTAAATAGCTCGGAGTAATTTTTCATCTCTTTCTGAAGCAGGAAGATTGTCAAAATAGTTGAAAACTATTTGATTTTCGATTTCAAATTCTTTTATTTCAACTCTTCTTAATTGCTGATTTAAATTTAGCATTATTATTCCATTCTTTCGTAAGGATAAACGTTTTTAAAGCTCCTATTCAAATATGAACCGTGAGAAGGTGCTTCTAACAAATTTTGATATTCGTGTGCAGGAACACCTTTATAAACATAAAGGCTTCCGTTCAGAAATCTAACATAAACTTCTTGATTTTGTTCATCATAACCAATACTACCAATGTTTGACGAACTAACTGGGGTCATTTCTGGTAAACTCATATTTTATAATTTTTATTACGCCAAGATTTTAATAATTGTTTGTATTCTTTTTGTGCATCATCAATTTTTTCTAACCATTTTTCTGATGCTTTAGGATCTGAGCTTTTAGGAGCGTTTGCAATCTTAAAGAATTTCACGCGTGAAGGTATCTTTACTGCTTCTCCAGATATTAAGGCTTCTCCAGTTCTCAAACTTGGTAACAAATCTACCATACTTTGTAATTCATCTTGAACTGCAGAACGAATATGTCCTCTATCCTTAGAATTATTCATACGCAAAGCAATCATAGTTCCACATTGACTTAGTACAGTTTCATCTAATTCTGATGGTCTTTGTGTTACAAGAAATAATCCTACACCATACTTTCGTCCTTCTTTTGCAATCATTTGAACTGTTCGTGAAGATATTGAATGTTCTCCTGATTTCAAATAGCTATGAGCCTCTTCTAAAACAATAAGTAGAGGTTGATTTTTACCTCCCACTTTTGTATTGACGCCCCAAAATAATCCATCATAAATAATTTTCAAAAGTGTTCCAGATATTGAAGACATTATTTCGCTTGGAATTCCTGATAAATCTAAAATTGTTATTGGTAATTCATTTCCTAACCATTTCAAAAACATTGAATCTAAATCTTCCTCGGTTTTACCGTCTTTATCAGGAGTTAATTTGCCTGGTGAAAATAAAAAGCTATAACTACTGTCGTTTAGTTTATTTCTCATACTATCCAAAAAACTTAATAAACCTTTGGCTTTCTGATTTAAAAATGGTGCACTGTTTCCTAAACCAGCAATTGGATATTCATTTGATTTAAGCGTTTCAATATTACCTTCAGAAATTTTATCAGAAACTGTTATTCTATCGGCTTGAAATGTTTTTCTTTCAAAATCATCTAACTCAAACCAAAGTCTTTTTATGCTAAAAGGAATTGGGGAATCGGCAGTAATAGATTCCTTAGCAACTTCTATTTTATTATCTTCTGCACTTTTAATTTTAGCTTCTACAACTTTCTCTCTAATGTATTCTCTATTTTGATCTGTCAAGTTCCCTGAAAATATTTTCATCAGTTCATTAAATTGCAATGCCCAAAAAGGAATTTGCAGTTTATCATCATCATTTACCGAATTTACCTCTATCACTTTTGAGTATTTAGAAAGAGCGTCATTGTACTCTCCGTGAGGGTCAATTACCAAAATTCTTGAACTTGGAAAATCTCTGCTTGCAATGGATTGAAGCAATACCGAAACAGAATTAGATTTACCACTACCTGTGGAACCTACAATAGCACAATGTCGTGAAATAAGTTTATCCAAATCAATCTTGGCATCTAAGCTTTCTGATACACTAATATTTCCTACAGTGATTGAATTGGCTTCTTCATATCCACCATAGATAACATCAAGGTCATTGATTGTTACTAAATGAACTTTATCTCCTGTTGTCGGATATTGTGTTACACCTCTTTCAAATTTCTTTCCGACTTGCTCACCAGCTAAAACTATATTTATCCATCTTGTATTTTTCAAAACATCATAATCTTTAGCTACAGCCTCTCTTAAACTTTCAGGAATTGCAGCTGAACCTATTTGTGTTACAATCCCATAAAGGTTGGCATAACCAAGTGGAATTCTTACGAATGAACCTATTTGTCCTACGTGGTAAACAACACCATCTATAATAGGCATATTGGATTTAATATTATCAAACAATTTAACAGAAATACTATTCCCGCTAATACTATCTATTTCGCCTATCTCTGTTATTTTATTTTTTGACATTTTCTCCAAGCTTTTTGATTTCGTTATCACTTACCATAGAGTTTAGAAACGCAACAAGTTTACCGAAATCAGATAATATAAATTCTCCTTTACCTGTCCATTCATCATCTACCTTTTTATCGATAGTGAAATACATCTCCGTTTCATCATCTGCATTTGGAATATTTTTAAAACCCCATTCTCCATAGTTACAACCAATAACTGCACTACGTGAAGCATAAACAGAAACTTTAGGATTATCCAACCCTATCTTTGAGACATTGGATTTTTCATCAATTTTATCATACTTGTCAAATATTAAACCTATAACGTGTGATGTTGTATTTGTTTTTAATGCAGAAATAATACGCGAATTGATATGTTCATCTCCCCAAGAATAACCACACGTAATTAGTATAGCATCATCTTGTTTTAAAAAGTTTGATAATCTGTCTATCAAACTTTCATACGGTTGTTTTTTTGATTCTTTATATTTTAAAGTGGAAGGATAAATTAAAATGTCATCGTCATCAGGACTTACTCTTATTATCTTTTCTGTATCTTTATCATAATGCCAACCTAAAGAACCATGTATTTTCCAAAGTTTTGTCTGCTTTGATAAAAATGAAAAATCTTCAACTGATTCAGGATTAAAAAAAGCTCGAAGACTACCACAAAACCCATCATAATAAGGAATTTCTTTGTGCTCTAAGCCAAGTTCAAAAAGAAAATCATAATTAGTAGTGAAAATTTCAATAGGAAACTTCCTTTCGGCTTGACCAATCCAATTTGCAAAATCTGTTTGAACCAATTCACTAACTATATCTTTTGTTACTATTTTATCTTGTGTGTTTTTATGAACGCTTACTTTTTCCCTTACCCCTTTCTTAATTTCTTTTATTAAATCTGCAAAATCATCTTTGTTAAGAGAATTTAGTGTTCCTTTTCCTATAAATAATACTTTCTGCTCCAGATTTGATAATATTGTTTCTACGTTGAAACTTTTCTCTCCCAATTCATCCTTTATCTCATCTAAAGCGATCTTATATTTTTCTTGCAACTTTCCAATTTCTTCCACAATTTCGGATGTCATTTTTCCAATAGCAGGAACTGTAAGGGAATTTTCATTTTTTGTTGCTAATGAACTTCCTGCACCAAAAAGGAAGCCTATTTTCTTTTTATCAGAAATTAATATTTGCTGAATACCCCTTATATATTCTGATGGATCGTGATAAATCATAATTGTTTTAATATCTTATTTAGGTCAATAATGTTTAATTGACAACTTTGTTAACAAATCGCAATTATCACAAATATAACCAAATAAAAGCTCTCTCAGTTACGGAAAACCGTAATTGAAAAGAATAAAAAGTATGTATTATGTGATTAATTAGGTTTGAACTAAAAATTAGGTAAGTTATCCTAACTGAGATTAAGAAACATTTGCGAACCTATAAAATAAAAAGTTCTGAAAAATATAAGCACCTACTTATATTTTTTTAAAAATCTCTTATAAAGAAAAATGATATTTTTAAGAAAATAAATACTAAATAATATCAAAAATGGTACACTTTTTCTTCCAAAGGTACCATTTGTCGTTGCGGGCTGAAAGGTACTTCTGTCGAACATTTGATGTCATTTTTGACGTTTTTAAATAAACTTTGATTTTCAGATTTTCAAAAAATAATTCTATAAAACATAATGAAGAAAATGATATGATTTAAGAATAAATAAAAAATGGTACTCTTTGTCTTCCAAAGGTACCATTTGTCTTTGCGGGCTGAAAGGTACTTCAGTCGAAAATTTGATGTCGTTTTTGACGTTTTTAAATAAACTTTGATTTTCAGATTTTCAAAAAAAATATTCTATAAAATATAATGAAGAAAATGATATGATTCAAGAATAAATAAAAAATGGTACTCTTTGTATTTCAAAGGTACCATTTGTCATTGTGAGCTATAAAGATACCTCCGTCGGATTCTTAATTTTGTTATTGGGTAATTGTAAAAAGATCAATCCCCCGCAATGCCACTCACAAAAGTATCGATAAAGTCTTTTATTTTATTTAAAATACGATCACCCGTTTCTTTAAATTTCAAAATACTTGGCTTACCATCTTTTCGAAGACTTAAAAGCTCATCACGTAGTGGCTCTCGTTCGGTAAAGAGATAGTTTTCAATTAGTTTTTCAGTTTTTTCGAAATATAAATTTTCATCATTCACCAATTCTTGCATAGCCTTTTCTTGTTCGATATTCCAGAATTTTTCAAATTCTTCTGGAATACTATCTGAATCTTCAATGTGAGGTAAACTTTCCTGAATAAACTTTTCAATCAATTCTCTTTTACTCCTCAAAGAAACTTCAGTATTCAACAAATTAAAAATATCTTTTTCAATACTTTCCTTGTCTTTTGCACCGTGTTTCGAACTAAATTTTATAAGCAATTGCAAGATATAGGTAACATTAATCGTATCACGACGTATCAATTCCAACTCGAAATCAATATCATTAAGAATCGAAGTTTTTTGAACGTTCGTTTTTAGATTGATTGAATCTTTTAAATCTTGATATTTACTACTATATCCGTTGAAAAGGTCTTGATTTAAAGCTAAATCATCCCAAGTAAATTCGGAATAATGCCCTATCTTTTTCAATAAGCGCATTAAATCTCTAAATGACTTAATAAACTCTAATTGTTCTTCTTCGCTGTACAATTTATCTACGGAATTCACTTTTGGCGCAATGCTCATAAGCTTGCCAACAGCCATGTTAAATTGTTCGACATACTTCTCATATGGTTCCACAATAATTTCGGCAACGGCTTCTTTATTACTGAATAATGCAATGGCTTCGTCCGTCTTATCTTTCAAGTTTCGGAAACAAACAATATTTCCTTGCGTTTTATTTTTATCCAAAATGCGATTGGTACGGCTAAAAGCTTGAATCAAACCATGAAATTGCAAATTTTTATCAACATACAACGTGTTCAAATTTTTACTATCATAACCCGTCAAAAACATATTGGCAACCAATAAAATATCGGCTTCTGGTTTGGGATGTTTTGACTTTTTTGCAACTGCATTGTAATAATTATAAAAACCTTCGGTGTCTTTTATGCTCTGTTTCTCTCCAAATATTTCATTGAAATCTTCCACATATTTTTCCAACAATTCCCTACGATGCGGAATAACAAGTGTTCCGTATTCTGCTTGTGGTTCTGCAGCAACATTGAGTTGTACGGCAACACGCTCTTCAATTTCTTCCTCATTCTGAGCGTAACTAAAAATCGTAGTCACTTTCAAATTATGTTCGGCATTTAGCTTTTTACGCTTGAAAATTTCATAGTATTGAATAACCGAATCAATATCCTGCACACACATCATCGCACAAAAATTTCTACTTTGCGTCTTCTGATCGTGATATTGAATAATGTAATCAACAATAGCTTCTTTGCGTTCGGGAGCTTCGTAAACTTCGGTTTCGTTGATTTGCTCTACTTTCAAATCGACAATATGCTCTTTCTGTTTGAAAGTTTGAACATATTCCACTGAAAACTTCAATACATTTTCGTCTCGAATGGCATCTGTAATCACATATTTGTGCAAGCATTTTCCAAATAAACTTGCTGTGGTTTTCATGCCATCGGAATTCTTTTCAAGAATAGGCGTTCCCGTAAATCCAAACAACTGAATATTTCTAAAATAACCAACGATATTTTTATGTGTATCACCAAATTGCGAACGATGGCATTCATCAAAAATAAAAACCATTCTTTCATCCTGTATCGGCTTCATTTTCGAAATGTTTCTACCCGAAATTGCATTATTTAATTTCTGAATCGTTGTAACAATAATGCGAACATTGGGGTCTTTGAATTTTTGAATAAGATCATCCGTATTCGTCGCAGAACTTACTGAGCCTTTGCTAAATGTGTCGTATTCACGATTGGTTTGATAATCCAAATCTTTTCTATCCACCACAAAAACCACTTTTTTAATGGCTGGAATGTTAGACAAAATCTGACTGGCCTTAAAACTGGTCAGCGTTTTTCCACTTCCTGTTGTATGCCAGATATAACCGTTCTTTTCGATATTATAACCGTTCAGAATTTCGTTTTCTTTTACCTTTTTAATGATACTTTCAACCGCATAATATTGGTACGGACGAAGCACCATTAAGGCTTTCGCAGTTTCATTAAGAACAATATACTTGCAAATCATTTTACTGACATGGCATGGCTCCAAAAAAGCATCGGTAAATTCTGTAGTAAGATTATTTAACTGATTATTCTGCTCATCTGTCCAATGAAAAGTCTGCAAAAATTCTTGCGGATGAGAACCAAAGTTGCTGAAATATTTGGTATTCACACCATTACTTATGATGAACAATTGTACAAAATGAAACAAGCCTTTTCCCGCACCAAAACTATGTTTTTGATAACGGTTAATTTGGTTGAACGCTTCTTTTATTTCCAAACCACGTCGTTTCAATTCAATTTGTACCAAAGGTAAACCATTTATTAAGATGGTAACATCGTATCTATTTTCGTATTTTCCATCTTGTGTAATTTGATTGGTAACTTGATATTCATTTTGACACCAATGCTCAATATTTAGAAATTCAAAATACAAATTATCACCATTATCGCGGATAATATGATGTTTCTTTTCTCGTAATGTTTTTGCTTTTTCAAAAACAGAACCTTTAGTAAGGATATTCAAAACCTTTTCAAATTCACTGCCCGAAAATTGGATATGATTATGTTTCTCTAACTGTGATTTCAAATTTGACTCTAAAGCTTTTTCATCTTTAATGCTCACATATTTATATCCCAATTTTTGTAATTGTGAGACAAATTGTTCTTCTAATATTTGCTCGGATTGTTTGCTCAAAATAATTATGAATTAAGAGTTTATTTGGTTCTTTTAGTATATAGACAAATCTAATAAATAATCTCCTAATTCATAATCTAAAATTTATTTAAGTGCTTTGGACATTTGCTCAATTGCTTTTTTCTTTTGCTCTAAATTCGGATGAACATAAAGATTCAAAGTCGTACTGATGTTGGAGTGTCCAAGCAGCACACTTACTGTTTTATAATCGCAATTACTTTCAATGCAACGTGTAGCAAAACTATGTCGCAATCCGTGAAATTTCATTTCGGGAATCTCTAAATAACTCATCAGGTTTTTATAAAAACTTCGGTAAGTTCTAGGCTCTGTAGGTTTAGCATCGTTTGTTAGAACGAAAAAAGAAGGATTGACTATCTTTTTAATAGGTTTGATTAGCCTAATTAAATCTTTGTTCATAGGAATTTCACGGATGGAATTTTTTGTTTTAGGTGTGTCCAAAAGCAATTCTGTTTTTCGAACACCATCTTCAATCACATAAATTCGCTGTATGGTTCTATTCACATTAATAATCCCATTGTCTGTATCAATATCGTCCCAAGTAAGGGCACAAACTTCCCCAATGCGCATTCCTGAGCATAAACACATCAAAACGCCCAAATTTCGAAAAGTGAAATGCTCTTGAATGTGGTTCATGATTTTTTTCTGATGCGTTCTCGAAAGCACTTCCACGTGTTGGTTTTCACGTACTGTCGGATATTGAATTTCAAAAGCATCGTAAGCAATCCATTTGTTCTTTGCACCAAATTTCAGCACCATTTTAAAAACAATCAGAATGTCTTTAATCGTTTTCTGACTAAGCCCTGCTTCTAATTTTTTTAAAACAAAATTTTGTACATCCGCTTCTTCTACTTCATAATTTTCACCAAAAATTGGCAACAAATGATTTTCTAATAACAATACATACGCTGAATAGGTTGATTTCTTTACATAGTTCTTTTTGTCTGTTTTCCAAAGGGCCACAATTTCCTTAAAGTTTTTTTTGTCCATCTTTTATAATTTAATTAACAAAGGAAAACATTTAGAGATTGAAGATTGTTAATCTTTCAGATTTGAGATACAAAATGTTCCAAATTTGAGATTTCCTGAGTTTGAGGGAGAGTGGGAAACTAAGAAGTTGGGAGAGATTGCTACGTTTTCAAAGGGAAAGGGAATTTCTAAAAGTGATATAGAGGAAAATGGAATTATTGAATGTATAAGATATGGTGAACTCTATACGCATTACAGAGAAGTAATCAACGAGATAAAATCCAAGACTAATGTAAATCCATCAACTTTAGTCTTAAGTGAAAAGAATGACGTCATAATTCCTGCTTCTGGCGAAACAACAATCGATATTGCGACAGCTTCCTGTGTCTTGAAATCGGGCATTGCACTAGGTGGTGATTTGAATATTATTAAGACTAATAATAATGGAATCTTTTTGTCTTATTATCTAAACAGTAAAAAGAAAATGGAAATAGCTAATCTGGCGCAAGGTATTTCCGTAGTACATTTATATTCAAGTCAATTATCTTCACTTTCTTTGGCAATACCTAAACTTAATGAACAGAATAAGATTTCTTCTTTTTTGGCTTTATTGGACAAGAGAATCCAAACCCAAAGCAAAATAATAGAACAATTAGAAACCTTAATTAAAAGTGTTAGCCAAAAAATATTTACTCAAAAAATTAGGTTTAAAGAGTTATCTGATGAATGGAAATTAGTAAGCTTAGGAGAGGTCGGAGAAATAATTACGGGAAAAACACCTAGTACTAAAGATTTAGATTTATGGAGTGGAAATATTCAATTTGTAACACCAACAGACATAAAGGAAAATAAATATCAGCATTCAACAGAGCGAACAATTAAAAAAACTGATAAACTTAAAATTCTTCCGCCAAAAAGTATAATGTTTACTTGTATAGCATCAATAGGAAAAATGAGTTTATCTCTATATCCATCGGTAACAAATCAACAAATCAACAGTATCATTCCTCACTCGTATTTTAGCAATGAGTTTATATTTTATGCAGTAAAAAACATTGCTGAGATTATAAAATCTACACAAAGTACATCTACTATGCCTATTATTAATAAGACTGAATTTTCAAAATTCAAAATTTCTATTCCTTCATTGAAAGAACAAAATCACATAGCATTTTTTCTATCGAAAATCGATCAAAAAATAGAAACCGAAAAATTAGTTTTACAACAACTTGAAAAACAAAAGAATTATCTTTTACAGCAAATGTTTATATAAAATCTATACAAACATTTGCTGTAATAAAAACTTTTTCTGTTCCTTTAATTTTTGTAATAATTGATTCTCAACTTCAATTTTTGAATCAATCGAGGAAAGGAAATTAGCTATTTTGGTTTGTTCATCAAAAGAGGGTAACATAATTTCTAAATTTGAAAATATTGAAATCCAATGTCTTCCATGTCCACCTGTTTCATATGCAATCATTTGAATTGCTTCAAATAGAAATTTAATATTATTCTTATTTTTAGCTTTTAAAATTTTCATTGCAGATGATTTAGCTTTGAAAGGAAAATTAACAAATTGACTTGCAGTTGTAAAATCATCGAAAATAATAACTGGTAATTTCTCTTTTTCAAAAATTCCTTTTATTTCATTTGTATATCCTAAAACAAAAGTCTTTCCAGCTGTTACTACGGGGGTTTCAAAACTATTATCATATTCTGTACTTGTAACTAAATAATTTGTAGGTTGTTCATAATCTAAAACATCGCCCAATAAAATTTCTTCCCAATATGAAAAATCATTTCCATTATTATCTTTAAATCTAAACTCTTGTGAAAATATCTTTTTAGCAAACGTAGCTTTCGATGCAAGTAACTCCTTAATTATTTTGTTTTGGGTTGAGATTCTTTCGTCAATAAGATCAATAAAAGAAACTATTTTTTGTTGTTCTTGAACTTCCGGGAAATTAATTTTAATTCCTTTAATAATACCAGCACTTAAATTTTCTTGGCCTCCTTGATTACTTAAATCTCTTATCTCATCATATCTTTTTGTGAGATTTTGAAAAGCAAAAAGGGGATTGAGAACGTCATTATTTGTTGTTATTGCCCCACAAGCTTGATTTGTTGTCGCTTCAATATTTAATATTGCAACTTTACCTCTCGTTTTTCCTTGACCATACATGGCTATCAGTAAAGTACCTTTTGGAAATAGTTTTGCTGATGAATTAGTAAGCCCTTCTTCTGTTATATATTCGTCTACTTTCTCGATAAAGTTGAAATCAATTAAACTCGTAGAAACCCAAGGAATGTTGCCATTCCAGTAGGAAGAGGTAGATCTATTTGGAGTTCCACCTGAGGAAACAATTGCTACTTCCCCCAATTTCCTCGTTTTCCATTCGTCAGTAAACCCCGGAAATCTCAAATTTGGAACATTATCTACTTTTAATTTTTTATTTGTCATCTCGATAATTTAATTTTCGTTAGTAAAAACATTAAGGATAAAAAAATTAAAAAACAAGTCCTAATTCTTTGAAATACACATCAATTTCTTGATCCAACTCCGCTCGTTTAGCTTCCAAAGATTTGATTTCTTGCATTACTGCGTGAATATCAATTTCCTCTTCCTCTTCAAAAGTATCCACATAACGAGGAATATTAAGATTATAATCATTCTCGGCTACTTCTTGCAAAGTAGCTAAATGACTGTATTTCTCAATAGAAGTTCGGTTGCGATAGGTTTCTACAATTTTATCAATATGCTCATCACGAAGCATATTTTGGTTTTTCACTTTTTCAAAATCTTTGCTCGCATCAATAAACAAAATGTGATCTGGATCCTCCTTACACTTTTTGAAAACCAGAATACAAGTCGGAATACTCGTTCCGTAAAAAATATTGGCAGGCAAACCAATAACGGTATCCAAATAATTTTTCTGTTCGATCAGATATTTTCGAATATGCAATTCAGCCGCACCACGAAACAAAACGCCATGTGGCAATACAATCGCCATCGTTCCATTTTCTGCCAAATGATAAATCATGTGTTGTACAAATGCAAAATCAGCTTTACTTGCAGGAGCTAATTTTCCATATTGGCTAAAACGATCATCATTTAAAAATAAAGGATTCGCACTCCAATTTGCCGAGAATGGAGGATTTGCTACAATAGCCTCAAAAGGCATATCGTTTAAATGTTGAGGATTTTCAAGAGTGTCTTCCTGTTTAATATCAAATTTAAGATAATGAACTCCGTGCAAAATCATATTCATTCGAGCAAGATTGTAAGTTGTGCGATTCATTTCTTGTCCGAAGAAATTATTGACATCTTTCACTTCTTTGGCTACACGCAACAACAAAGACCCTGAACCACAAGTAGGATCATAAACCGATTTTAGACGATTTTTACCTGTAGTCACAATTTTTGCAAGTATCTTGGAAACCTCTTGTGGTGTATAAAATTCACCTGCTTTTTTTCCTGCACCACTCGCAAACTGACCAATCAAATATTCGTACGCATCACCTAAGACATCTAATTCTGTATCGTTTAGTTTAAAATCAATTTCATCTAAATGAACCAAAACTTTTACGATGATTTCATTTCTTGCCTCGGCAGTTTTACCCAATTTGGTACTGTTGAGATCCATATCTTCAAACAAGTTATCAAAGTCTTCTTCACTTTGAGTACCCATAGTACTTAATTGGATATTTGTCAAGATTTTTTGTAAATCTTCAAGAATAAATGTATCTGTATCACTATTTCCTCGTCGTGCAATTTCACTAAAAAGTTCAGAAGGTTTTAGAAAATAACCTAAAGTTTCTAAAGCTTCTTCTCTTACTGCATCGATGTATGCTTGACCTTCAGATGTATTTTCATTAATATCTATGAACTTAATTTTGTCTTCTTCTAAAATAGAATTGGCATAAATCTCCATTTTTTCTGCCAAATATTTGTAAAAAATAAATCCCAAAATATAATCTCGGAATTCATCAGCATTCATTTTACCACGTAGCGTATTCGCAATATTCCAAAGCTGTTGCTCTAATATTTTCTTTTGTTCTTCTGACATTTTAAATGAAATTTATGATTGAGGATTTATAGTCTCAAAAAGTAACCGCTAAAATAAGAAACAATAAAAGAAATTAAAAATATTTAAAATAAAGAAAAAATATAATAAAAATGAAGAAAAGCAAATAATAAGTAATAAAAAATGGTACTCTTTGTCTTCCAAAGGTACCATTTGTCTTTTCGCGGGCTGACAGGTACCTCTGTCGAACACTTGATGTTATTTTTAACCTTTTTAGATAAACTGTAATTTTAGGTTTTTTAAAGAATAATTTACAAGATTTATTTGAAGAAATATATTAATTGGTATTTCCTGTCTTTGTTAAGCATTCATTGTTTAACAAATCCTAACTCCAAAAATAAATAGTTAGAATTGCAGATAAGACATTCATATTTTTGGAATAACAAATTTTTTTTCGGTTTAATCGTTTCAAGTGAGTTCTTAAACTGAGATGATTTCTTTCAATATGATTGGTGGAACGAAAACGGGTTGAATGAAATTCCGAAGGAATTACGGAGCCGTATGTATTGAGTTTATCAGTATAAATAATTTTTGGTTTGGTTTTTATAATAGGAGTAAGTAATTTTTTCAAAATTTCTATTGTTCGATAACCAATATGAAAAGCATGAATTTTTCGGGTTTGAAGTGAAAATGTATAGGTAATCCAAATTGGTTTTAGACGTTTTTTGTGAAAAGTTCGAAGTTCATCTACTTGAAATTCTTTGTCTTGTTCGGTTATTTTAGGTGGAATTATTTTTGAAGCGATTTCTAAAATTCGTTTAAGTAGTGTGGTAGTCGAGATTTTTAAGTAACGAGCTGTACTTCTTATGCCCAAACCTTCTTTTGTCAGCTGAACAATATTGTAATTTATTGTTGTGAGATAAGCGTTGTAACTATATATTCCTACTCTTGTTTTTTGACAATTTTTACATTTATAACGTTGGTTTCCATTGCTCGTTTTACCATATTTTATTAATTTATCAGAACAATTGGAACATATTTTTGTTTGATAATCAATGATAAAAGTTGATTTTGTCATATATTGTTAATGATAAATTGTGTTAAAATAGTCTACCAACACATCTGATACACAAAGGTGTCAAATGAATTGATTTTCGCTGTTTTAAGAGTATAAAAATACTCAATAGTAGAGATTAGTCCACTATTGAGTAAAGTTATTTTATAGTTAAAATATTGTTTATATGCTTTTTACGAGTTACCAACACATCTGATACACTACCCTACCTAACAATTAATGCGTCAAATGTATAATCGTTTTCCGAAATATATTGTAGTTGAATGTTAATATTACTTTCTAATATAAAGTTCAATCCATAAAAAGTTTCGGAAGCACCAAACATTCCTTCAATTTCTACTATTTTTTTTCCTACTCGTAATTTCCAATAATCGCTATTTGTAACATTAATTGCCTCATTTGGTATTTGAGATTCATCAATAATATTGTAACCTATAGTAAATAGTTCAGTATTTGGAAAAAATTTAAAAACTTTCTGATTAGAAAACAGAATAAAAGTAATTCCGTCCGATTCTTCATATATATTTTTTTGTTGAAAATCTTCTTCTACGAAATCATCTAAAAATAATCTCCAAATCATTGAAAATGATTCACCTCTTAAATAGTTTAAAAGATATTTTATTTCTTCTGAAGTAATTTTATTTTTTTCCATTATAATTTATAAATGTGTCAAACTTTCCTGTGCTTCTTATAACTCTCACTCCTTGTTTTGTTTTTGGGTTATAATAATCAATTACTTGGACTCCTTGTTGAGTAATGTTAGTTTCATCGATTCGATTTTTTGAACTCATAACATCTTTAATTATTTTATTTACATTATTTTGAGTTGGTTTATCATACATACTGTAAGGTAAATCTCCTCTACCAATTTTTTTATTTAATGCTTGAATTCCTCTTTTTGTACTTCCTGTTCTTATTTCGCTAGAAGATAATATAAGACTTTCAATTGTCGGACTAGTAAATTTAGTAAATGATTTTCCCGCGACCTTTTTTGTAGCATAGAGTATAGCCACATTACCAGCTACATATCCAATTCCTTCTGGAGTCTGTAAATCTTCTAAAACTTTTCCTGAAGCAATATACTTCCCTTGGCTATCTGCTTGAGCAACTATACCAGTTGCTAATTTATGAATTTCTTGTTGATCTCCAGTAGTTATTGTCCAAGACATTTTAGCACTTTCCACAACTCCATTTAAAGCATCCTTGCCAGAATTATATACTCCATTAAAAAATTGTGTAATTGTTTCACCCGCTTTAGCTAAATCTTTTATACTAGCATTTGAACCACGTATTGTAGGAGATTTTACCTGTTTTCCATTTGGATCTATGTACACTATCGGATTTTGATAAGTATAACTATATACACTTAAATTTTGTGGATTGAATACACCTCCATTGTGTTGACCTTCTACATAATGTTCTGTTTCTTGTACAGGATTCCAAAGTGCAATAGGATCAACAGACAGCCAATTACTAATTCTTGGGTTGTAATAGCGTGCTCCATAATAATACAATCCAGTTTCGGTATCCAACTCTTTTCCATTAAATTTATATGGACTATCTAATGAACCACTTAGTTTTTGTTCTGCCATCGTTTCTCCGAATGGTAAATTTAAGAAAAATTGATAAGCATTTCCAAAACCATCACTAATATAAGATGAAGAACCTAAATGATCTGGATGGAAATAGTATATTGATGATGCAATAGATGAATCTCCTGGATTACCAGGCGCAGCCAATGCTTCTTGGTTAAGCTCTCCGATACCTACTTCATTCGCTACAATTTGTACATCATTGTATTGCAACTCTTTCAATTCTGTTTCCTCTATTCCACCAAACTGAAGCGTGTTAAATATACTTGCGTTACCAGCCACTTTGCTTATGATACGCTTAGATCCTTCGTAATAATGTTTAGTAAACTGACCTGAAGAATTGATACTAATGTATGCACTTGGATAGGTTGTGTAATTATTAAGTGTAATACCTCCGTCAACAGGTAAACCATTTTCATACAGTTGTTTGTAAGATGTTTCTGCTTTTAGAATTCTTTCACCAGAAGCATCATATATGTAATGATAAAGTGATTGGTTATCTCTTACTGTTGAACGCAGTCGGTTGCTTTCATCCCAAAAATATGACCAATCTGCATCAGTGTTAACATGTTTTAGAATGTTTCCATTTGTATCATAACTAAAAGTTTCACTTTCTCCTTTATTATTACCTTTTGAGATACTATTTATCTGGTGAGGTTTTCCTATTTTATAGGTATAATCATTTGTATAATTATTTTCTTCAACTGTTAATCCATTTTTTGAATGTGTTTGTTTCTTTTGTGTGATATTATGCAAATTATCATAGCTCATCGTCAAATTATACTGAGCATTAGAATCACCTATTTCTAATCTTCCATTGTAACCTAACCAACTTCCTGTAGAAGTTATAAGTCGATTTAAATTATCGTACGAATAATTAAATGAATATGAACCACCAGCTTTATTGGATAGAATAGCAGCTGAATTTTCTAAGCTGGTAATATTCCCCACTTTATCATACGAGTAAGTGTTATTCAACATTATTTCATTATTTGCTTGCTTTACTTGCATATTTTGGAGTAATAACAAACTTGGATCAAACGCATAAGTACTTATTGTGTTGTTTCCATATTGAATAGCTGTTCTTTGTTCGTAAAGATTATATGAGATTCGTTTCACATATTCAGTCACTATATTTGAAAGTTTTCCTTCAATATGATTAAGATTACCACCCAAATCATAATCATATGTAACTTCTTCTTTATCTGGATAAGTAAGTTTTTGTAGACGATTCCAACTATCGTATTCATATTGAGTTACAAATTTTCTGGTAGGTAAATTATTTGCAACTATTGTACGGGTTGTCTTGGTTAATTCACCTAAAGCTCCGTATTCAAATTCTTGAACTCCAGTAGCATCAGTTTGTTTGATAAGTTTTCCTTTTCCATTTGGAACTGTTGTTGTTTCGCTTCCATATTGATAACTTACATTATTTAAGTTTTTCGTAATAGACATTCCATTGATAAGTGGAGGATATGTGATTGCTATTAGGCGATTTAATTGATCATATTTATAATTTATAAAATTATTGTTTTTTAATAGATTAGGAGTTTGCATTTTTATTAGGTTCCCCACAGCATCATACCAAAATTCACTTGTACCTGCATCTGGATGCTCTAATTTAACTCTTCTTCCTAATTGATCATAAGTACTTTGAATAATATTTTGATTGTTATCTATTGTTTGTAATAGTTGTCCAATTGCATCATACTTATATTTTGTCCAAATTGCAGTAGAAGCTCCTAATACATTTTTAATTGATGTAATATTTCCATCTAAATTAACAAATTGTTCTTTCGTGATAATATTTGTATCATTTTGTTTAGTTGTTATCGTTGATTTTATCTGTTTACGATTAAAAGCATCATTACCTAAAGTAAAAATTGAGTTAGTATTATTTCCTTTAGGATCTGTAACTTGAGTAACTCTATCTAATTCATCATAAGTTGTCTTAGTTGAATACAAGGTTGTTACACTTGATATCTTTGAATTTATAGCACAAGATTTTTCTTCAGAAGAAGGATGAAATTGTTCTATTTCACGACCATATTGATCATATATAATCTTACCAGAAATTGACATACTTTCATTAGACACTAAATTATACAAGTCTCTTAAATCAATATCTTTTTTAGCTTGAACAACTCGTCCTAAACCATCGCTGAAAGTATAGGTTTCTATATCGTTTGTAGGATTTTCTATATCAAAATGTTTCGTTATAGAAAACGGTGTAAAATCATTCAAACTTACACAACTCAATCCTTTACCGCTATATTGATTATAATTTGGAAAATATTCAAACTTTATTGTATAAGGTTTATTTGATTTTATCTCATTAGGAGATTGAACTAATTCTAATCGTCTAAATTTATCATAAGTGTAATTTATTAATTGAGAATTAATGTCTTTAGAAACCAAAATTTGACCAAATTTATAATCGTATGTAGATTCAGAAGTGTATAATCCATCAAATATTTTTATTAAATATGTATTTAAAATAGAATCATATGTATACGTAATTTTTTTCTTTTGACCATTCAAATTTACAGGAGAAGTAATTGATGCCAAATTTCCATATTGATCATACGTCATCTCAGAAATCGCGTTAGAATCGTTTCCTTCACTATCTGTATAATTTAATTTTATTGTTCTAATTTCTCCTGTTATATCATTAATATTTTCGGTATTCCTACTTCTTAAAATTTTTGAAGTATTAGCATCTTTTACTATTATTGATTTTGGAATTGAAATAATATTTTTATTAATTAAAGTTGAAATATCATGATAAGTAATTTCTGATATATAGTCGTCATCTGTATAAGCAACGTCTCCTTTATTCTCTACTTTTATTATTCTAGCATACTTATCATAAGTAAATAATTGTTTTGTCTGAATAGGTGATGATGTTAATTCATATAAAAAATTATTTTCTTCTTTCAATAATACAACGGCTGTACTTCGACCTTCATTACCTTGTTGATCAAAAGTTAAAGGAAGTGTTGTTGATAGATTTACAAAATTATTCTCGATTTTTCTTAATTCATAAACATTAGAATTTTTTTGAAAAATTTTATTTGTTGGGATTGAGGTATAATTTGGATCGCTTGTATTAGTATAACCTCCTTTAATCACATAACTTTCTTTCAAAAGTCCTTTTAAATAATAATTCTGATTATAAAATCTTGAAATTGAAGTTCGGTAAGCTTTAGAATCTACTTCACTATAATTTGAAATATTAGAATTAGGTAAAAGATCAATTGACTTTATTGTTTCAAAACCATAGAACTCACGTTCTCTTCTATCATAATAACCTTTCTCATATTTATAAAATTTCTGATAAATAGGTGAAGGTGTTTCAATATAAGATTTATCAAAAACAGTAACTCTACTTAATACTCTTTTAGTAATAGGCATTTCATAAGTATTCCCTTCAACAGTAAAATCAATTGTAAAACTTCCTTTTAGAGGTGTATTTACCGCTTTAAGAAGATTTGTTCTACCTATAGCAGAAGGATATACAGTTATTTGATTATTGTTTGATTCTAAAAAGTCTGGATAACCATCTCCATTGAAATCACTAATTGATTTTAATGTTTTGTTAGTCGATTGACCTGCATTTCCAGTAACTGACACACAAACAGGTTTAATTGTTACAAATATTAATGGTATAATGATACAAACTGTACCACTGGCATTAACAGAAGAATTAACAGTTGAGGAGTTATTACTTAAATTTAATTTTACATCTGTATTTTGTCTCCAATTGATTAATTCTCCAAATTTATTTCCATTATTTAATTTAACATTTAAGCCTTTATCTGTAGAATACACTAAATCAGGTAGACCATCTCCATTCATATCAATTAAATCTACTTTTGATCCAGCAGAAGTTTTAGATAATGATACACCAGCTTCTATGCTTCCTCCCCATAGACTTACACCTAAACCAGCACCTATTGATTCATTCTCTGTCTGATTTAAAATTAAGCCTGGCCAAGTTGTTGTTAAAAAATTTAAATTATCTCCGATATTTAATTTTACTTGTCCATTTGAATAAACTTTATCTGGTAAACCATCACCATTAATATCAATCCAAATTTCTTTTTCATCACCATTTCCTTTAGAAAAAGAGCCATTTATACCAATACCAGAGCCATTACCTCCATTCTTCGTATGAAAACTTACACTGTTTTTACCAGTTCCTTTTGTATCTCCTGTTGTATTGCCACTTGTTAGTCGCTGACTTCCCCCACCAGAAATTCCTTTATTACTTGAATCCACGTAATTAAGATTTCCTAATGGATTGTTAATTGGATCTTGAAGTCCTCCAATTGGTTTTGTCAATTGACTCTTACTATTTGTAATAATATCTGGATATTGATCTCCATTTATGTCAAAATAATCTGATAAAGAGGTATTTTTACCTTCACTTCCTGATTTACCAAAACCAAAAGCCCCAAGCGCCCATGACTTACCTTCTCCTTTGTTAATCTTATCAATAGCATAAGCCCCAGTTTTCATTTCTCCTTGGTAGAAAATTTCTTCAGTGGAGTCATTATTTTCTTCATTTTGATTAGGATTAGAGAATGTCCAGTTTACATTCATTTTAGTATCAGATAAAAATATATCATCTTTAAAACCAATCCATTTCTCATCAAAATAATTAGAAGAATTTAATTCTCGCTTAGGCGTTAATGCTACTAAAACCTGATTATATCTTGGATCATCTTTAATATTGTTATAAAATGCTTCCATTTCTTCAATGGATGAAAAACCATTTTCAGGAATAGTAGGTATTATATCTTCTTCTTTTATATCTGAGTTAAATTCTTGACTATAATTAATAGAATTATCAATTAATCTTATTCCATTAGAATCAATAGGAGTATGTGTACTTGCTTTCTCTGGATTATACAAAAATTGTCCCCAATTTAGATGCATAGGTCCAAAGTTAGAAGTTTCTGAATAATAACTTTTTGCATTAAAAGTTTGAACAATATCGCCAACAGCATTATCATTCAAAGCTAAAATGCCAGTAACAATATTACATTGTAAATAATTTTTTAATAATCTTACAAGACTATTACTCTCAGAATTTAATGGATATATTCCAACTTCAAATCTAATTTTATTAAAATTATTAATATTATTAACATCTCCATTAAATAGCCCCATTTGTCTTTTATCCATAAATACTGAACCATTCTCAATTGTTATTAATCTTTTTCCTAATAAGTTACCATCTAGATTTTTAACAACAAACATAAATTTTCCTTTTTCGTTGGTTAAATTTAGGTTTGTTAAGAAATTTGTGAAATCTAAATAAAAGGTTCCAGACTGTTTAAGTTTAATAAAATTACTTGCATCAAAAGCTTTATGATAAATACTGTAATCCGCAATTGGAAATAAAGATATAAGTTTTGAAGATTCAGAATCTGTATACGTTAACTTAGGTTTCCAATCTACTAATTTCCAATTTACATTAGAATCTGAAAAAACTTTAAAGTAAAAAGATGTTATTCTTGAATTATTAACCGAAATATTACTTAAATTATTAGGAGCTGACAATGCAGATGTACTTCCATAAAGTACTTTTTTTGTGAATAATATATTATCAGATAAAATATCTCCTTCGGTGTTTCTTTCAACCTTATGTATCTCAAAAGTCACATCGTCCGTTAATACAGGTATATTTATTGATGGCCATGAAATATTGACATTAGTAGTATTCTGAACATATGTCTCTTTTTTACTTGATAAAATAAATGCTTCTTTAAATGAAGAATTTTCAGGAAACGAAATCCCATTAGCATCTTTTGTAATTAACGTCTCATTATTTATAGGAATTTCAGCTATTTTTGGATCCCAATCAACTAATTTTAGTTCATCTTCTTTATCACCATGTAATCTAAAATAAATTATATTTCTCTCTACAAAAGGACTTTTATGTTGAAAAACTAGTCCTGTACATCCTAAAGGTAAATTACTAAAATCGGTAGAGTTAGATAAAATTAAATTCAAATCTAATTCTTTATCTAAAGAATTTAGTTCTTTATAGAAAATACGACAGTTTTGTGAGGTCAAAGGGTTAATAACTTCAATTGTAGCTAAAACTTTAGAATTAGGAGTTTTAGGAGTAAATGATAACTTTCCTTTGATAGATAATCCTTTTTCTAAAGGATTGTCTATTAAAGGATATCCCCAAACTTTAACTAAATCATAGACAACTCCATCTTTTATAGGTTGAGTTATTTCTGGAGGCAATGTCATTCCTGTTTTAGCAAAAATTAGTAAGTTAGGAGTTCCTAAACTAGAAGGAGTGAATGTAGGTATTCCATTTTCTAATCTATTAAAATAAACGACTCCATTATTGACTACATCTACTAGCATATCACCATTAGCATCTGTCATATATACATTTGTTGTACTTTTTGATTTTGTCCAATTTATACCTGCTGTTCCTCCAGGAAAATTAAATTGAAAACCTATTGGAGTTGTATTTTCATCCTTTGATAAATAAATATTCCCTATGTTATTAATAGGTTTATAATCACTAAAGGTATGTGAATAAGTTGTATTATCTGAAGAAACAATATGTGTATTAGAATTTAAACTTGCTCGATTGATACTATGTTTTCTATAGTACATCTGACCATTCCTTCTGTATAATTTATCTTGTAAGCCATCTCCATCAATATCAACTAATGCAACAAAAGCGTGACTTTTACCTCCTCCTAAATCAAAAGAAGCTCCTATAGTTGTTTTTCTATTTACAGGATTCTTTCCAATACCAATTCCTAAATAACCACCAGCATTCCAACTTGAAGAAATACTACTTCCTAAAGCAGTTCCTTCGGCAGAAAAACCAACTTTATTCAATATAAAATTATTGTTAGGAAAAGTAGTTAAATTATCTGTATTTACTTCTGGATCTGAAAAATATCTACTTGTTGGATTAGAAGGTATTGGTATAACACCAATTACATCTTTTCCTAATGAAATATCATCATAATAATCAAATCTATGGTTGGATATGCAAACAAAAATAGGAGTAT
The DNA here is from genome assembly GCF_030324345.1 of Empedobacter sp. R750. Taxonomy (NCBI): domain Bacteria; kingdom Pseudomonadati; phylum Bacteroidota; class Flavobacteriia; order Flavobacteriales; family Weeksellaceae; genus Empedobacter; species Empedobacter sp. R750. Next base: position 49 of record NZ_JACAGF010000015.1, on the reverse strand, counting down.
TAGTTAAGCTACATTTTTATAACTAATTTTTTGTTGATTAAATTCTTCA